>CANHJG010000024.1 GCA_947461205.1 Opitutia bacterium
CACCCCGAAATCGTCGCCCGCCTCACCGCGATCGCCGACGCTTCAAAGTCAGACCTCGGCCGTGACGGCATCGGCCCCGGCGTTCGTGCTCTCGGCCGCGTTGCCCAGCCCCAACCCCTCATCGCCCTCGACGGCACCGTCCGCGCGGACGTCGCCGGCCCGCAGAAGAGTTTCCCCTAAACTCGCATCCTCCCTCCCGCGACCAGCGTCTTGCCCGCCACGTTCCCACCCATGAAACCGTCGCCCCACGTGGTCAATCGCCGCTACTTCCTCCGCGCCGCCGGCATCTCCCTCGCCCTACCCCTCCTCGAATCGCTCTCGACGCGGGTGCTCGGGGCCGGTCTCGGCGTCGCGAGCAAGCCTGGCACCGCCATCGGGGCGACCCGCCCCAAGCGCCTCGTCGCCATCGGCAACATGCTGGGCTTCTACCAACCGGAGTTCTTCCCCGCCGCCACCGGCCGCGACTTCGCCCTCCCGTCCCTCCTTCAACCGCTCGCCCCGCACCGCCCCGATTTCTCGCTCTTCTCCGGACTCGATCACGGGCTCAAAGGCGGACACTTCGCGATTCACTCCTACCTCAGCGGCGTGCGCAGCATGGACGCAAAATCGATGCCCGAGGGAAATATCAGCGTCGACCAGCGCGCCGCCGAGACCATCGGCGGCGCCACCCGCTTCTCTGCGCTCACGATCGGCTCCGAGGATGGCCTCCACGGCGGCTGTCAGATGTGTTGGACGCGCAGCGGCACCCGCGTCCCGCCCATTCCCGGCCCCAAGGAACTTTTCCGAAAACTGTTCATCACTGAGAGCCCCCAAGACCTCGCGCGCTCCGGCGACCGTTTTCACCTGCAAGGATCTATTCTCGATGCCGTGCACGGCGACGCCCAATCGCTCAACCGCCAGCTCGACAGCCGCGATCGCGAAAAACTCGACGAGTATTTCACCTCCGTCCGCGACGTCGAACGGCAGATGGAACTCGGCAAACGCTGGGCCCACGTCCCCAAGCCGTCGCCCGGCATGCCCGAGCCCGCCAACACCGGCTTCGTCTCCGACCTCCCCGTCCTCTACGATCTGATCGCCCTCGCGCTCCAGACCGATTCGACCCGCATCGCCACCCTGGAAATCGCCGGCGGCTTCGAAGCCTCCGCCCTCGGCCTCCGCAAAGATTATCACGCGCTGTCCCACCACGGCCAGGTGCAGGAAAACATCAACGGTCTCCTCAAGCTGGAGAAATACCAGATGGAGCAGTTCGCCCGCTTCCTCGCGAAACTGAAATCCCTCGAAGACGGCGACGGTCACCTCCTCGACCACACGATGGTGCTCTTCGGCAGCGGCATGGGCAACGCCAACGCCCACACCAACTCCAATCTCCCCCTGATTCTCGCCGGCGGCGGGTTCAAACACGGCGAGCACCGCGCCTATCCTACCGCCGGCGCCGGCCGCGTGCCGCTCTCGAACCTTTACCTCACGTTGCTGCAACGCTTCGGCGTCGAAACCCCTCGCTTCGCCCTCAGCACCGGCACGCTCCGCGGCCTCGACCTCGCCTGACATGCTCGGTGTGACCGGCTTTTCCCTCCTGGGCCGCCTGCTCAGCGTCGCCCTGCTCTCCACCTTCGCTTACTCGGCGCCCGCCCCGCTCGTCGCCCAAGATTCCACCGCGCCCGCCATCCGCGCCTTCCTCGGCACCTACTGCGCCGAGTGCCACGGCCCGGAGAAACAAAAAGGCGATCGCCGCTTCGACCAACTCGCGTTCCCGATCCTCAAGGCCGACCCGTTGATCGACGTCCAGGACATCATCGACCAGCTCAACCTCGGCGAGATGCCGCCCGCGAACGCGAAAAAGCATCCCGCCCCCGCCGAGGTCGCGGCGGTCGTCGCGCACCTCACGCAACTCGCCGCCGACGCCCAGACCCGCCTCGCCAGCACCGGCGGAAAAACCGTCCTGCGCCGCCTCAACCGGCGCGAATACCTCAATACGATCAGCGATCTCTTCGCGCTCAACGTGTCGATGTTCGACCCGACGACCAAGTTCCCGCGCGACCAGTCGGTCCAGCACATGGACACCATCGGCGATGCCCTGAAAACCTCCGGGTACCTCCTCGCCCAATACGTCGACGCCGCCGATCAAATCGTCGAAAAGGCGCTCTCCACCCCCGAACCTCCGCGCGAAAGCACCTGGCGATTCACCGATAATTTCCAGCAACAACCCGAGCTCCGCTACTCGCACGGCAAGGTGCAAAATTTCCGCTACATGTGCCTCTATGAGTCAGCGCTGTCCACGCAACACGAGGGCGCCTACGGTCCGCTCCTCGCCTTCGCCCAAGGTGTGCCGGCCGACGGCCACTACGAGATTCGCGTCAAAGCCGAAGCGAAAAACCGCCGGCATCCCTACGACCCAAAAATATTTGGCACCGATCCCGAAATGCCTTTTCGCCTCGGCGTTGTCGCCGGTCAGGCCAAGGTCGGCCCGCTCCATCAACCGCAACCGATCGAGCCTCAGCTCGGCGAAACGATCGTCCAAGACGACGTCGCCGAGTGGCACACCTTCCGTGTCTGGCTCGATCGGGGCTTCACCCCGCGTTTCACGTTCCCGAACGGCACCCTCAGCATCCGCAACGCCTGGGGTCGTATTCTCCGCCAATACAAGTCCTCCTTCCCCGCCGACGTGCGCGACACGACGGGCATCGTGGTGACCCGTGAGGTCGTCCAGCGCTATGGTTTCCCTCCTCACATCCGCATTCACGCGGTGGAAATCCGCGGTCCGCTCAACCCCGCCTGGCCCACCGCGAGCCAGCGCGCCGTCCTCGGCGACCAGCCTTTCGCTCCGGCTCGCACCCGCGAAATCCTCACCGCCTTCGCCACCCGCGCGTACCGTCGCCCCGTCCTCCCCGACGAAATCGACCGCCTCCTGGCCGTCGTCGACCGCCGCCAGCAAGCGGGCCACACCGCGTTCGAGGCCCTGAAAGACGGCCTCAAAACCGTCCTCTGCTCGCCCGCCTTTCTCTTCCTCGCCGAGCCCGCCTCGGATCCGCCCTCTGCGCCGGACGATCGCACGCTCAACGCCCACGCTCTCGCCGCACGCCTCTCGTATTTTCTCTGGTCCACTACGCCCGACGCCGAGCTCACCCGCGCCGCAAACTCGGGTGAACTTCTCCAGCCCAGCCTCCTCCTCGCGCAGGCGCGCCGCCTCCTCGCCAGCCCCCGCGCCGACGCCTTCGTCCACGGTCTCATCGATAGTTGGCTCAACCTTCGCACGCTCGGCGACATGGCGCCCGACCGCGGCACCTTCGCCCGCTACTACGCGCAGGATCTCCAGCCTGCCATGAAGCGCGAGACCCAGCTCTTCACCCGCGACCTCCTCGACCGCAACGCCAGTATCGTCCGCTTCCTCGACGCCGACTATACCTTCGTCAACCGCCCTCTCGCGCGCCTCTATGGTTTGTCCGACGCCGTCGAAGGCGCCAGCGGCCACGAATTTCGTCGTATTCCCGTCGACCCCACGCAGCGCGGCGGCCTGCTCGGCCAAGCCAGCGTGCTCACCGTCAGCGCCAACGGCGTGGAAACCTCCCCGGTCATCCGCGGCGTCTGGCTGCTCGAAAACATTCTCGGTACGCCCCCCGCCCCGCCGCCCGACAACGTTCCGCCCATCGACCCCGACATCCGCGGCGCAAAGTCCATGCGCGAAATTCTCTCCAAGCACCGCGACACCCCGTCCTGCTTCGAGTGCCACCGCAAGATCGACCCGCTCGGTTTCGCCTTGGAGAAATTCGATCCCATCGGCGCGTGGCGCCAAACGTACGAGAAAGGCGCGCCCATCGATACCTCCGGCGAGCTCCCCGGTGGCCAGAGCTTCGCCGACGTCGCCGGCCTCAAACGCGTCCTCATCGAACGGAAACCCCAATTCGCCCGAATGCTCACCGAGCGTCTCCTTACTTACGCCTGCGGCCGGCGCGTCGAGCCGCTCGACCGTCCCGCCGTCGACGCCATCCTCGCCGCCACCAAACCCTCCGACTACCTATTCCGCGATTTGCTCGAACAGGTCGTCCTCAGCCCCACCTTCCGCTCGAAATAGCTGCCCCATGCGCCGCCTTCTTTCCGCCTCTCTCCTGCTCGGCGTCTCCCTTTCCCCCCTCCGCGCCGCCGTCGACCACGGCCTCCCGAAAGACATCGCGGCCCTCAACGCCAAAACCGTTTGGGTCAATCCGCCCAAACCCGGTCAGCTGCCCGCCGGCGTCACGCATCACACCTTTCGCTCCAACGCTTTCGCCCGCGACGTCGGCTACTGCATTTATCTTCCCCCCGGCTACGCGACCGAGCCCACCCGCCGCTATCCCGTGATCTACAACCTCCACGGCGCCGGCGGCAACGAGCTCCACAGCTTCACCGCCGTGCAAGCTCTCCACGACGGCATCGTCGCCGGTCGTTGGCCCGCCATGATCATGGTCCTACCCAACGGCGGGAAAAATACCTTCTACAAAAATTCCGCCGACGGAAAGTATCCCGCGGAAACGCTGATCATCCGCGAACTCCTCCCGCACATCGACGCGACCTACCGCACGATCCCCACGCGCGCCGGCCGCGCCATCGAGGGCTTTTCCATGGGAGGCCGCGGTGCCACGCGCCTCGCGATCAAATACCCCGAACTCTTCTGCTCGCTGCACAACCAGGCCGGCAACGTCATGCACCTGCTCGACCTCTACGATCCGTCCAAACCCACCACCTACCCCAACGACTACCTCGGCTCCGACCGCGCCCACTTCGTCGCCAACGACGTCTACTCACTCATCAAGCAAAACGCCGCCGCCCTCCAATCCGGCCTCCGCATCGCCGTCACGTGCGGCACGCGCGACGACGGCCATCTGCCGACCGTCCGCGATTTCCACGCCGCCCTCCTCGCCGCCGGCATCGACCACACCTATCTCGAGGTCGAAGGCCTCGCCCACGAGCACGACAAACTCGTGACGCTCTATCGCACCACGTGGTTCGACTACCACGCCGAGTCTTTCCGCCGCGCCAGCGCGCAGCCGTAGCTCGGCTCCTCGCGCCGTTCCGCCGATTCCGGCGTTTCCGCCCCCACGTTGATCGGCTCGCACGCCGGCCCGGCGGAGATCACCGGCCGCGATTTCAGTCCCGCCGCGCCCGGCTTGATCAAGGGCCAGGACTCCATTTTTCATCGCCTAAAATTCCCCGGCATATTCCCCACTCCGCCATTCCCCCGGCGCTCCGTTTCCCCCACGTTCACGTCTTTCCCATGCACTACCGCCCGCTCGGCCACACCGGCCTCAAGGTCTCCGTCCTCAGTTTCGGTGCGTCCTCGCTCGGCGGCGTCTTCCGCGCCACTGACGACACCGAGGCCATCCGCACGGTTCACACCGCCCTCGATCTCGGGATGAATTTCATCGACGTGGCTCCTTATTACGGCGCCACCAAAGCCGAGACTGTCCTCGGCCGTGCACTCCAGGGCATCGCCCGCGATCGCTACCTGCTTGCGACCAAGGTGGGTCAATACGGCGACGGCGAGTTCGATTTTTCTGCCGCGCGCATCACCCGCTCCCTCGACGAAAGCTGCGCCCGTCTCGGCGTCGATCACATCGATCTTCTCCAATGCCACGACATCGAGTTCGCCGATCTGAACCAGATCGTCGACGAGACGCTCCCCGCCCTGGTGCGCCTCCGCACCACGGGCCGAATCGGGCACATCGGCATTACCGGCCTGCCGCTCAAAGTCTTCCCCGCCATCCTCGACCGCACCGCCCCGGGCGTCGTCGAAACCGTGCTCTCCTTCTGCCGCTACGAGCTCAACGATACCGCGCTCGACCGCCTCGTCCCCTACCTGCGCGAGAAAAACGTCGGGATCATCAACGCCTCGCCCACCGGCATGGGCCTGCTCACCGAACGCGGCGTGCCCGCCTGGCACCCCGCCCCGCCGGCGATGGTCGCCGGCGCCCGCCGCGCCGTGGACTACTGCCAATCCATCGGGGCCGACATCGTGAAACTCGCTGTCCAATTCTGCGTCGCCCACCCCGGGATCGCCACCACCCTCGTCGGTAGCGCGAACCCCGCCAACATCCGCAAGAACATCGCCTACCTCGACGAGCCCATCGATTTCGAACTCATGGCGAAGGTCCTCGATCTCCTGAAACCGATTCACAACCACAACTTCACCCGCGGCCTCCCCTCCAACCGGGATCCGCTCATCGCCTGAGTTGATTGCCTCCCTGCCACCGCGCAAACGTCTCCGGCCCCGTCTGGATTTTCTACGTCGCCCGTGGGTTCTGCGGGCCCCTCCCTCTGATTGTCCATGCTCCAAATCGTCCTCGAAAAACCCGGCCACTTCCTCGCCACCGACGGCCCAGAACCCGCCCTCGCCCCCGGCGAGGCCCTCGTGCGCGTTCACCGGATCGGCGTCTGCGGCACCGACCTCCACGCGTTCGCCGGCAAACAGCCCTTCTTCAGCTACCCGCGCATCCTCGGTCACGAACTCGGCGTCGAGGTCATCGATCCCGGCAGCGATCCGCACGGCCTCGCCGCCGGCGACCGCTGCTCCGTCGAGCCCTATCTCAATTGCGGCCGGTGCATCGCCTGCCGTCGCGGGAAACCCAACTGCTGCGCCTCGCTCAACGTCCTCGGCGTCCACAGCGACGGCGGCATGCGGCCATACTTCGCGCTCCCCGCGCGCAAACTTCACCGCTCCGCGACACTCGACTACGAGCAACTCGCCCTCGTCGAGACGCTCGGCATCGGCGCCCACGCCATCGAGCGGGCCGAACCGAAACGCGACGATTTCATCCTCGTGATCGGCGCCGGCCCCATCGGTCTCAGCGTGATCCAGTTCGCCCTCGTCACCGGCGCGACCCTCGCCGTGATGGACCTCAGTGAAACCCGCCTCGCCTTCTGCCGCGACCAACTCGGCGTGAAGCATACCGTCGTGGCCGGTCCCGCGGCCGCCGCCGAAATCAAGGCGATCGGCGGCGGCGATCTGCCCACGATCGTCATCGACGCGACCGGCAACGCGCCATCGATGGCCGGGACCTTCGAGCTCGCCGCCCATGGCGGCCGCATTGTTTTCGTCGGCCTGTTCCAAGGCGACGTGACCTTTAACGATCCCAACTTCCACCGCCGCGAACTTACGCTCTGTGGCAGCCGCAACGCATTGCCCCAAACGTTCCGGGACATTATCACGCTCGTCGAAGCGGGCCGCCTCAACACCACGCCGTGGATCACGCACCGCTTTGCCCTGGCGGAAACACCGGAGCGGTTCCCCCGTGAGATCGCCGGCAATCCCGCCGTCCTCAAGGCCATGATCGCGGTATAGCCCTAAGCCCTCAGCTTTGGGCCCTCCGCCGGAACGATTCAATCTGTCGTAGGCTAAGCGCTGGCGCGCGCTCCGAAAATACGCCCGCCAGCGGGCGGCCTCCGAAGTCACCCTTCGGTTTTTGAAGGTACGCGGCGCCCCCGATCCGCCGAGCCCTCAAGTGCCCGCTTGCTGACCCTCTCCGCGATCGTCTCACTTCGCTCCTCGTCCGTCCTCCCCACCCCCTTCCTGACCCCACGTTATGCCTGCTTCGCCCTGTCTCCCTTTCTCGCCCTCCCGCCTTCTCGCTCGCTCCGTCACCTTCGCCCTCGCGCTCACGTTCGCCGCGTCCCTCGCCGCCCAGACCGTCCCCGCCGCGCCGCCGCCTCGCTCGGCCGCGGCCAACCAGGACGAGGCCGTCGTCCTGTCCCCTTTTGAGGTCAACTCCGCCGACGACAAGGGCTATGCCGCTTCCTCCGCCCTCGCCGGCACCCGCACCAACGAGAAACTCGCCAACCTCCCCAACTCCATCTCCGTCTTCACCGCCGATCTTCTGAGCGATCTCGCCCTCAACGATTTCTTCGGCGCCGTCGAGTTCGCGGTCGGGGCGGAAAACATTTACAACGACCAAGGCTCCATCGGCGCTCCCGTCAACACCCGCTCCGGCAACCAGATTAGCTTCCGCGGCATCCCGTCGATCCGGCAATTGCGCGACGGGTTTCCGTGGTTTTTGCCCGCCGACACCTACAACACCGAGCGCATCGAGTTCGCCCGCGGTCCCGGCGGCCTCGCCTACGGTGACGTCGATCCCACCGGCATCGTCAACGTCTCGACGAAGCGCGCCACCTTCCGCCGCAGCGCCTCCGCGACGGTGCGCATGGACTCCTTCGGCACGCAGCGCTACTCGGTTGACCTCAACCAGCCCTTGCTCCCGCGCCTCGGCCTGCGCTTCAACGCCCTCAACTCCGAGGTCGAGCAGTTCCGCCAACGCACCGAGAAAAATTTCCGCGGCTTCGCCGGCGCCTTGCGCTGGGAGCCTTTCAAGCATCGGCGCACCCGCCTCGACGTGAACTATGAGGGCGGCAACCAGCGCAACAACCAGGGCGTGCTCCATCTCAACGACGCCATCAAAGCCTACGTCCGCGGCTCCGGCACCAACGCCGCCGATGCCGATCCCCTCAACCCCGGCGTCCAGGTCAACGGCATCGGCATGCGCCGCATCGCCGCCCCGGGCAACACCCACGCTTACTTCGATATTGGCGGCACGCTCTACGACATGCAGTCAACCGCCTCCACGACCTACCGCAATTCCGCCATCCTCACCGGCGCCACCGTCGCCACCGGCACCGACCCGCAAAATCCCCTGCGCTATCCGCTCACCACGATTCCCTACAGCGTCTATCCGGACGGCGAGGACTGGGCCGGCCCCGACAACCGGCACGACACCGATTTCCACGCCTACAATATCGAGCTCTCGCATCAACTGGGCGATCACCTCCGCCTCCTCATCGCCCATAACGGCCAGGTCGACGACACCACCCGCCTGCAAACCTATTCCTCCGCCGGGGCCCTGGGCATGAATTCCCGCGCCGTCTTCATCGACGTCAACCGCGTTTTTCCCCATCCCACCATCCCCAACGCCACGATTCCCAATCCGCGCTTTGAGCAACTCTTCCTCGCCTACGCGCCCACGTTCACCGACGACGGCAACAAGTCCACGGGCTGGCGGGGTACCGCGGTTTACGATACCAAGCTGCCCTTCTGGAATTCCACCTTCCGCGCTGTCGCGGGCGCCAGTTATCGCCACGAACAAAACTACCTCGACACTTTCTCCTTCGCGCTTACGCAGCAGGAAATCGCGCGCCGCGGCCTCACCGGCGCCGCTGCCTCCTTCGCCAACAACGTCGTCAACCCGATCCACTACCTGGCCGACGGCAACAGCGACGAAGCCCTGCGCCTCAAACTCATTCCCGGCGTCACCGACTTCTTCCGCAGTGGCGCCGGGCAAACGCGCTTCGACCAGACCCTCGGCTCCGGCAATCTGACGACGCTCGGCTCCTTTTTCAGCGGCCGCCTGCACACCAGCGCCGGCGTCAGTCGCGATTATTTCCGCCAGAACCGCAACCGCGCGCCGATCACCGTGCCGGTCATCGGGGGCACCCAACTCGTCGACCTCCAGGGTCGTCCGATCCTCGACGCCACCGGCTATAACGTTCCTTACGAACCGTTCAACCGCACCTATGCCACCAACCAGTCCTACGGCGGGGTATTCCGCGTCCTCCCGTGGCTCTCGCTCGGCGCCGGCTACTTCGAATCCTCGCTCTTCACCGACAGCGTGAGCTTCGAACTCTCCGGTCGCCCCCGCCTCCCCCGCACTGGCGAAGGCCACGAGTGGAGCCTGCGCTTCAATTTTCTAGAGGACCGCGTCAACGCCACCCTCACGCGCTTCAACACCACCTCGGAGAACAACGCCCTCGGCCTCAGCGCCGCCGTGCAGACCGAACTCAACGATCTCCTCCCCGCCACCAACCAGCTCCTCGGCACGGGCGACTACCGCGACCAAGAAACCGAAGGCTGGGAGCTCGAAACGCAGCTCAACCTCACCCGCCAGTGGACCGTCCGCGCCACCTACTCGATGAACCGCGTGCAATTCGGCCGCTTCTTTCCACTCGTGCGGCCCTACCTCGCCGCCGCCCGGGCCGCCGCCAAAGCCCAGGGCCTCGACCCCGAAGACGCCACGGCCATCACCCAACAGCTCCTCGACGACACCGAGGGCAACGTCCGCGCCGTGCGCCGCGAGACCGCCAACATCACCACGCGTTACAGCTTCACCCAGGGTAAACTCAAAGGCTTCGCCCTCGGCACCTCCGCCCGCTACGCGATGGGCAAACCCCGCGCCGCGCTCTCCTCCGGGGGCGTCGTCGTGCTCCCGGCGACCAAGACCAGTAGCTACATTTTGGTGAACCCGTTCGCCAGCTACCGGCGCAAACTTTACGGCCACAACTTCACCTTCCAGCTCAACGTGAACAACGTCCTCGGCCTCAATTCCGACCAGGGCAACAGCTACACCTGGCCACGCAAAACCGACCCCCGTCACTACGTCACGACCGTCAGCATGGACTGGTGAGCCTCAGTTCCCTCATGAGGCCCCCCGCCCTCCGCTCCCGTGTCCTTGGTGGCTTGCTCCCGGCCGGCGCATCGTAGTGCCCGCTCCCTTTTCATCCGCACACCCACCGACCCGGGCCCACCCACCCCGCTTCCAAACTGCCCCCCTCGGTCCACTTCCAAACTGCCCACCCAGTCCACTCATGAACATGTCCTTCCGCCCGCTCTTCGCCCTCCTCCTCGCCATCATTGCGGCTTCGACTTACGCCGCCGAGGCGCGTCCGAACATTCTCCTGATTATCGCCGACGATCTCGGTTACAACGACGTCGGCTTCCAGGGCGCCCGCGACATTCCTACGCCGCACCTCGACCGCCTCGCCGCTTCCGGCCTCCGCTGCACCGACGGTTACGTGTCCTATCCGGTCTGCAGCCCGTCGCGCGCCGGCTTCTTGACGGGCCGTTATCAACAACGCTTCGGCTACGAGTATAATCCCAAATGGGATGCCACCGCCGCCACCCACGGCCTGCCGCTCTCCGAGACGACCATCGCGGATGCTCTCCGCGCCGCCGGCTACTCCACCGGCGCCATCGGCAAATGGCACCTCGGTGCCCATCCGCACTTTCACCCCAACCGCCGCGGCTTCGACGACTACTTCGGTTTTCTCGGGGGCGGCCATCGCTACCTTCCGGGCTCCGTGGCTGAAGTGGAAATCGGCGCCGGCCAGAAGGCGACGACGACCGCGGACACCGAACAAACCTCCCCGATCCTGCGCAACTCCACCGAAGTGCCCGAGGTCGGCGAGCTCACCACCCGCCTCGGCGAAGAGGCCGCCGCATCCGTCACGCGCCACGCCCGCGACGCGAAGCCCTGGTTTCTTTACCTCGCCTTCAACGCCCCGCACACGCCGCTCCAGGCCCGCGCGGACATGCTCGCGAAATTCGCCGCCATCACCGACGAACGCCGGCGCACCTACGCCGCCATGGTCGCCACCATCGACGAAGCCGTCGGCCGCATTGTCACCGCCCTCGAGTCCACCGGTCAGCGCGACCGCACCCTAATCTTTTTTCTCTCCGACAACGGCGGGCCGATGACCAAGCGCAACGCCAACGCGTCGGTCAATTCGCCGCTGCGCGGCCAGAAAGGCGACGTCTTCGAGGGCGGTCTCCGCGTCCCCTTTCTCATCTCGTGGCCCGCGCGCCTCCCGGCCGGCCGCACCTATACGCAACCCGTCATCTCGCTCGATCTACTCCCCACCGCGCTCGCCGCCGCCGGCGCCACCCGCGACGCCACGCTCGCTCCCCTCGATGGCGTCAATCTCCTGCCGTTCCTGACCGGCCAAGCGGCCTCCGCTCCCCACGCGCGACTCTTCTGGCGCATGGATGGCGGCGAGGCCTTCGCCGTGCGCGAAGGAAACTGGAAATGGCTGCGCACGTATCAGAACGCCCCCCAGCTCTACGATCTTTCCACCGATCTCGGCGAATCCCGCGACCTCGCCGCGGCGCATCCCGCCATCGCCGCGCGCCTCGCCGCCGCCTCCGCCGAGTGGAATCGCGGTCTCATCGCGCCCGCCTTCGGCAACAACCCCTTCGGCGGCCTGATCAACCGCACCGGGCTGGAGAAAAACGCCGCGCCCTGATTTCGCGGCCGCGCCGGCGACGTCCCCGCTTGCCACGGGCCGCTCGCCCGCCTGTCGTCGACCGATGATTCCCCGCTGGCTCTTCCCCGCCCTCGCCGCCGTCCTTGTCGCGGCCGCCCCCCTCTTCGCCGCTCCGCCCAACATCGTCATTCTCTACGCCGACGACATGGGCTACGGCGACCTCGCGATCCAGAACCCCGCCTCCAAGATCCGCACGCCCCACCTCGATCGGCTCGCCCGCGACGGCCTTCGGTTCACCGACGCCCACAGCTCCTCGGGCGTATGCACGCCCAGCCGCTATGCGCTGCTGACCGGACGCTTCCACTGGCGAAAATTCCACAGCATCGTCGACAGCTTCGGCCCGCCGGCCTTCGACAACGAGCTCACCCTCCCGGCGATGTTGCAACGCCAGGGCTACCGCACGGCGTGTATCGGCAAATGGCATCTCGGCTGGAACTGGGACGCCATCAAGCGTCCCGGCGCCAAACCGGCCCCGGGCACTGGCTACGCCCCGGCCGATTTCGACTGGTCAAAACCCATTTCGGGCGGGCCGCGCGACCGCGGCTTCGACTATTATTTCGGCGACGACGTCCCCAATTTCCCGCCTTACACGTGGTTCGAAAATGATCGCGTGCTGACCGTGCCGTCTGTCCCGCTGCAAAATTCCGCCAAAACCGCCGAGGGCAACTGGGAGACCCGCCCCGGTCCGATGGCGCCGGGCTGGGATTTCACCGCCGTGATGCCCCGACTGACGGAGCGCGCCGAGCGTTGGATCAGTGAACAAAAAGGGAAACCCGGCCCGTTCTTCCTCTACTTCCCGTTTACCTCCCCCCACGCCCCGATCGTGCCGTCGCCCGAATTCGCCGGCAAATCCTCGGCCGGCGGCTACGGTGACTTCATGGAGCAAACCGACGCCACCGTCGGCCGCGTCCTCGCCGCCCTGGCGGCGCATGGCTTCGCCGACAATACCCTCGTCATCTTCTCCGCCGACAACGGCGCCGAGCGCTACGCCTACGAACGTATCCAGAAATTTACCCACCGCAGCTCCGGTCCGCTGCGTGGCGTGAAGCGCGATCTCTGGGAGGGCGGACATCGCGTGCCGTTTGTCGTGCGCTGGCCCGGCGTCATCCCGGCGGGCACCGTTTCCCCCGCGTTGCTCAGCCAGGTCGATCTCATGGCCACGCTTGCGGGTATCACCGGTTTCAAACTCCCGGCCAAATCGGCCGAGGACAGCTACGACTTTCTCCCGGTCTGGAAATCCGGCGCGCCCGGTCCCCGCGACACCATCGTGCACAACACCAACGCCCAGGGCTACGCCCTCCGCCACCGGCAATGGCTCTACGTCGCGACCAAGACCGGCGCGGTCTCCCGTGTGCCGGATGGGTTCGACTCCGCCAACTCCTACGAGCCCCACAGCGAACCGGGCGAACTCTACGATCTCGCCGCCGACCTCGGCCAGCACCGCAACCTCCACGCGGCCCAACCCGCGAAAGTCGCCGAGTTGCGCGCAGTCCTCGACAAAGTCCGCGCCCGCGGCCAGGTGCGCTAATCCCGTTCGTCTTCCGCGCGTGAACGGCCGCCCGTCGTCCGCGCCGAGCGACGCCAATCCGTCGTACCGCCGTCGTTCGGGAAATATCCTGCACGCTTCCGGGCGCCTGCGGTGCGGTGGAGGCACGGACTCTCGCGCTCACCTGCGCAAAGCGATGGGCATTTCCATCACCAATGCCAAGGACGACCCCACCGGGGGCGAGTTCGCCGATGACAAACCCGGCAACAGCTCCAGCCAGGTTCCAACCTGCAATCTCGCCGGCAAGGACGACCACGCGACCGATGCGTCCCGCACCAAGACCCATGGGCTCACGCGCAAGGAACTGAATGCTTTTATGCTCGCCGCGCAGAGTTTCTGGTTCGGCGACCGCCTGATCACGACCGCCGGCTATCGCATCGAACAAATTGAGGCGCAAAACGCACTTGGGGCCCGCGCCGGCAACCCCAATGCCCCGCGCGTCCTCGCCGAGCAAATCGTCCTGAACTCGCGGGATTTACCCGGCACCTAGCGTGTGAACCACGACCAGCACGCCGACGTTTGTTCGGTTCGATTTCACTCCTATCGATTAGTAGCCGGTATGCGGCACCGCGCAAAATCCGGCGCGCTCCCCCTCGGACAGCCCCCTCGAACGCTCATCGCTCTGGATAAACCGCGCGCGGCCCGCAAGGTTTGGGCTACGTTTTGGGATTGTCGCGGCCGAATGGGATCCGTTCATGCCTTCGCTTTCCTCGCTGCGAACAAAGCGCTCTGTTCCTCGCGCTCCGTCGCCTTCACCTACCCCATGCACGCCCTCCACTGGATCGACTACACGATCATCATCGCCTACCTCCTCCTTTCCCTCGGCATCGGTCTCGCTTTGATGCGGCGGGCCGGAAAAGACAGTGACAGTTATTTCCTCGGAGGCCGTGCGCTGCCCTGGTGGATCAATGGCATTTCCCTCGCTGCGACCAGCTTTGCCTCGGACACGCCGCTGTTCATCACCGAGGTCGTGCGGGGCCGCGGACTCCAACGCCTCTGGTGGCTCTTCGCCGAGGTCCTCGCCCTCGTCGTCGGCGTGTTTCTTTTCTCCCGGCTGTGGCGGCGGCTTGAAGCCATGACTGACGCCGAGTTCTGCGAGCTGCGCTACGATGGGCGCGCCGCCACGGTCCTGCGGTCTGTCCGCGCTTTCATGAGCGGCATCGTGGGTAACCTGATCACGATCGCGTGGGTCACCCTGGGAATGGCGAGTATCATGACCATCATGATGCCGATTAACCAATGGGCAGCCGTCTCGATCGCCATGGGCGTGACCCTCATCTACACCGTCTTCGGCGGATTCCTCAGCGCGGTACTCACCGACGTGTTTCAATTCATCCTCGCCGTCGGAGCGATGATCGCGTTCGCCGTGATTGCTGTCGTTCAGTTCGGCGGCATGGACAAGGTGCTCGCCGCGGTCCAAGTCGCGCCCGGCTATGGCGGCAAAACGCTCTCGATGTTTCCGGATTTCCTCTCCGGCAATCTCGATCTCGCCTGCTTCATTGTGCTGCTCACGCTGCGTTGGCATGACACCGGCGGCTATGTGATGCAGCGCTTGAGCGCCTGTCGGGATGAACGCGACGCGATCAAGGCGATGCTCTTCTTCGCCGTCTGGCAGGCCATCCGCCCGTGGATGTGGGCCGTCGTCGCCCTCGTCTCGATCGCGCTCTTTCCGGTCTTGGTCGCCCCGCACACCGACACGCACGCCTATCCTCTTGTGATGAACCACTACCTCGGCATCGGCATGCGTGGCTTGCTCATCACCGCCTTCGCCGCCGCATTCATGTCCACCATCACGACCCATTTAAACTGGGGTGCTTCCTATCTGATGCGGGACGGCTACCTGCGTTTTTTCCGTCCCCACGCCTCCGCCCGCGAATCCGTCCTCGCATCCCGCCTGCTCACCGTCGCCTTGGCCATCGCCGGCATGGGCCTGGTCCCACTCATGAGTTCAGTCAGCGGCGCATGGGAGTTTCTCGGACTCCTCACCGCCGGAGCCGGTCTCATTTCCGTGCTGCGCTGGTTCTGGTGGCGCCTCAACGCGTGGACCGAGCTCGCCGCCCTCTTCGCCGGACTCCTTTGCGCCTTGGTGAATGTCGCACTCAACGCCTACGCACCGACCTTCTCCGTGCTCGGCATGGACTGGGCCGGCATGCGCTTTGAAATCAAACTCCTGCTCTTCACCATCGTCACCCTCTCCTCCGCCGTTGCTGCCACGCTGATGACTGCCCCCGTTGCGCGGCCGAAACTCGAAGCATTCTATCGCAAAGTGCGCCCGGGCGGCTGGTGGGGCGACATCGCCCACACCAGTGACGCGCGCTTGGATCCGGCGTTCACCACGCGAAACGTGATGGATATCTGCTGGGGCTTCGCCCTCTGCCTCGGCTCGACCATGGCCATCGGCTACTCAATCTTGCTTCGTCCAGGTGCCGCGGCGATTTGCGCGGGGATCGGCCTAGCCGGAGCGGTTGGCGTCTACCGCTGGTTCAAGCGGGAGACGGCGGGTTTCCCTCGCTGGAACGCACCTGTCCCTGCCGTTTCCTCGCCAGTGCCGCCCGGCCACTAATGGATAAAAGTTCGGGCACCCTCGCTAGGCCAACCCGAGCCGGGATTTACCTTGCGCGTTCCAACCTCCGCCGCCCACACCCGTGGCGCGACGGTTCTCCTCAACCCCCACCTGACCCATGAAATCGTCCGCCACCCTGCTTCGCACCCTGCTGACAGTGGGAGTGCTCTCGCCCGCCCTCGGGCAGTCCCTCAAGCCACCCGTCGCACCCGCCACCGAAGAAGTCGTCGAAATGTCACCGTTTCTCATTTCGATTGCGTCCGATGGCTCGGATACCCGCATCTCCGAGTCAAACTCCGGTACGTTGATTTCGCGTCCCTTGGAAAAGACGCCCATGGGAATCTCCGTGTTCAGCTCGGAAATGTTCAAGGAACTCGGCATTTGGAATGCCGACGGCCTCAGCAAGATAGCGCCCGGCATCGCCAACCAGAACAATACCTCGTCGGAGGGCACCGGCAACAATACCCAGTATTCTTCTCGCGGCTTTACGGTCATCCCGCGCCGCAACGGTTTCGCTCCCGGCGGCCGGCTCTACGACATGACCGGCATCGATCGCGTCGAAGTCATTCGCGGGCCGAACTCCATTCTCTTTGGCCAAAACGACCCGGGCGGCGTGATCAACTACGTCACCAAGCGCCCCACCATGCGCAATCAGGTCGGCGCGCGCGGGGCCGTCACCGGTGTCGTCGGCAATTTCGATTTCTACCGCGTGCAAACCGACCTCGATATCACGTTACTGCCGGGCAAGGTCGCCATCCGGTTGCCGCTGTCCTACACGGAAAACAAGCGTGAATTCAAATGGTTTAAGAACGAGGTCGAAGCCGTGAACCCTTCGATTCTCTGGCGTATCTTCCCGAAGACCGAGCTCACGTTCGAGTGGGAGCATCTCGATGTCTATACGCACTTCGCCGCGTTTCAACCGATCGCGTGGACGCCGCCCGGTGGCACCGAATTCGCCGACGTGACCAAGCGCGGCCTCGGTTACTCTCAGAGTCAGGGCAGCGCGAGTAACTACACCTTTGGTCCCTACTCGCACGCCAACAACAAACAGACCAACTGGACCCTTGATCTGACTTCACGCCTGACGGACCATATCACGTTCCGCGGCATCTACTCGAACAACAAACGCAACCGCGATGAGGTCGTGCCCCAAGGCGGCGATCCATTCCGTCTCGTGCCCGTGCCCTTCCGCGGCCAGGAGACGCAGGATGGCAATCGTATCCGCGGTTACAAGGGCGACATCCTCGCCCAGTATGACGTCGGCCCCTTCAAGACCCGCACCGTGCTCGGCTACGAATTCAACGAGAACGATTTCTTTGCCCGCACCTGGCGAACATTTCAAAACGGCGCGAATCTCAATCTCTTCACGCTCAACGTCGGCTATGATCCGGTCAGCCTCAAGGCCACGCGCGACACCGTCGCCTCCGACTACGCCGGCTTCCCGCGCAACAACTACGCCTTCAACATCGGCAACATCGTCGCCGATCCCTCCAATCCGTGGCGGCTCGAAGGCGGCCCCTCGCTCGCTCGCCAGAAATGGACCAACCAGCGCATTAGCGAAGTCCTCTCCGCCTACGACGATCGCCTCCAGTTGCTCCTCGGCTACGCCCGCGGCAAGAGCACCACCTTCACCTTTGCCAACACCAACGCCACCCAACTCACGCACGTCCAGACGAGCCAGGCGTCGCAGACGGCCAACGTTTACCAAGTCGGCGTCGGCGTCGCGATCGATCAAAAGAAGCAGCACATGCTGTTCGTGAATAAGAGCACGAGCTACGCCCCGCAGTTCCTCCTCGATATCAACAATAACTTTCTTCCCTCGCAGACCGCGGTCGGCATTGAGGGCGGGTTGAAATCAAAATGGAACGATGCGCTTTCCACCACCGTCACGCTCTTCACGCAAAAGCGCACCAACGTCGGTCGTCAGTTCCAAGACTTTGTCCTGAACCGCACCTACGGCATTCTGACACCCGGCGAGGAAAGCAAGGGCATCGAACTGGAGGCCTGGTATAAATTCACCTCGCAATTCACCGCGCAAGTCGCGTTCGCCAAGTTCGATGGCCAAATCACCGGGGCACCCGTCGGCCGGGAATTCCTGATCGGCCGCGAATTGCCGCGCTCGCCGGAGCAGTCGGCGTCACTCTTCACCAACTACGCCTTCAAAGGTGGCCCGGCCGACGGCATCCGCGTGGGATTTGGTGCCAACTACAAGAACGACACGTGGCTCGATACGGGTCTAAATCAGCTGACCCTCGGCCGGCGCAGTAGCAGCTACGTCGTGTATTGGATGACCGCCGCCAGGGAATTCAAGCTGGCCAACAAGCGGGCCGTCGCCGTCCGCCTGAATGTCGGCAACCTGGCCAACAAACTCTACGTCAGCGAAGGATTCACCTACGGTGAACCCCGCAACATCCGCCTGAGCACCGACTACAAATTCTAGTCCGGCGTTCACCGGTTTCTCCGCACTCCTATGGGCGGCCGTGCCTCTCCGGCTCGTCCGCCCTTTTACTATCTTCCTGCTCCCATGCTCGTCGCCACCGATTTTCAACTCACCCGGTTCGCCGGCAATCCCATCCTCGCGCCGAAATCCGATTCACCATGGGAAAGCGTCGTCACCACCAACCCGGGCGCCTGGCATGATCCCGCGAGCGGACAGGTGTTTCTGCTCTATCGCGCGGCCGGTAATGACGCCGATCACGTGATCCACCTTGGCCTCGCCACGAGCACCGACGGCTACCACTTCACCCGTGCAAGCGATGCACCGGTCGCCTCACCGCTCCCTTTCACGACCGATGGCGGATGCCTCGAAGACCCGCGCATCATCAAATTGGGCGACACTTACTACGTCACCGTCGCCTCTCGCCCGTTTCCCCCCGGACGCTACTGGGAGAACGGTTCCGCGGTCCCGCTTCTGCATCATTCCTTCCCGCCCGACTACCCGGCCGCTCTGCGTCAAAACCTGACCTCGACCCATCTGTTCCTCACCCGCGATTTCAAGTCGTGGATTCGCGCCGGCCGCATGACCGACCCTTCGCTCGACGAGCGCGACGTGGTCATCTTCCCCGAACGCGTCGGTGGTCAATGGATCACGCTCCATCGCCCGATGCAGTGGCACGGCGCCGGCTATCCGAATGCCCACCCCGCGATCTGGATCGCCCGCAGCGAGGACCTGCTTGCGTGGAAACAACTCCGCCTCCTCGCTCAAGGTCTCGAGACTTGGGAACAAAAAATTGGCGCCAACAATCCTCCGCTCCGCACTGCGCACGGTTGGCTCCAAATCTACCACGGCGTCGGCGAGGACAAACATTACCGACTCGGCGCGCTCCTCCTCGATCTCGACGATCCCACTCGCGTCACCCACCGCACCCGGCGTCCGATCTACGAGCCGGTCGCCGACTACGAAACCCGCGGTTTCTACAACGGCGTCTGCTTCCCCTGCGGTCACGCTCTGATCAACGGCACTTACTTCCTTTACTACGGGGGCGCCGATGTTACCTGCAACGTCGCCACCTGCTCCCTCGACGAGTTGCTCGCTTGTTTACTTTCCCAACCAGTCGGGCCGTGATTACCCTGGTTGTGCACCGCGGTGATTGCGGCGCGCGTCACTCATGGTCACTCAACACGACATCGCCCGCAGCCTCGGCCTCTCGCAGACCACCGTTTCGTTTGCGCTCCGCGGCCACCCCATGATTCCGCGGGCGACGGCGAAGCAGGTGCTCGCCGCCGCGAAACATCTCGGCTACCGCCCCGACCCGCTCATCTCCGCGCTCATGGCCCAGCGCAGTCTCGGTCAAGCCGCCCGGCTCCGCGCCAAGATCGCCTTTGTCACGGCCTTCCCCTCCCGCGACGAATGGCGTCGCAGCCACTACGCCGCCGGCTGCTTGGATGGCGCCCGCGCCGCCGCCGTCGCCCGCGGTTATCTTTGCGACGTCGTCTGGCTCTGGGAGCCGGGGATTCAGGGTGAGCGCCTGAGTCAGATTCTTTGGACCCAAAATGTCCAAGGGATCATCCTCGCCCCGCTCCCCGTCGATCTCCCGCCGATCCCGCTCACGTGGGACAAGTTCGCCGCTGTCACCCTCGACTACTCCCTGGCCAAACCTGAACTCCACCGCGTCGTCGACGACCACGCCTATGGCCTTGAGCGCGTCATGACGGAGGTTGCAAAACTTGGCTATCGCCGCCCCGGCCTCGTTCTCCGCGCCTCGCAAGACGTGCGCACCCACCACAGCCGCCTCGGCTCATTTCTCGTCGGCCGCAAACTCCGTCCGGACTGGCAAGACGTCCCGCCGCTCATTCTTCCGGAAGACCGCTGGGATGAAAAACGCTTCGCCGCTTGGCAGCAGCGCGAACGCCCTGACGTCGTCCTGACGGAGGAAACCGAACTTCCCGCGTCCGCTCGCCGGCTCGGTCTCCGCGTCCCGCGCGATCTCGGCATCGCTTTTTTTCATAAAGAGCAACCCGCCCGCGAGCTCAGCGGTCTCCAAATCGACTCCCGCAGCGTCGGGGCCATCGCCGCCGCGGTCTTGATGCGCATGATCGAAACCAACGACCGTGGCGAACCCGCCGTCCCCACCACGACCCTCGTCAAGTCCTTCAACTGGCACCGCGGGCGCACCCTCCGCGCGCCGGCATGAGCTCCCTTCCCGACCTCGCTGATCCGGTCATCCGCGTGCGGCGGCCGCTCGCACGTACCGCCGCTGCCCTCGCCCGCGGCCACCTCACCCTCGGTTTTCTGGGCGGCTCCATCACCGACGCCAAAACCGGCACGCGCTGGCCCGAACCGTTCGTCGCTTGGCTCACCGCCACCTATCGCGCCGTTCGATTCACGATTGAAAACGCCGCCCTCGGCGCCACCGGCAGCGACCTCGCCGTCTTCCGCTGCCAGCGCGACATCCTCACTCACGGCTGCGATCTCGTCTTCGTCGAATACGCGGTCAACGACTTCGACCAACCCACCGCCCGCCGCAACCGCACTCGCGAGGGCTTGCTGCGCCAACTGCTCGCCGCCGATTGTGACGTCGTCCTCGTGCACGCGTTTCGCCCCGAGATGCTCGACGCGTTCGTCGCCGGCCAGTTGCCCGCCTCGATCGCCGAATTCGAACGCCTCGCCGAGCACTACGGCGTCGGTTCCGTCAACGCCGGGCTCCACTCCCTGCGTCAGGTGCAGTCCGGCTGGCTTACTTGGTCGGAGTGGTTGCCCGACGGTCTCCATCCCGAACAACGCGGCAGTCTCAGCTACGCCGAATCCGTCATCACGTTCTTCAACGCCGCACTGGCCGCGACTTCTCCCGCTCCCTCGCCCGCCCTCCTCCCACCGGCCCTCACGCCCGGCGTCTGGGAACGCATCGCCTTCATCCCGCTTGCGACCGTCACCCGCCACGGCCCCTGGACCCTCCGGCGTTGGACTGCGCACGCATGGATCGACCATGTCCTCCACTGCACGGCGCCCGACGCCACGCTGCACGTTCCCTTCACGGGTCGCGGCCTCGTCCTCGCCTTTGATTTCGGCCACGCTTCCGGCGAAATCCGTTATCGCATCGATGGCGGCGCGTGGATCGTCACTGCGCGTGAGCGCCCCGCCTGGCTCGGCGCCACCGGCTGGTTTCGCCCCACCGTCATCGCCGACGACCTCGTCTCCGGTCCGCACCTGTGCGAACTCGTCACCACGCCGGCCATTCATGCCGGCCGGATCGCGACGACCACCACCCTCGCCTTTTTCGGCGTCCTCCTCTGATGCGCGCGTCGTTCCTCCTCCTCTGCCTGCTCCTCGCCACGCTCCCGTCGTCTTCTGCTTTGGCTCAATCGCCCGCCGACTACGCCGCCGTCCGCTCCCGCCTGCGGGCGGCGCAGACCGGCGGCGACACGCTCGCTGCCACCGATCCCGTCCTCGCGACCAAAGTCACCACGCTCAACACCACGGCCCAAACCCACTGGTCCACCCTCAACAAATCCGCCACGCGCACATCGCTCTGGAACGACCTCCCCGTTTCCCCCACGAAATCCGATTCGATCACGCCCCTTTACGACCGCCTGAAAACACTGGCCGCCGCCTACGCGACCAACGGAGCCGCGCTCAAAGGCAACCCCGCCCTCCGCGACGACCTCGTTTCCGCGCTCCAGTGGCTCAACGCAAACCACTACAACCCCAACCGCCGCTTCTACGACAACTGGTTTCCCTGGCACCTCGCCGTCCCGCTCAACCTCGTCGACATCTTTGCCTGCCTTCACGACGGCCTCGATCCCGCCGCCCGCACCTCTCTCTACAACACCTACGCGAGCGCGGTGGACTACTACCAATCCACCGCCGGCCCCACCTTTGCCAACACCGGCGCCAACCGCGTCTGGCGTTCCCGGATCGATGTCGGTCTCGGCGCCGCACTGGAAAGCCCCTCCCGCCTTGCCAGCGGCCGCGACAAACTTTCCGTCGTTCTCCCCTACGTCACGTCCGGTGACGGCTTCTACCTCGACGGTTCGTTTATCCAGCACAACACCCACAGCTACACCGGCGGCTATGGTCTCTATCTGATCGCCGAACTTTCCGCCGTCCTCGAAGCCGTCGCCGCCACCCCGTGGAACGTCACCGATCCCAATCTCGCCAACGTGTTCCGTTGGGTCGACGAAGCCTACGCCCCGGTCCTGTTTCGCGGCGCGATCATGGATCACACCCGGGGCCGCGAGATTTCCCGCGCCGGCTCCACCGATCACGCCGCCGGTCACCCCACGCTCACCGCCCTCGCCCGCGTCGCCCAATTCGCGGATCCCGCCGCCGCCGTCCGCTTCCGCTCGCTCGTCAAGGGCCACATTCAGTCCGACGCGTTCCGCACCTACCTCACTTCCGCCAACCTCGCCGCCGCCGGTCTCGTTAAACCGCTCCTTGACGATTCGTCGCTGCCGGCCGCGCCCGCACTCACCGGCTGTTTCGTTTTTTCCGGCATGGATCGCATCGTCCATCACCGCGGCACCTGGGCCTATGCCCTCAGTCTCTCGTCGAAACGGATTTCCAAATACGAAAGTATCAACGCCGAGAATCTCCGCGGCTGGCACCTCGGTGACGGCGCCGCCTACCTCTACACCGGCGACCTCGCCCACTACGCCGATCAATACTGGCCCACCGCCAATCCTTACCGGCTGGCCGGCATCACCGTCGACCCTCGCCCCCGCACCAATGCCGGCACCGCTTCGCCCAACACCCTCGATCCCCGCACGAGCAGGGCGTGGGTCGGCGGCTCCACTGTCCTCGGCGAATTCGGCAGCGCCGGCCTCGATCACGAGGCCGCTCAGTCCGATCTGCGGGCCAAAAAATCGTGGTTTTTCTTCGATCAGGAAGTCGTCCACCTCGGCGCCGGCATTGTCACGAGCACCGCCAACGCGAACCGCATCGAGACCGTCGTCGAGCACCGCTTGCTCGGTGCCGCCGGCAACGCCGGTCCCGCCACCTTTACCGCCAATGGCACGCTGCGGGCCGCGACCTCCGGCGCCACCGAGGTGCTCGCTGCCGTCACCTCCGCACATCTCGCCGTCCCGATGCAGGCCGCTTACGGCAACGCCGACATCGGCTACGTCTTCCCCTCTGCAACCACCCTGCACGTGCTCCGCGAGTCCCGCACCGGCAGTTACAGCGATATCAACCAGGGTCCGTTTACCAGCTCCACCAATCAGACCCGCTCCTACCTGACCCTGTGGTTCGACCACGGCGCTCAACTCACGGGCACGGGCGCCGACTACGCCTACGTCATTTTGCCCGGAGCCACCGCTGCACGGACTGCCGCCTACGCCCAAACCCCCGACATCGAAATCCTCGCCAACACCACGGCCGTTCAAGCCGTCCGCGACCGCCCGCTCAAAGCCACCGGCATCAATTTCTGGTCCGCCGCCCGCGTCGCCGACATCGCGTGCGACCGCGCCGCTTCGCTGACGCTCCTGGAACGCGACGGCCAGCTTCACCTCGGCCTCTCCGATCCCACGCAAGAATCCACCGCCCCCGTCACTCTCGAACTCCCCTACGCTGCCGACTCGCTCGTTACCAAAGACCCCCTCGTCACCGTCGTCTCGCTCTCGCCGCGGATCCGCCTGCAATTTGCCGTCGCCGGTACGCGCGGCCGTAGCCTCGCCGCCACGTTCAAACTCACCGTCACCCCCGACTCGGCCCCACTCATCGCCCAACACCCCACCTCGCTCAGCGTCCCCGCCGGGACCACCGTCGCGTTGAACGTCAGCGCGTCGGCCCAACCCGCTCCTGCGTTTCAGTGGAGCAAAAATGGCGCCCTGATCGCGGGCGCCACCGCCGACACGCTGCTTGTGACCGACGTCGCAGCGGCCGACGCCGCCGCCTACACGTGCGCGGTCTCCAACGCGCTCGGCACCGTATCCACTCGCCTCGCCACCCTCTCGCTGGCCGCGCCGACCACCGCCCCCTCGCGCCTCGCCAATCTCTCGGTGCGCAGCCTCGCCGGCACCGGCGCGCAAACGCTCACCGTCGGTTTTGTGCTCGGCGGCGGCGCCCCGGGCGGCCCCAAACCTCTCCTCATCCGCGGCGCCGGACCGACCCTCGCCGATTTCGGCATAACCACGGCGCTCGCCGATCCCGCCCTTGCCATCTATGCGGGCCCGTCCGTAATCGCGTCCAACGACAACTGGTCCGGCGATCCTGCCGTGGTCGCCGCGAGCGCCGCCACCGGCGCCTTCGCCTTCGCGAGCCCCGCGAGCAAAGACGCGGCGCTCTACCGCACGACCTTTTCCGCCGGTTCCTACACCGCCCAACTCAGCGGTCTCGACGCCACGCCCGGCGTCGGCCTCGCCGAAATCTACGACGCCACGCCCACCGGGACGTTCTCCTCCTCTACCCCGCGTCTGATCAACGTCTCCGCCCGCACCGTCGTCGGCCTTGATGCCGACCGTCTCATCACCGGCTTCGTCATCGCCGGCCCCACCCCGAAGACCGTTCTCGTCCGCGCCATCGGTCCCACGCTCGCCGCTTTTGGCGTGACCGGTGCGCTCGCCGACCCGCAGCTCGAACTTTATGCCGGTAGCAGCAAACTCTTCGCGAACGACGACTGGGCCAACTCTCCCGCGCTCGCCGCAACCGCCGCGCGCGTCGGCGCCTTCGCTCTCCCCGCCGCTTCCCGCGACTCCGCGCTCGTCACGACCCTCGCGCCCGGGGCCTACACCGCACAGGTCTCCGGCGCAACCCACAGCGCCGGCATCGCGCTGGTCGAAGTCTACGACGTTCCGTGACGCCCTTCCTCGTCGATCTGTCCGCCCTCGCTTGGACGCTCACCGGCTGGCGCCCCTTCGCCTGGCGGCTCCGGAAAACCGCCGAGACCGGTGGTTTCCTCGCGCCCGATCACGGCCCGTTTCCCGCGCAGCTGCCCGGCAGTGTGCAGGAAAACCTCCGCCGCGCCGGCGCAATCCCCGACTGGCACATCGGCCGCAATTCCCTCGCCATCGAGTGGGTCGAACACCGCCACTGGATGTTCACCGCGCAAATCCCTCCGCTCGGCTGCGCCCCCGGCGACACGCTGCGCTTCTACGCCGACGCACTCGACTATTCCGGCTGGCTCCTGATCGACGGACGCATCGTCGCCGAATTCCGTGGCCCGCATCGGCCGACCTCGATCGACCTCACCGCCGGCCTCGCGCTGCCCGGCCGACACGAACTCGCCCTCGTCTTCGCCGCTCCGCCCGAGGAGCAAGGTCAGCTCGGCTACACCTCGCGCGCCCGCGCTTTTAAGCCGCGCTACAACTACGGGTGGGACTGGTCCGTCCGCGTCGTGCCCCTCGGCGCCGCCGGCCGCCTCGTTCTCGCCCGACACGCCACGCCCACCCGTTCGCTCCTCACGGTCACCACGACCCTCTCAGCCGATCTCACCCTCGGCTGCGCGACGGTGCGACTCGCCGCCGAGCGACTCCCGCTTTCCACCCGCGGCGAGATCCGCCTCACCCTCGCCCTCGCCGGCTCGACGCTCAGCACCGCGACGTTTCCGCTCCTCTTCCCGGATTCCACCGCAGCCTTCTCCCTCGAGCTCGCCCGGCCCGCCCTCTGGTGGCCCAACGGGCTCGGCGCAGCCACGCTCCACGACTTCACCGTCGAAATCCTCCTCGACGGCCAACGGCACGAGCACTGGCAACGCCGCGTCGGCTTCAAGCACGTCGACTGGCAACCGTGCGAGGGAGCTCCGGCTCACGCGCTACCGTGGCTCTGCGTCGTCAACGGTCGTCCGCTCTTTCTCCAGGGCGTCAACTGGACGCCGATCCGCCTGTGTTACCCGGATACGACGTCGACCGAGTCGGCTCGCCTCGTCGCTCTCTATCGCGACCTCGGGTGCAATCTCCTCCGCGTATGGGGCGGCGCCACGCTCGAAACCGACGCGTTCTACGACGCCTGCGATCACGCCGGTCTCCTCGTCTGGCAGGAATTCCCCCTCTCCTCCTCCGGCATGGACAGCCGTCCGCCCGACGACTCCGGCTTCATCGCCGAACTCACGTCCATCGCGCGCCATTTCATCCGCGCGCGCCAACATCACGCCTGCCTCCTCCAATGGTGCGGCGGCAACGAACTCCACACCGAAGAGTCCACCCCCGACGGTCCGCGTCGCCGTCCGCTCGATCTCGCACACCCCGCGCTCGCCGCGCTCGCCGCCCTTGTCGCCGCTGAGGATCCGACGCACCGCTTTCTGCCCACCTCGCCCTTCGGTCCGCGCTTCCATTCCACCCCACCCGAGTTCGGCCGCGGTCTCCACCACGAAGTCCATGGCCCATGGGGCCGCGGCGGCTTCCCGGCCCAGGCCGATTGGGAAAACTATTGGCGCGATGACGACTCGCTCTTCCGCGGCGAAGTCGGCGTCGCCGGCGCCAGTTCCCTCGATCTGATCCTCCGCTACTCCGGTTCCGATTCCCCTTGGCCGCCCACCCATGCCCTCTGGCAACATTCCTCGGGCTGGTGGACGCAGTGGGACCGCTTTGCCCCCGCCTTCGCTAATCTTTCGCCCGACGCCGCCCTCGCCCGCTACATCGAACTCACCCAGCGCGAACAGGCCGACGACCTCGCACTCGCTGCGCGCTACACGAAAGCCCGGTTCCCCCGCTGCGGCGGATTTCTCGTCTGGATGGGCCACGACTGCTTCCCCTGCCTCGCCAACACCTCGATCGTCGACTGCGAGCACCGCCTCAAGCCCGCCGCCCACGCACTCGCCGCAGTCTTCCGTGCGAAGCCGGCAAATGCCCGCGCCTGAGATCGTGATCCCTTGCCTGCCCGGAAACGAGGGCGCGGCCATGCCCCACACGGCGTCATCCATTCTTCCCCTGAAAATTACCGACCGTCACGGTTTCACGCCGCACAAAATCGGCGTGAGCGGCGCCCCGACCGCCTTGGAGAGCCGCGGCAGAATTTCCTTCGTCGAGAGCAACCCGTCCGTCCCGGGTAACGGCCCGACGTCGCGGTAGTGACGATGAGAATCCGCGTGGGTCGGCGCCACGGCCGGCGCGGCCGGCTTGATCTCAAAACTGCACGTGTTTCGTGTTCGATCTCCGCGCCCAGGTCCGCCGCGAACGCCTCGTCCTCCATGAGCAACCCCACCTCTGTATTCAGATCCTCCGAGCGCGGATCGAGATTGTGGCAACCCACAAAGGCCAGCCGCCCGTGGACCACGAGCGACTTCGCGTGCACGCACCGAAACGGCCGCACCGTCTTCCCCGCTTCGCCTGCGCCGTCGCGAGTGCGGCCATTTCCGGATGACGCGGGAACAACGTCAGCAGCGCCCCCGGCAGCGGCTTGAACTCGTGCGCCTTCAGCCGGAGCTATTCCACCCAGTCGTTGCGCAGCCGGTAGCTCGCCGAATACCCGAACAGGTTGTCGGTCGACGCAAATCTGTTGGTCGAAATCCGAATGCGTAGCTCCGGATTTTTCGCGTGCAAGTCGCGCACCAGCTCCCGCGCCGGTTGGCTCAACACCAGATAGGGACTCTGCATCACGATCGAAGTCTTCGCCTGCTCGAGCGCTCCCCGCAGCGCCCGCGTAATGCGCGGTATCCTCCCGTCCGGGAACCAGGTCCCGGCTCGCCACCGCCTCCCGGTAGCCCCAGAACGCGTGGAACGACTCCACCGCCCCGCGCACCGCCGGTCCGACCGCCACCACGTCGCGGTCGCGAAAATTCATCGTCGTCGAGTGATCGAAGAAGGTGTTCTCGATATTCCGTCCGCCGGTCACGCGCACTGCGTCGTCCACCAAAAGCACTTTGTTCTGCATCCGCTGGTTGTTCGCCCGAAAGCCCACCACCCCCGCGAAAAGCGTGCGCCACCACGACGGATTCAGACGCCCCGCCGCCGGTCGGTAGTGCTTCACCTCAAGATTCGGCTGCGCCGTCGCCAGCAACGCCATCGTCGCCGGGTCCTGCTCCCACCCCACGTGGCCCCCCCAAACGCCCCCCCTTCGCCCCGCCCCGCGCCGGGCCGCCTCGACCCATTCGCCCAGAATAAGCCGCGGCCCGCATTCGTCGTTCGTCCGGATAAACGTCTGGATCGACACCGTCCCCGTCGCCTGCCGATCAGGTGCCCGCGCCACCGCCGCGCATCAACGCCGCCGCGCGCGCCGCGCCCGGCTCCCCACGCCGCCGCCCACCCGGCGCCCGACTGTACTCAGAGCCTTCCCGCGGCGCCAGGACGCGTTCCCTGCCCACTCAGCTGCCGCTGCCGAAAAAATCCGAGCCCGGTCTTGCCGACCGCGTATTCTTTGCCCTGGATTGCTCGATGACCCCGCCTGGTTTCCCCGTCCGCGCTTACCTGCTCGTGCTGACCCTCTGCTGGCTGACGTCCGCCCACGCGGGGGCCAAGCCGAACAAGGAGGATGTCCGCGCGATGAAACGCGACGGCGTCGCCGACGATGCGGTGGGCAAGCCCAAGAAACGCGACGACAGTGGCGACGCCCGCTCCACCAAGCCCAGCCCCGCCGATGCCCAAGCCCGCGGGTTGGAGCGCCTGCGCGAGAAACTCGTTGTGCCCGACGACACGGAGTGGGCTCTGATCACGGAACGCATCGCCAAGATCGACGAAATCCGCCGGACCCTCTGGGCCAGCGCCGCCAACGTGCGCGGGGTAACGCCCTCGGCCGACAAGGGCAAACGCACCGCCGGCTCCTCCGGCCATCCCGAGCGCGATGCCCTCCGCGCCGCTGTCAGCGACAACGTGCCCGACGCCGAAATCAAATCCCGGCTCGCTCGCGCCCACGAAATTCACCGCCAAAACGAGCAGCGTCTGGCGGACGCACAGGCCAACCTCCGCGCCATCCTCTCCATCCGGCAGGAAGCTGTCGCGGTCATGGCCGGGCTCTTGCCGCCCTGACGTCGGCCGGTCTCGTCGGGAGCTACGCGGGCGACCCAGCCCCCTCGTTCCACCCGCCGCTGGTCCGCAGTGCGTCTGCCCTCTGACCGTTCCTTCACGGTTGCCGCGGGCCTAGCCGCCGTATCCGCTTCGGCCGCTCCTTCACCTTCTGTCACCGTGCAATCCTTCGGAACACTCCCCGACGGCCGCGAGGCCCGCCTCTACACCCTCCGACAACCGTCCGGCTTCACCGCAGAAATCACCGATTTCGGCGGCTCCATCGTGCGCCTGCTCGTGCCCGACCGCACGGGCCGCCTCGCCGACGTCGCCCTCGGGTTCGACTCCTTAGCGCCCTACGTGAAGGACTCGCCGTTCTTCGGCGCGCTGATCGGCCGCGTCGGCAACCGCATCGCGGGCGGCCAATTCACGCTCGAAGGCAAAACCTACCCGCTCGCCACCACCAACGCACCCGGCGGCATCCCCTGTCACCTCCACGGCGGCGAAATCGGCTTCGACAAAATCCTCTGGTCCGCCGAACCTGCCACCCGCGACGGCCAACCCGCCCTGCGCCTCCGCTACACGAGCCCCGACGGCGAAGAGGGCTACCCGGGTACCCTCTCCATTGAGGTCACCTACTCCCTCACCGCCGACCAAGGCTTGCGCATCGACTACACCGCTACCACCGACCGCGCCACCCCCGTCAATCTCAGCAATCACTGCTACTTCAACCTCGCCGGTGCCGGCCACGGCGACGTCCTCGGCCACGAAGTCACGCTGCGCGCCCGCCGCTACACCCCCGTCAATCCCGGTCTGATTCCCACCGGTGAACTCGCCCCGGTCGCGGGTACCCCCTTCGACTTCACCGCACCCCACACCATCGGCGCCCGCATCGGGCAAAGCCACGAGCAACTCCGCTTCGGCGGCGGCTACGACCACAACTGGGTGCTCGACTCCACCGACGGCTCGCTCGCCCTCGCCGCCATCGTGCGCGAACCTGCCTCCGGCCGCGTCCTAGAAGTTCTCACCACCGAACCCGGCGTCCAGTTTTACACCGGGAACTTCCTCGCCGGAAAAATCCCCGGCAAGTCCGGCGCCGTCTATCCCTACCGCAGCGGCTTTTGCCTGGAGACCCAGCATTTCCCCGACTCGGTCAACCAGCCCAATTTCCCGTCCACGATTCTGCGCCCCGGCCAAACCTACCGCAGTACCACCGTCTACCGTTTTTCTGCCCGATGACTATCACCCGTTTCCTCGCCAGCGCGTCGTTGCTTCTCGGATTCACCTTGGCGGCCGATGCCGCCGCACCCGCGCCGCGCGGCCCCAACATTGTGATCATCATCGCCGATGATCTCGGCTACGGCGACCTCGGTTGTTACGGCGCCAAGGCCATCCCGACGCCCCACCTCGACCGCCTCGCCGCGCAGGGGCTCCGCTTTACGCACGCTTACGCGCCTTCTGCCACGTGCACCCCCTCGCGCTACGCGCTTTTTACCGGCGAATATGCCTGGCGCCAGCCCCCCAAGAAAGTGTCCATTCTCGACGGCGACGCTCCGCTCGCGTTCGATCTTACCCGCCCCACCCTCGCGTCCTTCCTCCGCACCCACGGCTATGCGACCGGCCTCGTCGGCAAATGGCACCTCGGCCTCGGCGACGGCGTCACCCCCGTCGATTTCAACCGCAAGATCGCGCCCGGCCCGCTCGAAATCGGTTTTACGTCCGCCTTTTTCATTCCCGCCACCGTCGACCGTGTGCCGTGCGTCTATATCGACGGGCACCGCGTCGCCGGTCTCGCCAGCGACGATCCCATCGCCGTCAGCTACGTGAAGCGGATCGGTTCCGAACCCGTCGGCCACGAGCACCCCGAGCTCCTCAAATATGCCGCCGACCGCCAGCATGCCGACACGATCATTAACGGCATCAGCCGCATCGGCCACATGAGCGGTGGCACCGCCGCCCGCTGGGTCGACGAAGATATCGCCGCCACCCTCGCCCGCCACGCCGACACATTTATTCAGGCCAACAAGAGCCGTCCGTTCTTTCTGCATCTCGGCACCCACGATCCGCACGTCCCCCGCATGCCCGCGCCCCGTTTTCGCGGCAAGAGCCAGGCCGGCATCCGCGGCGACGCCGTCGTGCAACTCGACTGGACTGTCGGCGAAGTCCTCGCCTCGCTTGACCGCGCCGGCGTCGCGAACAACACCCTTGTCCTCTTCACCAGCGATAACGGCCCTGTCCTCTTCGACGGGTATTTCGATGGCGCCGCCGAGGCCAACGGTGCGCACCAACCCGCCGGCGGGCTGCGCGGTTGGAAATATCTCCGCTACGAAGGCGGCACACGCGTTCCGCTCATCGCCCGCTGGCCCGGCCATGTCCCCGTCGGCGCCACGACTCCCGCGATGTTCTCCCTCCTGGATTTCTTTGCGAGCACGGCCGGCCTCCTCGGCGCCAAACTCCCCTCCGGTGCCGGCACCGACGGCCTCGACCTCTCCGCTGTCCTCCTCGGCAAAACACCCGACACCCCGCGCACCGAGCTGGTGCAACACGGCATCGGCAACGTGCTCGCTCTCCGCTCCGGCGACTGGAAATACCTCCCGCCGAGCACCGACGCCGCCACCGGCATCGGCCGCGGCGCCGATCCCCGCGACACCCGCTTCTCCGCCGCGCTCTCGGCCAAGCCGCAACTCTACGACCTCGCCACCGATCCCGGTGAAACGAAAGACCTCGCCACCGCCGAACCCGCGCGCGTCACCGCCCTCGCCGCCCGGCTTGCCGCGATCCGCGCGACCGCACCCTGACCGACCCCGCAGTCACGGCGCGGGCGGCGTCACCCACCGCCTCACTCCAGCGCCCACACCTTCACGTTGTCGAGGAGCACTTCCTGCCCGTCCTTCCCGCCGACGCGAAACACCAGGCCGGGTTTCTTCACGTGAAAATCTTTCGCCGTCGCGCGCAGCGCTTCCTTCCCGTCGACCTTGGCCACGACCGTGTCGCCCTTTACTTCGAGCAGCAGCGTGAACCATTCGCCCGACGCGAACTTCGTCGCGGCCTTCGCCTGCGGGATCGCCTTTGAATTCGGATCGGCCTTGTCGTTGTGCTCGGTGATCGTCCAACCCGTCGGCGTGATCGCGAGCGAGAAGAGGTGGCCCTTTTTCTTGAGCTCGCCGGGCGCCGGATCGAACCCAAGGTTGAACGTCGTCGCACCCGCAAATTTCAGATCGAGCTGGATCGCGCAGTCCTGCAGCGGCAGCGCTTTCCGAAACGCCGCGAGGTGGTTGTCGCTCGCCAGCTGGCTCGCGTGCAGCACACCGCCGGATACCGACAGCACGCCGGTGTTTTTCGCCCAGCCCTTCGGCAGCGCCGCCGCGGCGAAATTTTCCTCAAGCAGCAGTTTGCCTTTCTTGCCCAACGTCGGCTCGGGGGCCGCGCCGAGGGCTACCGCCGCCAGCACACTCCACGACAAAACGAGGACACACCGCCGGGGCAATTTCATGCGGTCCACGCCAGCACCTCGGCGCGCCGGCGCAACGGAAAACCAGCGACCCGCCCCGCCGATCAGCCTTATTCCAGTTTCCGCAGCAAACCCTGGATCGCCGTTTCGATTTTCTGCGAAGCCTCGACCTCCACCCGATTGGTGCCGAGCCACGTCTCATATCCGCCCAGTTCGTGCTGCCGCGGCGTCGGCAAGTAGCCGTAGCCGCCATTCGCGAGCTCGATCGTGAACGTCGCCGGGAACGGGCTCGCCGCTTTGATCGCGAGCCCCGTCTCCGTGAAGGTCTCGAACGGGATCGCCGCCACCGCGAGCTCCCCGATGCGAAACGCCTGCAGCACCACGCGGATCGTGTCCGGCCAGTCGCGCGCGGTCAGCGTTCGCTCCGCATAAATTTTTTCGAGCCGATGCACCGGGGAGACCGTCGCCGGGCGCGCGAGGACCTGCTCCGCCCGGGCGACGAGTGCGGACGTGGGCCGGCGGGTTTGCAGTGCCAGTTCCGTTTGCGCGGCCTTCAGCTCAACCCAGTCCCGATAGGCCAGAGTGCGTTGGACGCGCACCACCTCCTGGGCGAGATCGTTGGCGACAAGTTTGATTTTTTCGTAGGGCGCGTATTTCCGCGCTGCCGCCCGGAGGTCGGTATTATTGACGTCGCCACACGGGCCATTGGCGAGGAGGCCGACGAAGGGCACGTCTTGCCGGTCGGCGCCCAACAGCTCCTGGATCCGGTCGGCAAATACGCCGAAATAGTCGGCCGAGATGTGGCCGGTCGGCACGCCTCCGACGTAATGCAACCAATAGTTGGCAAGCAGCGCGATCGGCCGGCCACCCGTCGATTGGACCGAAATGAACTGCACTTCGGGATTCGTCGGTCCCGCGGGCTCCGCCAAATCCGTGCGGCTGCCGCCCGGATTCATGAGGGCCCGGTCCTGCCCACCGAAGGGATTTACGACTGTCTGGCCATTTTTGAGCCGCCAGCGGCGGTTAAAAACATGCTGCGGCACCTGCCCCGCCCCCCAGGCGATCCGGGCCGGTTCGAGCTTGTTCAGCGCGCGCCGCACCCCGTCGACGATCCGCTGCACCAAAAACGTCTGATACTCGTCGAGCGCCGGACCCGCCGCGACGCCGCGGAGGGCGATCCGATTCGCCCCACCGGCACTCGTCGCCGAATGCGTGTGCGTGGCCGACATGAGAAGCTGCTCGGCCGGCACGCCGGTCCGGTCGTGAATCTGCCGTTTGGCCTCGTCGAATACCTCACGGTTTACCCCCACGTTGTCGACGATGGCGAACACCAACCGCGTCGTGCCGTCGTCCAGCGCCAGACAGCGCACGTGCAATTCGTCGTGGACGTGCGTCGCCGGCGGCACCTCGAAATTCCCGACAATGCCCGCGCCGAGCGGCGGGGTGATATTGCTCGTGGCGGCGCCGGCGCGGAAAACCCGGGGCGCGTCCGCTCCGAGGGCGAAACCGCCGGGCGCGATCAACCCCACCAGGACTCCGAGATAGGCGCCGAGATCGCGAACGAGTTTTTTCATGGGGTCAGGGGAATTCCAAAGATTGCGTCCGAGTTCACCCGTGTTCAAGTGCCATGGTCCATGCGCTCCCATGCCCACACCCCGGGTCGACCGCTCGCTCCCCGCCTGGCCGGTCTGCTGCTTGCCCTCCTCGCGCACCACGCGGCCCCAGCCGCGCCCGGCGAACGCCATCCCGCGCGCTCGCCGGCCGAGGCGCTCCGCACCTTCCAGCTCGAATCCGGCCTGCGCATCGAACTCGTCGCCGCCGAACCGCTCGTCGTCAATCCCGTCGCCTTCGTGTTCGACGGCCCCCACCGGCTCTTTGTCGCCGAGGGCCGCGGCTACCCCGACCCCATCGAGGGCGGCGCTCACACCACCGCCGGTCGCATCGCGTTGCTCGAAGACCGCGACGGCGACGGACGCTTCGAACGCCGCACCGATTTCGCGACCGGCCTCGGCTACGTCAACGGCCTCGCGCTATGGCGCGGCGGCGTCTTCGTCACGGCGGCTCCCGACCTCCTGTATCTCAAAGATACGGACGGCGACGGAGTCGCGGACGTGCGCACGGTTGTGCTCACCGGTTTCGACGCCACCAAGACCGCGCAGTTGCGCGTGAGCCACCCCACCTTCGGCCTCGACGGAAAAATCTACGTCACCAGCGGACTCAACGGCGGCAAGGTTAGCTCGCCCGACCACCCCGGGCGCGCCGCCGTGACGTTTTCGTTGAAGGACGGCCGCTTTGACCCGGACACCTACGCGTTCGAAAACACGAGTGGTCGTGGCCAGTTCGGCCTGACGTTCGATGCGTATGGGCGCCGCTTCATCTGCTCGAACCGTCATCCGGTCCTGCAGGTCATGCTCGAGCCGGCGCAGCTCGCCCGCAACCCGCATCTCTCCTTCAGCGAGAGCGTCCAAGAGGTCTCCCGCGTGCAGGCCGAGGCGAAAGTTTACCCGATCAGTCGAGCGACGATCTCCGCCGATTTCATCCCGTCACTGATGGCGGCGCCTCATGCCGGCACATTCACCTCCGCGAGCGGCGTGCTCGTCTTCGGCGGCACCGGCTTGCGGCCCGAGCACACAGGCAACGTCTTCATCTGCGAGTCCGCGCAGAATCTCGTCCATCGCCAGGTGCTCCGGCCCGACGGCGCCTCGTTCCGCTCCGATCCGGCCGCCGGCGGCAAGGAATTTCTGGCGACCACGGACGTGTGGTTCCGGCCCGTCTTCCTCGGCGAAGGCCCCGATGGCGCGCTCTACGTGGCGGACATGTATCGCCGCGAGATCGACCACCCACGCTACGTGCCAGAGGAATCGCGCGGCCTCCTCGACTTCGAAAGCGGCAAGGACCGCGGCCGTATTTACCGCATCGTCCGCGATTCACCTGCGCCGCGCAGCGCCTCCGCCACCCCGCCCGTCCGCAGCGACGATCTGCCCCAAACCGTCGCGGCTCTGGAGTCCCCCGACGAATGGTGGCGCGCCGACGCCCAGCGGCGCCTCATGGAGCGCGCCGATCGCTCGGCGATCCCGCTCGTCGAAAAAATCGCCGCCCAGGCCACGCGGGCCGAATCGCGGACGCGCGCCCTCTGGGCACTGCGCGGGCTAAACGGATTGTCCGCCGCCATGATCACCGCCGCACTGCGCGATCCCCACGCCGGGGTGCGCGAACAGGGCCTGCACTTCGCCGGCGAGCAAATCGCCCAGAACGGCGGAGGTGAGTTTCTGCCCGTCGTCCTGGCTGCGACCAACGACCGGGACGCCCGCGTCCGCTTTTGCGCCGCCTTGGCGCTCGTGGGATCACGCGACGACGCTGTCGTGCCGGCCCTCGCAGCCCTCGCGCTCAGCGACGGCGAGGACCGCTGGACGCGCGCGGCCGTGCTCAGCGGCATAGCAGGCCGGATGGAGCCTTTTCTGGCCGCGCTGCAACGGGAACGCGCCGCGAACCCGACGGCGTTCGCCGTCGTCATCGAACACCTCGGCCGCGTCTTCGGCGCCGGCGCACCGCCCGACGCCTGCCGTCAGTTCCTAGCGGACCGCATCGCCGAAACCGGCGGGCTGCCGGCGCGGATGTCGGCCGTTTTGGGCCTCCTGGAGGGCTTTCGGAACCGAGCTCGAGCGAAAGCCGCCGTCCAGCCCGACGCGTTTCTCGCCGTGCTCGGACCAGAGGGCCGCGCGGCGCCCGCCGTGCAGGCGTTCTTGCAGGAGGTGGCGGCGAGCGCCGTCGATCCCCGGTCGCCTCTCCGCGACCGCAGCACGGCGGTGTCTCTGCTCGGGCAGGCGGACTTTTCCTTGGCCGGTGCCACGCTGGGCGGGCTCCTCGCAGCCCGCCAGCCGCCTGAACTTCAGTTGCAAGCGGTGCGCGCACTCGAAAAAATCGGCGATGCCCGCGGCGGCGCGCTGCTGCTCCAACGTGAGAACTGGACCGGCTACACACCGCGGCTGCGCGAGGCGGTGTTAGCGACCCTCACCGCGAAACCGCCCCTCATCGCGGTGTTGTTCGACGCGATCGAGCGCGGCGTCGTGACGGCCACTGAAATCTCGTCCGTGCGCCGCACCCAGTTGCTCAAACACGCCGACGCCAGCGTGCGCCAACGCGCCGAAACCCTCTTCCAAAGCCTGGAAGGCGGCGACCGCATGCAGGTCTATCGCACGTATCGCCCGCTCCTCTCGGCGCCGACTGACGTGACCCGCGGACGTGAGGCTTTCCTGAAAACTTGCTCCGCCTGCCACACGCATCAGGGCGCGGGCGGAAAGGTGGGCCCCGATCTCACCGGCATCCGCCACCAGCCCGCCGACGCGATTCTGCTGCACCTCCTCGTGCCGAACTACGAAGTCGCCCCCAACTATCAGACGCTGTCCGTGGTCACGCAGGATGGGCGGTCGCTCTCCGGCTGGCTCGCCACGGAAAGCGAATCCAGCCTCACGCTGCGGACCGCCGCGGGGAGCGAGGAGACCGTCGCCCGCAGCCAGATCACCGCGCTCGTCGCTTCGGGTCTGTCGTTGATGCCGGACGGCCTCGAGCAAACGATGGCGAAGGAAGACGTGGCGAACCTCGTCGCCTTCCTGAAGAGCGAAAACTGACCTTCGCCTGCCCGCATCACGCTCCGCCCATGCCCCGGCTCCTGCTCGCTCTGCTCTGGCTAACGCTCGCCCTGACCGTCCGTGCCGCCCCGGAGAAGCCGGTGAATCTGGTGTTCATTCTGACCGACAACCAAGGCGCGTGGACGCTGGGGTGTTATGGCAACCAGGACATCCGCACACCCAACGTCGACCGGCTCGCCGCGAACGGCCTGCGCTTCACGCGAGCCCTCAGCAGCAATCCCGTGTGCTCGCCCACGCGCGCGACCTTTCTCACCGGCCTGATTCCTTCCCAGCACGGCGTCCATTCATTCCTCGACCCGAAATTCATGATGGGGCCGCAGGCTTACAACACGATCGATGAATTCCGTTCGCTCGGCGAAATCCTCCGCGACGCCGGCTACACTTGCGGGCTCAGCGGCAAATGGCACCTCGGGGCCAACCTCACACCGTCGGAAGGGTTCAGCTTCTGGGTGACGAAACCCGATGGCCACACCAAGGAATTCTACCATCAGGATGTGATCGAGCACGGAGCCGTGCGCCAAGAAGCCGGCTACACGACGGACCTCTGGACCCGCCGCGGCATCGAGTTCATCGAGCAAAACAAGACGCGCCCTTTCTTTCTGTTTCTCGCCTACAATGGTCCCTATGCGCTCGGTGGTCTGCTCGGGAATAAAGCAAAAAATCGGCACGCGGCCTATTACGCTGACAAAGAGCTGCCGTCGTTTCCGCGCGAGCCGATGCACCCGTGGCAACGGCAGTTGAAGCAGTATCACAACAACGCCGAGTCGATCCGGCGCGTGGCCGCCGAAGTCAGTGGCGTCGACGACGGGGTGGGTGAAATCATGGCGACGCTCGAACGCCATGGTCTCACCGAAAACACGCTCGTCGTCTACACGTCGGACCAGGGCTGGATGGGGGGACAAAACGGTCGGTGGGGCATGGGCGATCACTCCCGTCCCGTCGGCGCGCACGAGTTGATGATGCAGATTCCCTTTATTTTTCATCAGCCGGGACGCATCCCCGCCGGCGCAACGAGCGACGCCCTCGTCAGTAACTACGATTTTCTCCCGAGCGTGCTCGGGCACCTCGGCCTGGCGGAAAAAATGCCGACCCGGCCGAAGTCGCCCGGCAGGGACTTCTCTCCTCTCCTTGCCGGCAAGAAAGTCGCTTGGGATAACGCCGTCTTCTACGAATTTGAAATTTGCCGTGCTATCCGCACCGACCGATGGAAGCTCGTGCTGCGCCAGCCCGCCGGCCCGCATGAACTCTACGATCTGGCGGCGGATCCGCAGGAGCGCACCAATCGGTTCGGCGAGCCGGGCACCGCAGGGACCACCACCGGCTTGCAAAGCCGCCTCGCTGATTTCTTCCGACAGTATGCAACTCCTGAATATGATATTTGGACCGGCGGCCGCTCGAAGGCGAGCCGGGCGACGGGGAAGTAAGCTCTACCCGACTCCTACAGCTTCTTCACTTTAAAGCTGCGGAACTCCACCGGGTCGCTGTGCCCGGCGAAACCAATATGGCCCTTCGTCCGGTCGAGGCCTTTCGGCGGCGTTTTGATCTGACTGCGGTCAAACGTCGAAATATCCACGTCGAGAATTTTGGTGCCGTTGAGCGTGACCTTGATCTTCTGCCCCTGCACTTCGATCTCCTCGAAATTCCATTCGCCCACCGGGCGGAGGTAACCGTGCTTCGCCCCGACGCAGTGATAGAGCGAGCCGTGATACTGCGCGGGCTCGAGACCCTTTTTTCCGGCGGCGGCCTGCTTCGCATTGTAGCCGTCGCTGTCGATGACCTGAATCTCCAAACCGTCTTTCGAGGAATGTCCGTCGAGCGGGGTGCGGAGCGCGATGCCGTTGTTGCCGGCGACCGGCAAACGGAACTCGACGCGAATGATGCCGTTTTCAAATTCGTCCGTGGTCAACAGATCCCCTCCCTTGCCCGGTTTGCAGACGATGGCGCCGTTTTTCACTTCGTAACTGTCCAGGGCACCCGTCCACCCGCTCAAATCTTTGCCGTTCACTTTTTCCACAAAGCCGGCCTCCGCTCCGCGGTTCGCGAGTTCCCGGTTGGCCTCGTCGGCTCCGATCTCCCGGATAAACACATTGCGCCAACGAATCTCGCTGCCGTGGGTCTGCAGTTGAATCGGACCTTTCGGAAACGCCGGGTCGCGCATGAAACCGTTCGCCAGCTTTTGCTCTTTCTTGGCGTCTTTGGACGCGCCCGGCGCCGCGTAGGCGACATAGCCGGCTTTTTGGTTGGCGAAGAAATTCTCCAAAACCGCGTGATCCACGACTTTCTCCCCGTTGAAGGTAACGGTCACGCGCTCGCCAATCATCTTAACGTGAAAGCGGTTCCACTCGCCAAACGGCCGGTCCATTTTCTTGGACGGATCCTTACCGGAGGCGCCCTTGCTGTTGTTCCACAGCCCGCCAGAGCCCTTGTCCTGACCGAGCCCGCGCGGATCGCCCTTCGTTGTATCCCAGATCTGCACCTGCGGAATGCCGCGCAAATAAATGCCGCTGTCTCCATCGGGCAGCGCCTTGTAATCCACCATCAACTCGAAGTCGCCGTAGTCCTTATCGCTCGTGAGATACAGGCCTTTGCCGTCATTGATGAGTTCGCCCTGCGCCACGCTCCAGTGCGCGTTGATCTGTTCCGGCCCGGCCTTGCCCACGGGAAGTCCGCCTTCGACGGACTTGCGTTTGTAGTCGGCCAGTTGCGCGGGCGTCATCGCCCACAGCTCGGTGGGATTCTTGGTGCCCCAGCCATACCAGCCGGCCAAGTCTTTGCCGTTAAAGAGGGCGGTGAAACCCTTGGGCGGGGTGTTTTCCGCGGCGCGGGCGAACGCGGCCAAGGCGAAGAGGCAAAGCAGGGTGCGAACGAGGGGGAGTTTCATAGGGGGAAGTAAACGGGGTTGCGGGGGTAAAGGGATGCGGCGGGTGAGGCCGTGACAATCAAAGACCGCGGGCGGTCAGTGCATTTCTACCTGACAGGACCCGAGGCCGCCGCGGAAAAAATTAAATTGCACGTTGGGATGGTCCGCCAGCAGCGACATGGGCACGGCGCTATCTGGGTAGCGTTTCGAAATCATCAGCGTAGTCAGGCGCTGGCCGAAAGGACTATCGTGGGTGCCGGCCTGCCAGATCGAGACTTTCTCCGCCTGCCACGTCTCGACCGGACCGACCGTCAGGGCGCGGGTCGGCACCAGCGCGATGTTGCCGCCCCCGGAGGTGCGGGCGTTTTGCGCGAGCGTAACCGGATGGAGATCGACTACGCGGGTGCCAAGCTGGCGATACTCAGCGGGCGTCGGCGGCGCGTCGCGATACGCGCCGGCCCGCCGCACCGGATCGTTGAAGGCCCAATGCTTCGTATCCCCCTGCCCACCCTGCATCACCGCACACCGCACGCCGCGCCAGCTGTCGACATAGCGCGCGAGATCGGCCTGGGGGAAATGCAGGTTCGCCTCCGGCATCGCCAGCTCCGGGCGGATGCGGTCGAAGCACAGCTCTCGGTCGGCGCGCTCGAAGGAGAGCGGATGCGTGAGCGGCGCTTCTTTGCCGTCGAGAAACCACTCGTCCATGCCCCAAAAATGCGCCGACTTCAGCGAGAGCCCGAGTTCATTGACGATTCGGGCCACGAGCGGGAGTTGCTCCGTCGGGCCGATGGGGCCGCAGATCCCGACGGGATTGTCGGGGGTCGATTGCCGCCATGCCGTGATGTATTCGAGCGCCTCGGCGAGATAGAAATCCTCCAGCGTGTCGTAGAACACGACGTTGAATCCCGGGCGCGAAAGTCCAGCCAGGTCGGCCGGCGTGAGCCGGGCGGCTTCGGCAATAAGTGCGTCATCGAGCGTAGTATAGTCCCACCAATCGGGGGCAATGGTGCTGAGTTTTCGGGGCATGGGCGTGGTCGCGGTCGGTGGATAAACGGAACGTCGGACTATTCCTGGAATTTGATTTCGCGGGTGGAGCGTTCCTGTCCGGTCCGCTGCGCGAGCGGACCGTAAAGCTCGGGCCGGCGGGCGCGAATCCAAAGGCGCCCGGTCGCCTGCTCCAGCAGTCCCGCGTCCAAGTCCGCCACCACCATCGCATCGGCGGCCGCGGACGTCTCGACCAGGATCCGCCCATACGGGTCAAGAATCATCGCATTACCCGTGCGCACTTCATCGTCGTCGAGGCCGACGCCGTTGCTGAAAATGAGGAATAGTCCATTATCGTGCGCGCGGCTGGGCAGCCAGCGCATGAGCCAACCCCGGCCTTTGTCGCCCAGAAATTCGCGTTGAATCGCCGCCGGATCGCGCTGCCGGTCCTCCCACACGGGGCGCTCGATCACGCCCATGAGGTGCGGATTCCGACTCCGCACGGCACCGGTCTGATGTGGCGCGATCAGAATCTCCGCGCCCTGCAGCGCGTTCAACCGGACATTTTCACCGATATTGCAGTCGTAACAAATCAGCACGCCCACGCGGAATCCGTCCGGTAAATCGAACACCGTGAACTCGCTGCCACTGGCCATCGCGGCGTGCTCGAAGGCGTGCAGCTTGCGATGCCGGTGCACGGTGCCGTCGGGCAGCGCGACGACGTAGCTGTTGTAGAATTTTCCGTCTGCGGCCGCCTCAAACCAACCCGCTCCGACCGAGATTCCGTGCCGGCGCGCCAGCGCGATCAAACGCTGCGTGCTCGGACCCGCCGGAATCGGTTCCGCCAGCGCCGCGAGTTGGGCCAACGTGAGATTGCGCACGAACCAATACCCGCTGACGCAGCCCTCCGGGAAAACCACCAGTCGCACGCCTTGCGCCGCTGCCGCCGCCGTAAATGCCTCAATCTTCAAGAAATTCGCCGCTTTGTCACCGGGCTCACTTTCAAATTGCACGGACGCGACACGGAGTTGACGGGGGGTGGGCAACATGGGGGCGGGATCGGGTAAACGGAGAAAGGCTAGGCGGAAACCAGACCTCGCTCGTAGGCGGCGTCGATCCGATATTTTTCCCCCAGTGCGTCTCTGAGCGGATCGGCGCCTGCGGGGCAAAACCCCATGTGCGAGTGCCGGCGCCAACCTTCGGCATGGGCAAACCGCCGCGACCGGCGGCCAACTTTGCGCGACATCGCCTCCATTTCGCGCAAATACGAATTCATCCCCTGCGTGGATTGCAGCCAAGCGTGTTGGCTCTCATGGCATGCGAGCGCGGCGAGTTTCGTGGCCTGCACGGAGGTTGTATCCACATACGCGCCGGCCGCGACGCGTCGCCTCAGTTGATCGACCAATCCGTGCGGCAGCGCGTGGTAGACGGTGCAGTCCCCGCCCCACGCAGCCCGGCGCGGGTGTGACGCGAAATTAGGCACTCCCCGGGCAAACGCCGCCGTAACCGCTAGGCGCGACACGGTGGTGTGATCCTCCATGTAATCCTGCGGCGAATGGGTCAGCACAATCGTGGGCCGCACCGAGCGAATCACCGCCGTCACCGCCCGCAGCAACGGCACCGAATAGACCACCTCCAGATCGTCGACGTAACCCTCATGATGCTGCGCGCCGAGCAGCGCTGCCGCGCGCCGCGCCTCCTGCCGCCGAATGCGGCGCAAGGCCGCGGGGCCGTGCTCCAGACTGCCACCCGAGCCGCTCGCCACATTAAGATAGTGGATGGCGTAGCCAGCTTCGCGTAGCAGACACAACGTCCCGGCCATCACGAACTCAATATCGTCCGGATGGGCCGCGATGGCGATGGCGGCAGGCTTGGTCATTGCAACTCGGAGAGCTTGACCGTGCGGTTCTCCCGGGCGGACAAATCCGCGGCGAGCACGGCCAGGTGCGATTGCATCGCCTCGGCAAGCGAGGTCAGCGGCATGTCTTCGCTGCGGACCAAAGCGTCAAAAAACGTCTGGAACTGCGCCTGATAGGGATGATCCGACACATCGCCCGAATCCAACAGCTTCATCGAGAGCTCGCTCCACTTGCTCTTGTCCACGGCCAGCTGCGTCGAGTGAAACTTATGGTCGAGCAAACTGCCCTCGCTGCCGACTAGGTGGGTGTGAAAATAGTAGGGCTGGAGGCAATCGATCACGGAGGCGACTTTGCCGAGGGCGCCGTCGGCAAAGCGCAACACGCTCACACTCGTCGTCGGATACTGGTATTGCCCGAAGACCGCATTCGCCGAGCCCGTCGAGTGGCTCGTCACGCTCTCCACCTTCCCGCCCATGCACAGGAGCAGCGCATCGAGCGCGTGGCAGCCCGCGGAGAGCAGGCTGCTGCCGCCCGACTCCTTCGACGTGTTCCAGCGGAACTGCCCATACCACGGACCGATCCCGTGGTAATAATCAACTTCGCCATAGTGCAGTTTCCCGAGCAGCCCGCGGTCAATGACTGCCTTCGTCGCGACCAACTGGCTGGAATAGCGGCATTCGAAGCACACGCACGTCTTAACTCCCGCGGCTTTCACGGCGGCGCTCACCCGATGGGCATCCGCGAGGGACAGCGTGATCGGCTTCTCGATGATGAGGTGCTTGCCCGCCTGGGCCGCCGCGACAATCTGATCCGCGTGCTGATTCGGATAACTGCACACCGAGACCACGTGCAGATTCGGATCTGCGAGCATCGCGCTCAGCTCGGTGTAGCAGGTGATCTTCCCGCCGTGCTGGGCGCTGAGGGCGGCCGCATCCTGCGGACGGGACGAGTAAACCGCGGTGACCTGCGCGTGCGAAGTCGCGTTGATGGCGGCGATGTGCGCGCCGCTCACCCAGCCGTAACCAATAATGCCGACGTTGTATTTTTTCATAGGGGGTAAAAGGGATCACTTCAGCGCAGCGGCCCGGAAGCCGAGTTGCTCGGCGAGCCGACCGCAGTCTTCAACCGGACGCAGGCCGGCGGAGCAACGCGGATCGTAGAGCGACGCCGCGGCCGCGGACACTCCGAGGCGCAAACTCCGGGTCACGTCCCAGTCTTCGTGCAACCCATACAACACGCCGGCGGCCAACGCATCGCCGGCGCCGGCTGCGCCCCGGATGTCCCCCGGCGGCACCCGCAGGCTCGGCTGCCACACTTCCGTCTCCCGGCTCGCCGCGAACACGCCTTCGTCACAGTGAAGAAACACCCACGTCCGCACACCCGCCTCCAGCAGCGCCCGGGCCGCGGCGCGGACGGAGGCCGGATCGAGCCGCTGAGCCCGGCGCAGGCTCAGCCCGGTGAGCTTCTCGGCCTCAAAATCGTTCGCGAAAAAATAGTCGACGTGCGGTAGGGCCGGCGCCGCGACCGCCCGGAAGCGTCCGCTTTGATCGCTCACGCAGTCCGCCGACGTGCGCAGCCCCGCCGCCCGCGCCCGCCGCAGAACCTCCGCCGCGCCCGTCTGGCCAGCGGCGGACAGCGCATCGAGCCGGTCGAGCAACAACAGATAGCCGAGATGAAAAATCTTGGCCGTCGTGCGCGTAAAATCAAAGTGCTCGGGTCCCAGCAGCGCGTTGGCGCCCCGCTGGTGAAAAAACGTTCGCCGGCCGGTTGCCCGCACCGTCATCACGTCGGTGTAACTGGTCGCCGCCTCCGCCGTGCGCTGGAGTTGCGTGACGTCGATGCGCTGCGCGGCACAATCGGCGAGGATCGCATCGCCCGTCTTGTCGTGGCCGACGAGGCCAATCCCCGCCAGCGGGAACGGCGCCCCAAGGAGGGCGAGATCCTTGAGCACGTTATACGCCGAGCCCCCGTTGCCGGAGGATTCGGCGACGATCGACGCCAACGCATCCTGCGCCGGCCAGGCGTCGATGATCTTCAGATGGTCGACGATCCAGTTGCCGCCTGCCATGATTCCGGAGCGCATGGCGGGGAACTACGTCGGGACGACGACACTCCGGTGGCGCTGGGACTCGAGCGCGGCCGCCCACCACTCGTGGCTCGCGACGGCCTCATCCGGTGTCGCGCAACCGAACGCCTCACCCAATTTGCCGGCGCGCTCGGCGAGAAACGCGGCCCACATCTGCTGCAAAAGGTCGGGAAACCCCGGTTCAAAGATACCGCCCGTGATCGTCTTGAACGGCATGGCGAATCCGAGATCCGTCTTCTCCCACCACTGCTCTTTGTCCCGCCGGTAGGACCAGAACGTCTTCGGCTCCTTGGTCGAGTAACGCGCCCCGCGATCCGTGCCCAGAATCTCGATATACCACGTGTTCGTCTCCGTCGGCGCCAAGCGCTTCATCTCGAGCGTCATCGGCACGAGGTCCTGGCCGAGCGCCACGGTCGTGTGCAGCGCCGCGTTGTCCCACGTGTCGCACGCCGTCTCACCCCCGCGCCCGTCCGGGCGGCGCGGGTAGATATTCTGCAGCTGCGCGTAAACGCTCGCCGGCCGCCAGCCGAGTCGCAGCGGGATATGCGCCACATGCAGGCCCAGATCACCCATCACGCCGATCTCGCCGCAGAAACGGTTCTCGCGTTTCCAGTTCGCCGGCTTCGTGGGATCGAGGTCGCTCGAGTGGAGAAAGCCCGCGCGAATCTCCAGAATCCGCCCGAACGCGCCCGCCGCCGCGAGTCGATGGAGGCGTTGCGCCCCAGGCAAAAAGGGAAACTCCGACGAGACCCGCACAAACCGCTTCAATTTCACCGCTTCTTCGCGGATCCGTCGCGCCGCCGCCAGATCGACGCCAAAAGGCTTTTCCGCCAAGAGGTCTTTTCCGGCGCGGAGCACATCGAGGTAGATCGCTTCGTGCAGGTGGTGCGGCACGGCGACGTAGACCACATCCACGTCGGCGCGGGCCAGCAGTTCGCGGTGATCCGCGGTGAGGCAGCACACGCTGGGGACCTGACGAAACCACGCGAGCACCTCGGGTTGCACATCGCACACGGCGACCAGTTCCGCCTTCACCGGAAAATCCACCAAGGCAAACCACCGCGCAAAGGCCGACGCGGCCTCACGCCCCATCAGGCCGCCACCAATGATGCCGATCCGAACCGTCGGCGGGATGTGGGACGACGGTTCCATCTCAGGAGGTTTTCAACCACGTGAGCGCCGTCTCGACACTTGCGCCGTCGTGCACGACGGCCATGAGCGCACGCGTGATCCCGGCGGGATTCGGATGCTGAATGATATTTCGCCCATAGACGATGCCGGCCGCGCCTTGAGCCAGCAGCGCCACGGTGCGCGCCAAAATCTCCCGTTCAGGCGCTTTGCCGCCGCCGCGTACGAGCACCGGAATACCTCCGGCGGTTTCGATCACTTGGTGGTAAACGGAAACATCGTCGGTGGGGTCGGCCTTGATGATGTCCGCGCCCAACTCCACCGCCTGCCGTACGAGGGGAATGATTTTCTGCGGATCGCCGTCGACCATATAGCCGCCGGCCCGAGCGTTGGGCTGAAAGACGAGCGGCTCGATCATGAGCGGCATCCCGTAGTGGTCGCACTGCGGTTTCAAGTGCAGGATATTGCGGATGCATTGATCCCCCACTTCGGGCTGATCAGGAATCCGAAATAAGTTAACGACGATGCACGCCGCATCGAGTCGCACGGCCTGCAGCACGGGCTCCTCAATCAGCCGGGAAAACAACGTGCGCGGCAGGTCCGCGCCGTAGACATTCGCCACATCGCTGCGCAACACGAGCGCTGGCTTGGGGCGGAGCGGCAGTTTCTGCAGGTGCGGCGCCTGTCCGACCGTCAACTGGATCGCATCGGGCCCCGCGGCGACGACCGTCGCGATCGTGCGCGGCATGTTCTCGATGCCGGCGAGAAACGTCCGCTCGTTGAAAAAACCGTGGTCAAGCGCGACATCGAAACAGCGGCCGGACGTCGGGTTGAACAGGCGTTGGTAGCGGGCGATTTTCATGAGAGATCGGGCGAGCGAACGAGGCCCTGGGGGGCCGCCGCAACGGTAAACCATCTGGCGGTGGTCGTGGCGTCGACGCAGCCATTTCCGACAAGCCGGTAAAAAAGGGGGCGAGGGCGGGCGTGGATCGGCATGGGGAAAGCCGCCACGTTGGAAAGCGGCGGAGCAGGTGGCAATCCCGATGAACACCACCGCCCGCACGCTGCCCGTTCGCTCACCGCACGCTCCGGCGGTAGGCCAACGCCGTCACCCGTCGCCGCCTGAAACTGCCGCGCAAACTCGCGGTGGTCGTAAAAACCGTACGCCGGCGCGATGGCCGCCACGCGCGCGTCCATCTCGCGCAAGCACCGCGTCGCCTCCGGCAAGCGCGTCTGGATGGTCAATTACCCCGGCGTCAGGTGGAAAATCCGTTTGACCAACCGGCTGAAGCGCCCGGCGGAGAGCGCTGCCTTCGCCGCCAGCGGCGCCGTGGAAATGATCCGGGCGAAGTTTTCCTGCAAAAAGTGAAAGGCCTGTCCCAGCCTCCGCTGGAAAGAATGCCCCGCCCGCCCGGCCGATCACGTCGGCTTTCGCCGCGCGCCCGCACCGCAAGACCGACGTATGATTCACCAAGATAGACCGCCCCGCGCCATCCTTCACAAAAAACACTCCCTCCGGCACCAGATCGAACAAGGCCTTCGCAAGGCCGGGATCCGCGAGGGCCACCCAGTGACTAACGGGGCGGTTCATGCGTGAAAAGCGGGCTGAAATCCGCGCGAAAAGCCGCACGGTTGAGCACGACATCCCGAGCACCCTGTATAGCCTGCCCGCCTTCCCATGGAATCCATCCGCGTGCTCGATTCGCACACTGGCGGTGAGCCCACGCGGCTGGTGCTCGACGGCGGCCCCGTTCTCGGGGTGGCCCGTTCGCGGAACGGGCCGCGCGCTTCCACCGCGACTTCGATGCCTACCGCTCCGCGATCGTCAACGAGCCCCGCGGCTCCGACACGGTCGTCGGCGCACTGCTCGTTCCCCTCACCGTGAGGACTGCAATTTTGGCGTCATTTTTTCAACAACGTCGGCCCGCTCAGCATGTGCGGCCGCGGCACCATCGGGCTGGTCGTCTCCCTCACGCGTCTCGGTCACATCCAACCCGGCGGCCTGAAGATCGACACTCCCATCGGGGCCGTGACGGCCGAGTTGCACCCCGACGGTTCGGTCTCTGCGCAAAACGGTCCCGCCGATCGCGAGGCGCAAGCCGCCGCCTTCGATGTGCCCGGTCACAGTTTCGTGCGCGGCGACGTCGCCTGGGGCGGCAACTGGTTCTTCCTCGTCCGCGAGCATCCCCTGCACCTCGAACTCGCTTCGCTCGAAGCGCTCACCGAGTTCACGTGGCGGGTGCGCCAGGCCGTCAACGCCCGGGGTTTCCCCGCGGTCGACCACCTCGAGCTGTTCGCGCCCTCGCCGCTCCCCGGCGCCGACAGCCGCAATTTCGTGCTCTGTCCCGGCCACCCCTACGATCGCTCGCCGTGCGGCACGGGCACGAGCGCCAAGCTCGCCTGTCTGGCCGCCGCCGACCACCTAGCCGAGGGCGCGCCGTGGGTGCAGGAAAGCCTCATCGGCAGCCGTTTCATCGGCAGCTACCGCTGGCTCGATCGAGCGCACGGCAAAATCATCCCGACCGTCACCGGCACCGCCCACGTGATGGCGGAGACCACGCTCCTCCTCGATGAACGCGATTGGTTTTGCTGGGGCATCCGCGCATGAACGCACCCGCTGCCCGCCACGTCCTCATCTGCGGCGCAAGGGTCATCGGGCTCAGTTGCGCCTACGCCTTGCGCCAACGCGGTGGCGCAGTGACCGTGGTCGATCGCTCCCCCGAGGACCGCGACGGCTGCTCCTTCGGCAACGCCGGCATGATCCTGCCCAGCCACTTCATTCCACTCGCGGCCCCCGGCATGACGAAGCTCGCGTTGAAATGGTGGTTCGATTCCAAGGGCCCGTTCTCTGTCCGCCCCCGCCCGGGCGCCGACCTGATCGCGTGGGGCGTGCGTTTCATGCGGGCGGCAAATGCGGACCACGTCACCCGCGCCGCTCATCCGCGATCTCAGCCTCGCGAGCCGCGCACTCTACGAACAACTCGCCGGCGCCACGCACCACGCGTTCGGCCTCGTCCGCCGCGGCCTGCTCGTGTCGTGCAAGTCCGGGCACACGCTCGACGACGAAGCCCGCGTCGCCACGCGCGCCCGGGAACTCGGTGTGCTGGCCGAAGTCGTGTCCGCCGCCCGCGCCGCCGAACTCGATCCCGCGGTGCGCATGGACATCGCGGGCGCGAGCGACTTCCCCCTCGATTGCCATCTCGCCCCTCAGCGCCTCATGACGACTCTTCTCCGGCTCTCGCGCGCCGCAGATCGCCGAACTCGTCGCCGAGTTCCCCTCCTTGCACGCGGTGAAAAAATCCAGCGGCGACATTCGCCGCGTGACCGCCCTCCGCGCGCTGCTCGGCGACCGCCTGACGCTCCTCGTCGGCATGGACGACGCCATCGTCGAAGGGATCGCCGCCAAGGCTCAGGGCTGGATTGCCGGCCTGGTCAATGCCTTCCCCCGCGAATCCGGCGCACTCGTCGAGGCGGCCCGCGCCGGCAAGCACGCGAAAGCCCGTGCACTCTACGACTGGTTTCTCCCGCTGCTGCGCCTCGATCCGGTTCCGAAATTCGTGCGGTAGATCAACTGGATCCAGGCCGAGATGGGGTGCGGCAGTGCGACGGTCCG
>CANHJG010000025.1 GCA_947461205.1 Opitutia bacterium
TCGAGGGTTCGATTCCCTCCGCCCGCTCCACTTTGTTTTCGACGGATTTTTGGCCCGGCGGTCCGCGATCAGTTTTTCGGGCGGGTTTTTTGCAGTGGGATGAAGTCGGCTTCGGCTTTTTCCGCCCGCGCGTGCAGGGTGGCGGAGCGGGCGCGGGATTCTTCCAGCTGGCCCTGGAGGCGCGCGATGTCGGTTTTTGCCTCGTCGAGCTGGGTCCGCATCACCGCGGCCTGCGATTGGGCGATTTCGGATACGCCCTGCTGGCGGATGGAAGCCACTTTGGCCTCCTCCATCTGCGACTGAAATCCGTGGGAAATGGTCCGCGCCTTGTCCAACTGGATCTGGAGCTCGGCGGCGCCGGCTTTGGTCTCATCGACCTCAGTCTTGAGCAGGGCGGAAGCGGCGAGGGTTTGCGTCACCTGGGTTTGGTGCTTGGTCGCGGTCAGCTTGGCCTCGCCGAGCTGCGCGCGCAGGAGGGTGGTGGCGGCCTCGTGTTGCTCGGCGCGGTTTTGATTTTGGGTGAGGGTCTTGTCCCGGGTGCTCACCTTGTTGGCGAAGACGAGGACGAGCGCGAGGAGCACCACGGACAAGGTGCCGAGCGAGAGCGAGAGGAGCGGGAGCGTCGTCGCCTGCGGCGGCTGATCCGGCGGCGTGGTCTGGTCGGAGCCGGAGTCCCGCGAAGCGGGGTTGGCGGCCGCAGCGACGGGTGGGGCGGATTGCTTGGGCGATGAACCGGGAGCGTCAGGCATGGTGCCGGTAAGCTACACCTTGGGCGTCCGGCGCGATATAGGGTGAACGAGGGTGTGCCGGAGGCGTGGGCGGCGGCGGGCGGTGACGGCGTCCGCCAGTCGATCGGGAGCGGGGGCTACGTGTTTCTCACCGGCTTTTTGAGCGTTGGGTTTCGGGGAAAGGGATTGCGGGTTCGCCGGGCGTGCCTTTGTGTCCGCCCTATGGCATTGATCTCCTCCGCGTCCTCCGGGCAGTCCCAGCCGGCGGGCCGCGAGCCGAGTGCGCAGAAAAAAGGGGCCAATCTGAAGGCGGCGCAGGCGCTCGCGAAGCAAAAATCGCTCGAGAAGAAGGCCAAGACCTACAAGCTTCCCATGGGCGAGCTCGCGCTCTTTACGCAGCAGATCGCGTCGCTGCTCGCCGCCGGTCTGCCGCTCGTGCAGTGCTTGGAGGCGTTGCAGGACCAGACGGAGGATCCGTGTTTCCGCATCGTCATCCGCGACGTGCGCGGCGACATCTCGCAGGGCAATTCGTTTTCGGCGGCGGTGAAGAAATTTCCGAATTCGTTCAATACGCTGTTCGTCTCGATGGTCGAGGCCGGCGAGGCGAGCGGTGGGCTGGCGGAAATTCTCATGAAGGTCGCGGGCTACTTCGAGTCCACGGTCAAGCTGACCAAGAAGGTGAAGTCCGCGATGACCTACCCGATCGCGGTCATCGGTCTGGCCTTCGCGCTCGTCAACGTGCTGCTGATCTTCGTCATCCCGGTGTTTGCGGCGATGTTCAAAGACTTTGGGGCGAAGCTGCCCGCGCCGACGCAGTTCCTGATCGACCTGTCCAATTTCATGAAGGCCTACTGGTGGCTGATTGGAGCGGTCGCTTACGGTCTTTATTGGGGCGGGGGCAAGTTTGTCGCCACGCCGAACGGCCGCCGCACCAAAGACAGCTTTCTCGTGAAGGCGCCGATCTTCGGCAACCTCATCCACAAGATCGCGCTTTCCCGTTTCTGTCGCACCTATGCGACGCTCATCCGTTCCGGCGTGCCCATCCTGCGCACGCTGGAGATCGTGTCGTCGGCGAGCGGCAAGTGCCAGATCGAGGACGCCTGCGAGGAAATCGCCAAGCACGTCAGCCAGGGCGGGCAGGTCTCCGAGGTGCTCGCGACCAACGAGTTTTTCCCGCCGATGATGAAGCACATGGTGAAGGCCGGCGAATCCACCGGCAACGTCGACGGCATGATGAACAAGATCGCCGATTTCTATGACGTGGAGTGCGAGGCCACGGTCGCGGCGCTGACGTCCCTGATCGAGCCGATGCTCATCGTTTTCCTCGGCGTCGTCGTCGGCGGCATCGTCATGGCGATGTTCCTCCCGATCTTCCAACTCGGTGCGGTGGCGGGCGGCTTGTAACCGGACGGTGCTGTCGGCGATTTGACAATGCGCGGCGTTCCCCGGAGCGTCGGCCGGACCTGGTCCAACGCGCATGCCCTCCGCCCTCATAGTTGACGACCTCGTGTCCATCCACGAGATGCTCGACGCCGTCATCCAACCGACGGGTTTAACGACGGCGTTTGCGACCGATGGCGAGAAGGCCCTGGCGCGTTACAAGACCGACAAGTTTGACCTCGTCTTGGCCGACATCGACATGAAGCCGATGGACGGGATCATGCTGCTGAAGCAGCTGAAGGCCTACGATCCGACCGCCGTGGTGATCATCATGACGGCCTACGCGTCGACCGAGAGCGCAGTGCAGGCCCTGAAATTCGGGGCGTTCGATTACCTCCAGAAGCCCTTTCGCGTCGACGAGCTGATCGGGACGTTGCGACGCGGCCTCGAGTTCCGGGAGTTTCAGGCGCAGCGGGCGGCGAGCGGGATTGTGGCCGGGGCGAAGGCGGCCGACATCGAGAGCCGGCTCGTGGGCAAGAGTGCGCGGCTCACCAAGCTCATCACGCAGATCAGGAAGCTGGGGACCGTGCGGTCCCCGGTGCTGCTCATGGGCGAGTCCGGGACGGGCAAGGGCGAGGTGGCAGAGATTCTGCACGCCGCCAGCGGCGCCCCCGACGCGCCCCTGGTGCGCATCGACTGTGCGCTCAGCACCGAGGTAAATTTTCGCGACGGTCTGATCGGCCAAAACGGCGAGGGAGGGGTCTGGGTGAAGCAGGCCAAGGGCGGCACTCTTTACCTGCAGGAACTCCAGTGCCTCTCGCTGTCGGTGCAGAGGGAACTGGTGAGTGTGCTGCGCTCTACCGCGCATGGCTTCCGTCTCATCTGCACGACGACGCAGGATCTGGAGAGCCTGGTCGACGAGGGGAAATTTTTTGACGAACTCTTCTATCGGGTGGCGTCGCTGCCGGTGCAGCTCCCGCCGTTGCGGGATCGCGCGGAAGATATTCCGGCGCTGGTGAAACATTACGCCGCGCGGGCGTTTAACCCCCATTTCGACGCGAAGCTGATCGAGTTCACCGACGATGCACTCGGCGTCATGGGGGCCTATCATTGGCCGGGCAACATCACCGAGCTCACCCAGGTCGTGCTGAAAATCGCCGGGACGACGGAGACGCGCGTGGTCACATCCGCCCAACTTCCGCTGCGCCTGCGCGAGTTGAAGAACTGGCCGACCCTCGCCGAGCATCTGGCAGGTCAGGAAAAGCAGTACGTCGACCAAGTGTTGCACACGTGCAAGGGCAACAAGGCGGCCGCGGCCAAAGTGCTCGGGGTGGATGTGAGCAAGCTGGGTTAGCCGGCGAAAAATTGGGTCAAGCGCCCGCGCGTGCGCCGAAAAGGAGAAACGGCTGACGCACTGGCCGATCCTTCCAATCCATCCCGTCGGGTTTGAGCGGATCGGGCGAGCCCGCCGGTGCGGCCGGGGCGATGGCCGGTTTGCGGACCTTGGGCAGCCACGCGTCCTGGTCGGCGCCAAAGGGTGGAAGGCAGGCGACGCCCCGGACGAGGCTGCGGCCGTCGGCGAGGGCGAAGGTGAGGAGGTGGTCGTCCTGCCGTCGAGCGCGCGGTGGCGAGACCGGTCATGACGGCGAGGTTGAAGAGAGAGGAGCCGGAGGGATTGGTGCGCGCGAGTTCCTGGGGAAACGAGCCGTCGGCCGCCCTCGGTTGGGGGAGGTGGACGGCGGTGAGGCGTTGGCGTCATTCCGCGAGCACGGCCCGATCGCTGACGAGGCGGGCGAAACGCAGGGCCGGGAGGAGGCGCGGGCGCGCAGGGGCGGCGAGATCGAAAGCGGGCTGGACGGCGGCAAGTGTGCGGAGGGCCAGCATGGGGTCGCAGCGGGGGCGCGACGTGGGCCGGGCCGCGGGCCGCGGGCGAGCGGCGGGCTGCTTCGATCTGGGAGCAGGGATTCCCGCGTCACGTCCCGCTTTCCCGCTTGCCGCGCGTTTCAGCGCTCTCAACTCTCGGCCAAATCCACGCTCATGCCCAAACGCACTGACCTGAAGTCCATCCTCATCATTGGCGCCGGCCCGATCGTCATCGGCCAAGCTTGCGAGTTCGACTATTCCGGCACCCAGGCCTGCAAGGCGCTCAAGGAGGAGGGCTACCGCGTCATTCTCATCAATTCCAACCCGGCCACGATCATGACCGACCCGGAGTTCGCCGATGTGACTTACATCGAGCCGCTCACGTTGGAGATCGTGGAAAAAATCATTGCGGCGGAGCGTCCGTCCGCGCTGTTGCCGACCCTCGGCGGCCAGACGGCGCTCAACCTGTCGATGGAGCTGCACAAGGCCGGCATTTTGGAGAAATACGGCGTCGAAATGATCGGCGCGAAACCCGAGGCGATCACGAAGGGTGAGGACCGCGAGATCTTCAAACAGTGCATGATCAAGATCGGGCTCGATGTCGCGAAATCGCGCACCGTCAAATCGATGCCGGAGGCCCGCGCCGCTGCGGAGTTTCTCGGGGCATTTCCGCTGATCATCCGCCCGTCGTTCACGCTCGGCGGCAGCGGCGGCGGCATCGCCTACAACCGCGAGGAATTCGAACACATCTGCGCGAACGGCCTCGATCTCTCACCGGTGCACGAGGTGCTCGTCGAGGAGTGTCTCCTCGGCTGGAAGGAATACGAGATGGAGGTCATGCGCGACAACAAGGACCAGTGCGTCGTCATCTGCTCGATCGAGAACTTCGACCCCATGGGCGTGCACACCGGCGACTCGATCACCGTGGCCCCGGCGATGACCCTCTCCGACAAGGAATTTCAGACGATGCGCGACGCGTCGTTCGCCGTTATCCGCGAGATCGGCGTCGAGACGGGCGGCTCGAACATCCAGTTTTCCATCGACCCTGACACGGGCCGCCAAGTCGTCATCGAGATGAACCCGCGCGTCTCGCGCAGCTCCGCGCTTGCGTCGAAGGCCACGGGCTTTCCGATTGCGAAGATCGCGGCCAAGCTCGCGATCGGCTACACGCTCGACGAGCTGCGCAACGACATCACGCGCCTCACGCCCGCGAGCTTCGAGCCCACGATCGACTACGTCGTGACGAAGATCCCGCGCTTCACGTTCGAGAAATTTCCCGACGCCGACGCGACGCTGACTTCGGCGATGAAATCGGTCGGCGAGGCGATGGCGATCGGTCGCACGTTTAAGGAATCGATGCAGAAGTGCATGCGCTCGCTCGAGACCGGGGCGCGCGGTTTCGGTGGCGGCGGCAAACACGGCCACGACGAACCCGTCGAAGAAAAGATCATCAACGCCAAGCTCGGCACGCCCAACGCGGAGCGCGTGTATTTCATCCGCCACGCGTTCAAGGCCGGTTACTCGGTCGACCGGGTCTTCGACATCACGAAGATCGACCGCTGGTTCCTCACGCAGCTGCACCAGATTTTCGAGATGGAGCAGGCGCTGGCGAAACACACGCTCGCGACCGTCGACACCGCCGCGCTGCGGCGCGCGAAAGAGTTCGGTTTCTCCGACGTGCAGCTCGCCCACATCCTCAAGAGCGACCTCGCCACCGTGCGGGCCGACCGGAAGCAACGCGGCGTCCACACGACCTACCGCCTGGTCGATACCTGCGCGGCGGAGTTTGAGGCGTTCACGCCCTACTATTATTCGAGCTACGGCGACGAAAACGAAGTCATGGCGCCGAGCGGCAAGAAGAAGATCATGATTCTTGGCGGCGGTCCGAATCGCATCGGCCAGGGCATCGAGTTCGACTACTGCTGCGTGCACGCGAGCTTTGCGCTCCGCGAGATGGGCTACGAGAGCGTGATGGTGAATTCAAATCCCGAGACGGTCTCGACCGACTACGACACCAGCGATCGGCTGTACTTCGAGCCACTGACGCTGGAGGACGTGCTGGAAATCTATCAGCAGGAAAAGTGCGACGGCGTGATCGTGCAGTTCGGCGGCCAGACGCCGCTGAACCTCGCCACCGCGCTGAAGAAAAACGGCGTGAACGTGATCGGCACGTCGCCGGAGAGCATCGAGCTCGCCGAGGACCGGAAACAGTTCTCCGCCATTCTCGACAAGACCGGCCTCAAATCGCCGGCGAACCGCACGGCGATGAACGAGGCGGACGCGCTCAAGGCCGCCCACGAGATCGGCTTCCCGGTGCTGCTCCGTCCGTCGTTCGTGCTCGGCGGGCGCGGCATGTTCATCGTCTACAGCGAGGATGAATTTAAAAATGTCGTGCGCCAGGCGTTCGACGTGATGCCCGACAAGCCCGTGCTGATCGACAAGTTCCTTGAGGATGCGATTGAGCTCGATGTGGACTGCATCTGCGACGGCGAGATATCCGTGATCGGCGGCATGCTCGAGCACATTGAGTTTGCCGGCGTGCACTCGGGCGACGCCGCGATGGTGATGCCGCCGCACACGCTGCCGGCGGCGATGCTCGCGACCGTCCGCCAGGCCACGCATGAACTCGCGCGCGAGCTGAAGGTGATCGGTCTGATGAACGTGCAGTTCGCGATCAAGGACCACGAACTCTACGTGCTCGAGGTGAACCCGCGCGCGTCGCGCACGGTGCCGTTTGTGGCCAAAGCCATCGGCGTGCCGCTCGCGAAACTTGCCGCCAAGGTGATGACGGGCTCGAAGCTCAAGGACCTCGGTTTTACGAAGGAACAGACGCCGAAGCACTGGTGCGTGAAGGAAGCGGTGTTTCCCTTTGTGCGCTTCCCCGGCTCGACGATCGCGCTCGGGCCCGAGATGCGCTCGACCGGCGAGGTCATGGGCATCGACGCCGATCTGGGCGTGGCGTTTGCGAAAGCGCAGGCGGCCGCGAAGCCGGGCCTGCCGGTGAAGGGTAACGTGTTTCTCTCAGTGAAAGACGGTGACAAGGTCCGCGCGGTGGAAATCGCGCGCCGGCTGGAGGGGTTTGGTTTTGCGCTCTACTCGACCAGCGGCACCGCCGATACCCTCGCCGCGGCCGGCGTGAAGGTGAAGAAGCTCGCCAAGATCCAGGAAGGGCGGCCGAACGCGGTCGACCTGATCAAGAACGGCCAGATCCAGATGGTGATCAACACGCCGGCGGGGATGATCCCGCGCCGTGACGAAAACGCGATCCGCTCGGCCGCCTACGCCCACAACGTGTGTATCATGACCACGATCACGGGTGCGCAGGCGGCGGTGCAGGGCATCGACGCGCTGAAGCACAAGCACGTCGGCGTCCGTCCGATCCAGGCCTACAAGGGCAACGTCAACCTCGTCGGCTGAGGTCTCCGGTTTTTCGCCATGCACGCCATCCGCATCCATGAAACCGGCGGCGCGGAAAAAATGCGCGTGGACGAGATCGCCGTGCCCGCGCCCGGAGTGGGCGAGGTGCGGCTGCGCGTCGAGGCGGCCGGGGTGAATTTCATCGATACCTACCAGCGTAGCGGGCTCTACGCGGTACCGTTGCCGCACACGCTCGGGATGGAAGCGGCGGGCGTGGTGACGGCGGTGGGCGCGGGGGTGACGGAGTTTTCTGTGGGCGACCGCGTGGCGAGCGCGCGGGTGGCGGGGTCCTACGCCGGCGAGGCGCTCGCGCCGGCGGCGCACACGGTGAAGGTGCCCGCGGGCATCGCGACGCAGACGGCGGCGGCGCTGATGTTGCAGGGGATGACGGCGCACTACCTGGCGGGTGATACCTTTCCCCTGAAAGCCGGCGATACGGCGCTCGTGCACGCGGGGGCGGGGGGCGTCGGCCTGCTGCTCACGCAGATCGCGAAGCTGCGTGGGGCGCGGGTGCTGGCGACGGTCGGCACCGAGGAAAAGGCGGGGCTCGCGCGCGCGGCCGGAGCCGATGCGGTGTGCATCTACACGCGGGAAAATTTTCCGGACGCGGTGAAGGCGTTTACGGGCGGACGGGGCGTCGACGTGGCTTACGATGCGATCGGCAGGGACACGTTTGAGGGCACGCTGGCGAGCCTGCGCCCGCGCGGGATGTTGGTGTCGTATGGCAACTCCAGCGGGCCCGTCGCACCGTTTGCGCCGCTGCTCTTGTCGCAGAAGGGGTCGTTGTTTTTCACGCGGCCGACCCTCGCCCATTATACGCTGACGACGGCCGAGCTGCAGGCGCGGGTCGGCGAGCTGTTTGGCTGGGTGGCGGCGGGCAAGCTCACGGTACGCATCGGCGCGACGTATCCGCTCGCGCAGGCGGCGGAAGCGCATCGCGCGCTCGAGGGGCGACGGACCACGGGCAAGGTGCTGCTGGTGCCGTGAGGAGGGAGAGGGCGTGAAGGCGCGGCTCAGTTTCCGGCGACCGGCGCAAACCTACGGGCTGGAAAGCCCGGGCCACACGGCAAGGGTGTGCCAGCCCGGGCCGGGGCGACGGAACAAGGAGAGGCACCCGGCGGTGGAAGGCGCAAGGTTGGAGCTTGGATGTTGGGGCGTTTCCCGTTGGGTTGCCTGACTCGCCATGGACACACCTACGCTCATCGCCCTCCTGCACGGTCCCGACCAGCCCGGCCTCGTTGCGCGGGTGTCCGGATGGATTTTTGCGCGGGGGGGCAATATTCTGCATGCCGACCAACACCGCGACAGGCAGGCGGGAATTTTTTTCCAGCGCGTCGAGTGGGTGCCCACCGGGGCGGCGGGCGTGGCGGAACGCGAGGCGGCGGATTTTTTGGCGTTTGCGGATTCGCTCGGGATGCAGGCCCGGGTGCTCGTGTCGAGCCGGCGGGCGCGGATCGCGGTCTTCGTGTCGAAGGCCAATCACTGTTTTCACGATTTGATTCTGCGGTGGAAGGCCGGCGATTTCTCCGGGGACCTGGTAGCGATCATCGGCAACCACCCGGATCTGGCGGGGGCGGCGGTCGGCTACGGGCTGCCGTTTCACCACATTCCCGTGACAGCCGAGACGAAGGCTGAGGCCGAGGCGCGGCAGCTCGCTTTGGTGCGGGAGCTCGGGGCCGACTTGATCGTGCTCGCGCGCTACATGCAGGTGTTGTCGGCGGATTTTTTGGCGAAGGTCGACCGGCCGGTGATCAACATTCACCACTCGTTTCTCCCGGCGTTTGCGGGCGGCAAGCCTTACCATCAGGCGCACGCGCGCGGCGTGAAGCTGATCGGCGCGACGGCGCACTATGCGACGCGCGACCTCGATGAGGGCCCGATCATCCACCAGGACGTGGCCCGCGTGACGCACCGGCACGACGTCGAGGACCTGATCCGCAAAGGCCGCGACTTGGAAAAAACCGTGCTCGCGCAGGCGGTGCGCTGGCACCTCGAGGGTCGCGTGCTCGTTTACGGAAACAAGACCGTGGTGTTTGACTGAGGGCGGGGTGTTTGCGCGGGCGGCGGCGCGGAAACCGCGGGCCGGCGCCTAATGGTCGCAGGCGAACTGAGCAGGCGCTTCCTTGAGTGGCAGCCTCCATCGAGGCGGAAGCGGCCCCGGAATTTGCGGCCCCGCTCGGAATCGCGCGGCCACAAACTTTGCCCCAAGCCCTGCTGGCCGATCCGAAGAATGCCGCGCCCCGGGGCGTGGGGTGGGGCCGGTGCGGAGGCGGTTGCAGGGGCGAAAACACGGGGATGGACAGCGGGGCGGGGTTTTGTTCTCGTCCCCGGTTCCAACGCCCAATTCCTCGCGCCATGACCACGCCCGCCACTCCCTCTGCTCCGCAACCCGCCGGTGATGACCGCAAGCTCGTGTCGGTCGACGAGACGTACCTCGCGCCGACGTTCGAGGACAAGCTGCAGCTCGCCTGGAAGAACTACGGGACGGCCGTTCTCTCGCTGTGCGGCCTCGTCTTCGTCGGCATTCTCGCGAAGGGCGGTTGGGACTACGTGCAGGCCGGCAAGGAGGTCGACGTCCAGCGGGCCTACGCGGCCGCCGCGACCTCCGACCAATTGAAGACGTTTGCGGCTGCCCATGCCGCGCACACACTCGCCGGGGTCGCGCAACTTCGCCTCGCCGACGAGGCCTATACCGCGGGTAAGTCCGCTGACGCGCTCGCCGGCTACGACAAGGCGTTCGCCGCGATCAAGACCGGACCGCTCGCCGCGCGCGCGCAGCTCGGCCGGGCCCTCGCAGAGGTGCAGGCCGGCAAGACAGCCGACGCCATCACGGATCTGAAGCAGCTCGCCGGCGACGCCGGTCAATTCAAGGGCCTGCGGGCTGAAGCCGCTTACCACCTCACGAGTCTCGCCGCCGAGGCAGCCAATGGCGCCGACGTGCAGAAATATTCCGACCAGCTCATGCAGCTCGATCCTTCGGGTCCGTGGACGCAGCGCGCGCTGATGTTGCGGGCGACGGTGCCTGCGCCGGCGGCAGCGGTGGCAGCTCCGGCAAAGACCGACGCTCCGGCGGGCGGCGTGCAGATCAAGCTGCCGGGCAAGTAAGCCGGTCGCGGCCCGCAGCGGGCCGAAGGATGGCGGCGGGTCCGGGGTGGAGGGGATAACGTGCGTGCAGGGGCGTATTCGTGATCGTCATGGGCGGCGGCGCGGCCACAGTGTTGGCAAGGTTTTCGGTTTGAAATGACGCACTGCGGTGAAGCCCGCCACTGAAAAAGATTCCGCCCCGACTGATCCGGCGACAAACCGGCGAGGACGGGTCGCCGCGTGGTTTGTGCGCGATGGGCGCGGCCCGAGGCGGAGGCGGGTGCGCTGGATGCGCGTGCTGGGGTGGTTGGGCGGGCTGATGGTCGCGGGCTATGTCGCGGCGGCGCTCGCGGCGTTCGGATTCGTGCGCTCCGTTCGCCACGTGGACGCGGTGGCTTTCACCGACATCCTGTTGCCGTCACGCTGGGACCACTACCGCGTGGCGCAGGGTGACCAGCAGATCGCCGCGGCCAAGCGGTTGGTGGAGGAGCGGAAGTTCACGGAAGGATTTCTCTATGCGAGGGCAGGCGTCGCTGCGGCGCCGGGGAATCGCGACGGACGTCTGCTGTGGGCCGATCTGTTGGTCGCGGCGCGCCAGCCCGATAACGCGCGCAGGGCGTTGCTCGACGGACTGCGTTACCACGGGGCCGATCCGGTTTACGTGAAGGCAGTGGTGACCTTTTTGCTCCAGCGGCAGGAAGACGCGCAGGTCGTCGCACTCGCGCATCGGTGGCTGCCGGCGGCCGTGCCCGGTTCGGACCACGCGCGCTTGTGGGCTCTCGCGGCGGGTACGGCCAGTGTTTTGCGGGGCAACTACGATCAGGCGGAAGATTTTTTGCGCGCCGTGCCTCGGCTCGCGGATTCGCGCGAGGGACGCTTGCTCTCCGCGAAACTGGAGTGGGACCGGGGCTACCGCGAACTCGCACTAGTCCAGTGGCGGCAACTCGCGTCCGCGTTGCCGCAGGATGCGGAGGTGCACCGGGAGCTGGTCGGTCACCTGCGGCAACAGGGTCTGATGGACGAAGCCCGCCGTCGGAGCCTTGAGCGGCAAATCGCGTTTCCCAAGGAGGTGGGGCCGCGCATCGAATTGCTGCATACCTACCGGCAGGCGGGCGAGGCGGTGCGGCTCGCCCGCGAGGCGGACGCGCTGCTCCGCGACTTCGGGGGCGATTCGGCGGCGTTGCTCTCGCTCGCGGATTTCGCCGCCAACGTTGGCGATGTCGCGCTCATGCGCCGGGCTGTAGGCGAGGCGGCGGCGCGCGGGATGGAGCGCGATCCGTTCGCCCTGCTGCGGGTGGAAACGCTGGTGGTGGCGCGCGATTTTCAGGGGGCGGTGGAGGCGATCCGCGGTTATCGGGCGGAGTTTCCCGCCGGGGAGACGACGCATGCCGGAGTCCTCGACAGTCTGCAGGCGGCGGCGTTGCTGGGGCTGGGCGACGATTCGGCGGCGACGATGTTCCTCAACAGCTTTCTCGGCCAGGCGGATTTGCGGGCGGACAATCTGCTGGCCGTGGCGAACCGGTTGGCCGATCTGGGGGCCGTCGATGCGGCGCGCCGGACGCTCGCGCGGGCGGTCGAACTCGATCCGCTCAATCAGACGGCGCTCACGCGATTGGTCGAAGTCGAAGTGATGTTGAACGCGGGCGACGATCTTGCGGTCCACGTGCAGCGGTTGATTCGCCTGCGGCGTCCGTCGCCCGACATCCTGCGGGTCGCGCAACTGAAGCTGGGGAGCGATTGGTTTTTGTTTTCGGAGCCGTGCAAGGTCGCGCTGGAAGCGGTGCGGGCGGCGTTGGCCCGGCTGGGCGACGGTGGCGCGCGGCGGTGAGCAGCCCCGCATCGCCGGCGGAAAAATCCCGCTGGAATCCGGGCGGGAGGAAGGCGCTAAACGCGCGGGTCAGGCGACCGGGGCCGACGCCGGCGGCGCCACGCCGCGCCGCCGAGGGCCGCGGCGCCGGCGAGTGCCGCGTAGGTTGAGGGCTCGGGGATGGCGGAAATGGCACTGGCCGAAAAAGACAGATCATCCACCCGCCAATTGGCCGATGTGGTCGTGCCGGACGGGGCGCCATAGAGGCGAAACGTGACGGGGGTGTTCGCCGCGGCGGCGACGGAGAAACTGGACAGGGTCACAGAGGTCCACGTTGAGTTGGTGGACGTCACGATGGAGCCGAGCGCCGATGAAAATGAATCCACGCTCGAAAACAGGCTGAGCGTGGTCGGCCCGGTGCCGGCACTGCGGGAGCCAAGCGTCAACCCCGTTGCCGAGATTTGGTAGCCGTTTGCCGGCGTGACCGTGAATTCAAAATACGTGGAGGACGAGGGGGACAACGATGCCGATGCGACCGTCCTGACGGCGGCGTTGTTTCCTCCGGAGGCTCCGCTGTTGGTCGAGGCGGAGGTGATGTTGAAGGCCAGGGAAGACGTTCCGGCCAAATTTCCGGCCGAAAGCACGCCTCCGGAAAGGTTGGCGACCGTGGCCGATGGCGCACCGGTGCCATCGGTGAAGCTCCAGACGATCTGGGCACGGAGGCCGCCCAGGCCGTTAAGAAACAGGGCCGATGACAGAATCGTTCGAAGGGTGATCTTCATGGTGAACGCCATTTCAAGGTCGGTGCGGGATGGAGGCGGTGGGGGTCGGGCGGGCGCGGAGAGCGGGGAGCGGGGAGCAGGGACGGGGCGGCCTTTGGATTTCGTCGAGAGATCGCGGGCACCCCGGCGCCAGCGGGCCATGCCCCATTCTTAGCAGGTTCGTGCGAGCGGTGGTCCTGCGTTGACACCCCAATTTTGGGGTCACGACCCCCTGTACAAAAGGTAGGCGACGGCCTTTTAAACCGTAGGCCGTGACTGCCGGGCGGGACGGCCAACGATCCGCCGGCTTGCCGTGGGAGTGGGGAGGCTGGTTTTTGGCGACCACGCCGGTGGGCGACGAGGCGCGGGCGCAGCTCCCGGGGCCGGATGGGGGGAAGAGGTTTCCCGGTCGGACCGAGACGACGGTGGGCGTTTCGAGCTGCGGCCCGACGCGGCGGGACCGGCGTGTCCGTCTAGAGGGCCGGTTTCCCGCGGCTTTCCCTCCCGGAGCGTTAAACACTTCCCGAGAGAAACGCCGAAAATCGTGCCAACGGCGTGGATTTCTAATAGGAAAATCTGAACTAAACTCCCGCAGCGTTTAATGCGCGGGTTTCGTAACACGTTTAACCCCGGGGATATCATCCCGGTCGTTAAACGATCCGATCTAAGTTCGGATAATTTCAGAAAATGGTCGGGGCGATAGGATTCGAACCTACGACCTCCTGGTCCCAAACCAGGCGCTCTACCAGGCTAAGCTACACCCCGAAGTGGCGAAGAGGACGGGGGAAGCGCGGGCGTGTCAATGGCGGCGTGCGGCCGCCGGCGATTTAGGCATGCACGAGAAAGCTTTCCGTGGGTTTACGATCAGGGAGAGGGTTGGAAACCGCCGGTTTTCGTAGGCTCCGCGTCCCCCGGAGCGGGTGGGTTTGCCGAGGGAGATTGTGCATAATCTCTGCTTGCCTCGTCCTGCGATTGTCCTTCTTCTGCGTTTTCACATTTCAATCCATGGACACCATTTCTCGCGAAAATAACAGCATGTTGCCCGTTGGCGGCATCGTGGTCGGCGTAATTGGCCTGCTGCTCGGCGGCATCGCTCTCCTGCAAATCTCGAAGGTCAACAAGACCCTCGCCGAGCACCAAGCCAAAGTGGATCTGGTGGATTCGGCCAAGAGTCAGGCCGAGACCGCGGCCGGGGTGGCCGAGAAGACCGCCAAGGAACTCGCGGGCCTCACGCGCTCGACGCAGGACGCGTTCAATCAGGTCGGAGGCGAGCTCGGCAATCTCCGCGGCGCGATCACCAAGATCGAAGAAGCCGCCAAGAAGCCGGCCCCAGTTGCGGCGGACAAAAAGGGCGGCAAGAGTGGTCCGGCCGTAGCCGGTCCCGGCGAGTACGTGGTCAAGGCGGGCGATGGCGGCGCGAAAATCGCGAAGGCCAACGGCGTTGCCTTGAGCGACCTGCAGGCGGTGAACCCCGGCGTCGATTGGACCAAGCTCAAGCCCGGACAAAAAGTTAAGCTCCCGAAGAAATAATTTCCTGCGCCCCGCGCGCGGTGCCAATGCCTCCCTGCCTCGCGGCCCGGAGGCATTTTTTGTCTACCCCCAACGACCCCATGAGCATGGCTCCTTCGTCCCGCCGGCCGTCCCGGTGGGAAAAACTCGGCTCCACGACCGTGGCGCAGACCCGCGTGCTCGACTTGCTCGGCGTGCGCTACCGGCACCCGGTGCGCGGGACGGAGAAGGACTTCGTCGTCGTGGCGCCGTCCGACTGGTGCAACGTCCTCGCGCTCACGACCGAAGGCCGGCTCGTGCTGGTGCGTCAGTTCCGCTTTGGGATCGATGAATTTTCCTTGGAGATTCCGGGAGGCGCGATGGAGGCGGGCGAAAATCCGATCGAGGCGGGGTTGCGCGAACTGCGCGAGGAAACGGGCTTCACGGGCACCCGGGCGCGTTTGCTCGGCACCGTCCATCCCAATCCTGCGATCCAGTCCAACCGCTGTCATTTCGTCCTAGTCGAAGAGGCCGTGCAGTCGGCCGCGCTGGAGTGGGACGCGGATGAGGAAATCGAGGTGACGACCGTGCCGGTGGACGAGGTGCTCGCGCACGCCCGGGACGGGGGCATCACGCATGCGCTCGTGCTCAGCGCGCTGTTTTTCCTGGAACCCGACTGGCTGGCCCGCCGGGCAGGAGCCGCGACCGCGGTCCATTTGACTTAGGCGGATCCGCCCCTTACCTGAACTGCTCTTCGCCGATGCCCGTCCCCACTTTTACCAATTCTCCCGAGACCCTCGGTACCGCGCCGCCCGGTTTGGTGCCGCCGGCGCTGGAGCGGGAGCTGCGGAAGATTTACGACCGCAGTCCGCTCTACGGGCAGCGCTTCCCGCTGCACCAAGAACCGCTGCAATGGTCCTGTTACCGCGAAATCCCGGCACTGTCCAAAAAGGAAATTGTCGAGCGCGGACACCAGGCATTTTTCGCGGATTATGCGGCCGTCGAGCGCGGGTTGACGGAAAAAAAATTCGAATACGAGAGCACGGGCGGCACCACGCAGTCGCCGATGACGGTGATTATGGAGGAAGGCTGGTGGAATGCGCAGACCGAGCGGGCGTATCGGGCCTCGCCGATTTTGCGGGAGTTTGCCGGCCGCCCGTATCGCAAGTGCGTCCTCGCGCCCGTCGGCTGTTCGAGCAACCTGTGTCCTTACGAGGACCATCCGTTCCCGCACCGCTACTTTGACGGGGTGGTCTATCTGAACCTCTCGAGCGATCCGTTCGCGTTTCCCGAGGGCGAATGGGACCGGATCGTGCGGGAATTGCAGGCGACGAAACCCGAGGTGATCGAAGGCGAGCCGGTGTATCTTTCTCTGCTTGCGCGCGCGGCGAAAAAGCGCGGCGTGACGGTGCCGAGCATCCGGGCGGTGATCCTCACCTACGGTAAGGCGAGCACGCAGCACGGCCGGCGGATCGCCGACGTGTTCCCGGCGGCCCAGGTTGATCTCTACGGTTCGACCGAGGCGGGCTACCTGTTTGTCGGCGAGGCCTTCAAGGACAACTCGCAGGGGATCGATGCCAACGCGTTTATCGAGCTCGTGCCGTGGCGGGCGGGCCTGCCGGACGTGTATCAGATTTACGTGACGACGCGCGACCGCGAGGCGATGCCGCTGCTGCGCTACCACACGGGGGACATCGTCCAGAAATTTCCGACCGGCTTCCGGCTGTTGGGCCGCGAGGGCAATTTATTTTTCCGCGCCGACGGTTCGCTGGTCTCGCCGACGGACTTGGACGCGGCGCTGCCGGAGAGTTTCGCGTGCTGGCACTACTCGCTCGTGCAGACGGGCGAGACGCGGTGGGATTTCCACTACGTGGCCGACGAGACGGCGGCGCACCGCGAGGTCGAGACCGCCCTGGCGCGGCTGCTGGGGGGCGGCGCGCGGGTAAACGCGTTTCGCCGTAAGTTTATCGCCCCGGCCGCGAGCGGGAAATTCGCGCTGTTGAAGCCGCTCGCGCGCTAGCGGGAGGGCGTGGGCCGGCCCGGTTCTACTTCCCGGCCTTCTAAAAAAGGTAAGGTTCGCTAATTGTGCGTGCGTTGGCGCACGCGTCCCTTTACTTCGTCGAAGCAGTAATCGATTTTCCCCACTCCCGTCCTGCGCTTCCCTCCTCTCTTTTTGCGATGAACCTCGTTGGCTCCTTCTTCGGCTCTTCTATTGGCCGGAAAATCATCATGGCGCTCACCGGCGTGATCCTGATCGGCTTTGTGGTCGTTCACCTCGTCGGCAATCTCCAGATTTTCCAGCATCCCGATCAGATCAACGGCTACGCCCAATTCCTCCACCAGCTCGGACCGCTGCTGTGGGTGGCCCGGATCGGTCTGATCGCGGCCGCGTTGCTCCATATTTGGGCGGCGACCGTGCTGACCTTGGAAAACAAGCGGGCGCGCGGAGGCGACTATGCCTTCAAGCATACCATCCAGGCGACGTTCGCCTCCCGGGCGATGCGCTGGACCGGCGTGGTCGTCCTCGCGTTTCTCATCTATCACCTTGCGCACTTCACGTTCGGCGTCGTGCAGACGGAGACCTTCAAGGACACCCCGCCGCTCAACCACTACTTGATGCAGAACGACTATCGGGTGGCCGGATTCACGGTCGTCAAGGCCGGCGCCGATGTCGCCAATGTCCACAGCATGGTGATCCTCGGATTCCAGCACAAAGCCGTTGCGGTCTTCTACATTGTCGCGGTCGGCTTGTTGAGCCTGCACCTCCTGCACGGTTTCAACAGCCTCTTCCAATCGCTCGGTCTGCGTAATGCAAAATGGTCCGGGCTCCTGCACAAGGCGGCGCTCGCCCTTTGCGTCGTCTACTTCCTCGGCAATCTCGCCATCCCCGGCGCCGTGCTCACCGGTAAACTCCGGCCGCAGACCGCCAAGGTCGCCGCCCCGGCCCAACGCTAAAACCCTTCTGCCATGGCCACGCTCGACTCCAAAATTCCCTCCGGTCCCCTCGCCGACAAGTGGCGCAAGCACAAGGTGGACATGAAGCTCGTCAATCCCGCCAACAAGCGGAAATACGAAGTGATCGTCGTCGGAGCCGGCCTCGCCGGCTCCTCAGCCGCCTCGTCGCTCGCGGACCTGGGCTACAAGGTGAAGTGCTTCGTGTTTCACGACAGCCCCCGCCGCGCGCACTCGATCGCCGCGCAGGGCGGCATCAACGCCGCGAAGAACTACCAGAACGACGGCGACAGCGTGCACCGCCTGTTCTACGACACGATCAAGGGCGGCGATTACCGCGCCCGCGAGGCCAACGTCCATCGTCTCGCCGAGGTTTCCGCCAATATCATCGACCAGTGTGTCGCGCAGGGCGTGCCCTTTGCCCGCGAATACGGCGGCCTCCTCGCGAACCGCTCGTTTGGTGGCGCCCAGGTGTCGCGCACCTTCTATGCGCGCGGCCAGACCGGGCAGCAGCTGCTGCTCGGCGCGTATTCCGCGCTCTCCCGCACGGTCGGCCAGGGGCTCGTCGAGCTCCACCCGAATTCCGAAATGCTGGATCTCGTCGTGGTCAACGGCCACGCGAAGGGCATCATCGTGCGCAACCTCAAGACCGGTGCAATCACGCGTCACGCGGCGGACGCCGTGATTCTCGCGACCGGCGGCTACGGCAACGTCTTCAACCTCTCGACCTACGCGCGCCAGTCCAATGCGACGGCGATCTGGCGCGCCTACAAACGCGGCGCGTGCATGGCGAATCCTTGCTACACGCAGATTCACCCGACGTGCATTCCGGTCAGCGGCGACTACCAGTCGAAGCTCACGCTGATGTCCGAGTCGCTCCGCAACGACGGCCGCATCTGGGCGCCGAAGAAAAAGGACGACGCGAAGAAAGATCCCAACACGATCGCTGAAGCCGACCGCGACTATTTTCTGGAGCGGCTGTATCCGAGTTTTGGCAATCTGGCGCCACGGGATATCGCTTCGCGCGCGGCCAAGCGCGTGTGCGACGAAGGCCGCGGCGCGGGAGCCAGTGGGTTGGGCGTTTACCTTGATTTTTCCGATGCGATCAAACGTCTCGGCGAAAACGGCGTGCGGGAGCGCTATGGCAATCTCTTCGCGATTTATCACGAGATCACAGCCGAGAGCGGTTATAAGACTCCGATGCGCATCTATCCCGCCGTGCACTACACGATGGGCGGCCTCTGGGTGGACTATAACCTGATGTCCAACGTGCCCGGCCTCTTCGTGCTGGGCGAGGCAAACTTCTCCGATCACGGGGCCAACCGGCTCGGCGCCAGCGCGCTCATGCAGGGTCTCGCCGATGGATACTTCGTCATCCCGTATACGGTCGGCGATTACCTGGCTGGGCAAAAAGCCGGTTCGCGTCCGTCGATTGACTCAGCGGAGTTCAAGGCGGCCGCAGAGAACGTCACCGGGATGTCGCAGCGTTTCCTCGGCACGAAGGGTAAACAGCCCGTCAGTCACTTCCACAAGCGACTCGGCAAGATCATGTGGGATCATTGCGGCATGGCGCGCACGAAAGAAGGCTTGGAGTCGGCGCTGCAAAAGCTCCCGGCACTGCGGGAAGAATTTCACGCCACCGTCAATGTCCTCGGCTCGGGCGACACGCTCAACCAGTCGCTCGAACAGGCCGGCCGCGTAGCCGACTTCATTGAGCTGGGCGAGCTGATGTGCCGCGATGCGCTGACGCGCGAGGAAAGCTGCGGCGGTCATTTCCGCGAGGAGCACCAGTATCCCGACGGCGAGTGCAAGCGGGATGACGAGCAGTTCGGCCATGTCGCGGCTTGGGAATTCCAGGGCAAGGACAAGACCCCGCTCCGCAACGTGGAGCCGCTCAACTACGAGTTCGTGAAGATGAGCGTCCGCAATTACAAATAAGCCGCCGAAAATTTTCTCTCATGGTCGCCGCATCCACCCCCCCCTCCCTCAGCGTTACCCTCCGTGTCTGGCGCCAAGCCGGGCCGAAGACCCTCGGCCAGTTCAAGGATTACGCCGCGAAGGATCTCAATCCGAACATGTCGTTCCTGGAGATGCTCGACGTCGTGAACGACGGACTGACGATCAAGGGCGAGGAGCCCATCGCGTTTGCGCACGACTGCCGCGAGGGCATTTGCGGCACCTGCTCGCTCACGATCAACGGCAAGCCCCACGGCCCGGGCCGCGCCATCGCGACCTGCCAGACCTACCTGCGCAGCTTCCGCGACGGCGATATCATCGTCGTCGAGCCGTTCCGCGCGGCGGCGTTCCCGTTGGTCAAAGACCTGGTCGTCGACCGCACGTCGTTCGACCAGATCATGCAGGCGGGCGGGTTTATCACCGCGCGCGCCGGTTCCGCCCCCGAGGCCAACGGCCTGCCGATCGCCAAGGGTGTGGCCGATCTCGCGATGGACGCCGCGCAATGCATCGGCTGCGGGGCCTGCGTGGCTGCGTGCAAGAACGCGAGCGCGATGCTCTTTGTCTCCGCCAAAGTGGGACATCTCGGTCTCCTGCCGCAGGGCCAGGCCGAGCGCGACCGCCGGGTGCTCGCAATGGTCCACACGATGGACGAAGCGGGTTTCGGCAGCTGCACGAACCAATACGAGTGCAGCGCCGCTTGCCCGAAGACGATCAGCCACGATTTCATCGCGCGGCTCAACCGCGATTACCTCGGTGCCACGTTGCGCCGCGCCTTCCAGCCCGAGGCGGCCACCACCGACGGCGGCGGGGCCTAAACGACCGAAACCAAGAAGTGAGCGGCGCGGCCATCGGGTCGCGCCTTTTTTGTGACTTCCCGCGACGCTCCGGGTTTTCCGGGCATGAAAATGTTCCTGACCATGAAAACCCGCCCGGTCCTCGCTGCCCTCTCCGTCGCCGCGCTCGTCGCGTTGGTGCTGTCGTCCGCCAGTTTTGAATTCACGACCTCGGCCCTGTTTGCCGCGAGTTTCGTTGCCATCGTCCTGCGCGATTATGGGCGCGCGGCCCGGCCGGTGTCGGTCGAAATCGCGGTGCCGGCCCGGCAGACCGAACGCCTCGGACTGGCGGCCTGATCCCCGCCGGTTCGCATGGGAGCAGCGGTCTTTACGCTTTGCGTGGGACCGCTTTTTTGCGCCGTCGCCGCGGCCGGTGCCCCGGGAGGGCGGGCGGACACCTCAGGCCACGTCCTGCAACCAGCAGACGCAAACCCGCGGGCGGGGACGCCCGTGCCACGCCGATCCAGAAGTCAAAGGACGTGGGGCTCCTCGCGGTCGTCTCTGGGTAGGGGAGGATCGCCGTAGCCGACCCGGCCAGCGGCAGCCGTGCCCAGCCCGGAACCCAGCCGACTTGGGTGTCAGAACACCGACAGCGCCTTGGCGCTTTCGACCACGACCCACGCCAAGCCGCCGGCGAGCGAGAGGCGGAAGAGGTTTTTCATGAGCTTCCGGCCGCGGAGGAGGGTGTCGTGAAAGTCGGGGTCGAGCTTCGTGCGGTTGCTTTGGCCGATGAAACTGGCGAAACGCGGATCGCGAAACCGCCCGCGCGGATCGCGCCGCAGGCCGAGGCGGACGGCGGGACGATGGCAGAAGTGGAGCAACGCACGGAGCACAGGGGCATCCCGAAAATTTGGAGTCGTTTTTTCAAGGGGAAACTCGCTACGTTCGTGTCTTTCACGTCTTTTTTCGAACTCCCCCCTTCCACCATGCATCACTTCCAATACTCCGGCCCGACGCTGCACTGCGAATCCGTCGAACTTGCCGCCGTGGCCAAGCTCTACGGCACCCCGACCTACGTCTACAGTGCGGCGACGATGGCGGACAACTACACGCGTCTCGCCCGCGGACTTGCCGGGCTGGACGTGCAGCTGTGTTTCGCGATGAAGGCCAACTCGAATATCGCGGTGCTGCGCCACTTCGCGAACCTCGGCGCGGGGTTCGACCTCGTGAGCGGGGGTGAAATCCGCCGCGTGCTCGCTGCCGGCGCCAACGTGCGCTCGAGCGTGTTCGCCGGGGTCGGCAAGTCCGAGGCAGAGATCCGGCTGGCGCTGGAAAATGGGATCTTTGCCTTCCATGTCGAGAGCGAGCCGGAGCTGGCGCGCATCAACCATGTCGCCGGCACGCTGGGCGTGAAGGCGCCGATCGCGATCCGGATCAACCCGGACGTCGACGCACACACGCACGCCAAGATCACGACGGGCAAGAGCGGCAACAAGTTTGGCATTCCGCTCAAGCACGCGGCGGCGGCCTACGAGGCGGCGGCGAAGTATCCGCACATCGCCATCAAGGGCGTGCAGATGCACATCGGTTCCCAGCTCACGTCAGTGGCGCCGTTCGTCGAGGCGGTGGAGAAGGTGGCGCCCTTTGCCGCCGAGCTGAAGGCGAAGTATGGGATCACCTACTTCTCCATTGGGGGCGGCATGGGCATCGTGTACAAGGACGCCCTGGCGAGCGGTGAGCAGGCGTGGTGGGACGCGCAACCGATCGAGCAGCGGCCGCTCACGCCGGAGACCTACGGCGCCGCGCTCGTGCCGCTGCTCCAGCCCCTCGGCCTCAAGATTCTCCTCGAGCACGGTCGTTTCATGGTGGGCAATGCCGGCGTGCTCCTGTCGCGCGTCGAGCACCTGAAGCGCGGGGCGGGCAAGAATTTCCTGATCGTCGACGCCGCGATGAACGACCTCGTCCGGCCCGCGATGTATGACAGTTACCATGAGATCGTCCCGTTGCACCGCGATTCGTCGCGCCGCGCGCTCGTGGCCGACATCGTCGGGCCGATTTGCGAGAGCGGCGACTGTTTCGCGAAGGACCGCCAGATCCAGGAGGTTGGCGAGGGCGAACTCGTGGCCTTCATGAGCGCGGGCGCCTACGGCTACTCGATGGCGAACCGCTACAACACGCGGCCCATGGCCGCGGAGGTGCTCGTGAAGGGCAGTACGTTCGAGCTGATCAATGCGCGGGAGACTTTCGAGCAGATGATCGCGGGCGAGAAAATCCCGGCGTTTCTGAAATAACCCGGAATGACGCTTCGTCCGGTTTTCGGCCCCACCGCTTTTTCCGTGTCTTCCGCGGATTCCGCGGGCAAACAGCTCCCATGAATTTTGTCGTCGTCGGGGCCGGAGCGTGGGGCACGGCGTTTGCGCTGCACGTGGCGCGCGCCGGGCACCGGGTGGTGCTGGCGCCCCGGCGGGCCGAGCAGGCGGCGGCCCTGGCGGTCTCGCGGGAGAACACGGATTATCTCCCGGGGATCCCGCTACCGGCGGCAGTCACCGTGAGTGCGGATTTGCCGGCGGTGCTGGCGGACGCCGACGTCGTGGTGTTGGCGTGTCCGACGCAGGCCCTGCGGCAGACGTGTGCGCGGGTGCGCGCGGCCCTGCCGGCGGAGCCGCGGGTGAACATCGTGGTGAGCCTCGCGAAGGGGCTCGAACTCGGGACCCATTTGCGGCCGTCGGAAGTGATCGCGGAGACGCTGCGGGGGCTGCCGGTGGGATCGCTGACGGGGCCGACCAACGCGGCGGAAGTGGCGCGTGGTCTCCCGGCCGCGATGGTGCTGGCGGTCGCCGGGGCGTTGCCGGCGGTGGGCGCATTGCAGGCGGCGATCAGCGGACCGACGCTGCGGGTTTACACGAGTGGCGATTTGGCGGGCGTGGAGTATGGCGGGTGCCTGAAAAATATTTACGCGATCGCGGCCGGTTGCGCGGCGGGGCTCGGGCTCGGTGACAATGCCAAGGCGGCGCTGCTGACGCGGGCGCTGGCCGAGATGGTGCGGGTGGGCACGGCGTTGGGCGCGAAGGCGGAAACGTTTTACGGACTCAGCGGCTTCGGCGACCTCGTCGCGACGTGTCACGGCGGGTGGAGCCGTAACCGCGAATTTGGCGTCAAGCTCGGGGAGGGTGCGACGGTCGCGTCGCTGTTGGACCACCGGAAGACCGTGGTCGAAGGGCACAAGACGACGGAGTCGTTTGCGGAATTGTGTGCGGCGAAAGGAATCGATGCGCCGATCCTCGGCGAGGTGTACGCGATTCTGTTCGGCGGCAAACAACCCGCGGCGGCGCTGGCGGCGTTGATGTCGCGCGGACTCAAACGTGAGTAGGCGGGCGCGGGGCGCGGACGTGGAGCCATGGAGCCGACGCTGACGTTTCCCGACGGGGAAAAACTGGGGCGTGGCCCGGAGACGGTGGCGTGGACGGCTGCGGCGGCGTTGACGGTGGCGAATCTGCGCGAAGCGTATCGGCGGGGGATTTTTCCGTGGCCGGGGCGGCCGAGGGATCCGATCCCGTGGTGCTGTCCGCGGCGCCGGGCGGGGTTATGGTTCGCGGAGCTCACGCCGGGTCGGACGCTGGAAAAAACGGCGCGGAAGCCGGGCTGGAGTTATTCGATCGACCGGGCGTTTCCGGAGGTGATTGCGGCGTGCGCGGCGGCTCCGCGGCCGGGGCAGGAGGGAACGTGGATCAGTCCGGCGGTGGTGAACGCCTACACCGCGCTGCACCGGGCCGGTTGGGCGCACAGCGTCGAAGTGTGGCGCGACGGCGAGCTGGTCGGCGGACTTTACGGGGTCGATGCGGGCGGTTTTTTCGGTGGCGAGAGCATGTTTCACCGGGTCGACAACGCGTCGAAGCTCGCGATCTGTTATCTCGCGCGCCATCTGAGCGAGCGCGGGCAGACGTGGATGGACATCCAGCAACTCACGCCGCACCTGGAACGCCTCGGGGCCCGCGAAGTGACGCGGGCGACGTTCCTCGCCCAGCTCGCGGAGGAATTGGCGAGGGGGCGAAAACTATTTCCGGCGGTGTCGTCCGAGTGAGCGAAGCTCAGTGGCCGGCGCCGGCCTGTTGCTCCTGGATATACTCCTGCTTGAGGCCGAGTTTCTCGGGGGCGTGGAGGACGAGCATCTTCATGCGGATGTCGGCGGGGACCTGGGCAGCGGTCGCTTTGGACACGACCACCATCAGCGTGATGGCGAGCGGGACGGTCCAGATTGCGGGCTGTTCGCAGAGGATGCGCAGGAGGGGGTGCTGGGCCCAGAAGCCGTTGAGCGGGGCGAAGCCGGCGAACACTTGGCCCATCGGGCCCTTGTCGAGCGCAAGCGTGCCGAGGTTCGTGAGCGCGGCGGCGCCGAGGGCGCAAAGGCCGCCGGTGAGCATGCCGGTGGCGGCGCCCTTCATCGTCATGCCGCGCCACCACACGCTCATGAAGAGCAGGGGGAAATAACTCGCGGCGGCGATGGCGAAGGCCTGGCCGACCATAAAGTTGATTTCGAGCGGCTCGACGAAACAGCCGAGCGTGACGGCGACGCCCCCGATCAGCACCGCCGCGACTTTGAAGGCTGCCATGCGTTCGGCGGGGCGGGACTGGGGCCGCAGCATCCGGCCGTAAACGTCGTGGGCGAGCGCGCCGGTCATCGAAACGAGGAGGCCGCTGAAGGTGCTCATGAAGGCGGCGAACGCACCGGCGCAGGTGATGCCGCTGAGGATCGAGCCGACGACCCCGTATTTCGCGCTGATGAGGGTGGGCAGTTCGAGGACGATCTTATCCGTGCCCTTGGCGCCGACGCCGCTGTAAAGTTCCGGCAGGAGATTGCGGCCGATGACGCCGAAGACGGGCGGGAAGACATAGAAGACGCCGATGAGAATCATCACCCACATGGTGGTTTTTTTCGCGGCGACGCCATCGGGGTTGGTGTAGAAGCGCACGAGGATGTGCGGAAGTCCGGCGGTGCCGCAGACGAGCGCGATGATCAGCGAGTAGGTGTAGAGGAGGGAGTAGGGCTTCTGGTGCTCGGCCAGGAACGCGGGCCGCTGTTCGGCGGGGAGCGCGTTGGCGGCGGCGGTAACGGCTTTGGTGGTGAGCGGGCCGAAGGGGGCGATCCACGCGGTGTCCTTCGGGGCTTTTTCGACGAGCGGTTTGCGTTCGACGGAGGAGACGGCCGGGGCGGTTTCGCCGGGGGCGAGGTTGGCGCCGATCTGGGTGTTGTAGAATCCGACGACGGCCATGAGCACGAAGATGGGCACGGAAATGGCGAAGAGTTTGATCCAATACTGCACGGCCTGCACGAGGGTGATGCCCTTCATGCCGCCGAGGGCGACGTTGAGCGTGATGACCGCGCCCACGACCACGACGCCGACCCAGTAGGGGAGGCCGGGGAAGATATAGGCGAGCGTCACGCCGGCACCCTTCATCTGCGGCATCGTGTAGAAAAAGCCGATGAAGAGGACGAAGCAGACGGCGATTTTGCGGAAGAGCGGCGAGTCAAACCGGCCCTCGGCGAAATCGGGGATGGTGTAGGCGCCGAAGCGGCGCAGCGGCCCCGCGATGAAGAGCAGCAAAAAGAGATAGCCGCAGGCGTAGCAGACCGGATACCACAAGGCGTCGTAGCCCGACGACATCACCATCCCGGCGACGCCCATGAAGGAGGCGGCGGAGAGGTATTCGCCGGAGATGGCGGAGGCGTTCCAGCCGACGGAGACGGAGCGGCCGGCGACGAAGAAGTCGCTGGCGGTCTTGGAGGTTTTGGCGGAGCGGAAACCCATCCAGAGGGTGACCGCGACGGTGAGGAAGGAGAAGCCGAAGATCCAGGGATCGACGCCGCCGAGGAGAGCGAGGGGGGTGATCATGGCTTAGCGGCGCGCGTCGTTAACTTCGTCTTCTTCGAGGCGCAGAGAGCGCTTGATGAAGAGATAGGAGATGATCCAGACGAACGGGAAGAAGAGGACGCCCAAAATCAGCCAGCTCAGGGTGAAGCCGGCGACGCGGGTCGCCATAAAGGCGGGCGCGAAATAGTTGAGGAGCGGCATACCGAGGAGGGCGACGAGGAACGTCGCGGCGCAGGCGATGGAGAGACTGAGCTGTCGGCGCATCAGCAAGCGGAGAAACGACTCGCTGTGCACGACGTCGTCGTGGGCGGGGGTGGGGGAGGACATGCGAGGCGCAACTTGGCGGTCCAGCTGCGGCGCGGCAAAGGGTTTTTTCGTCCGAGACTCTGAAACTGAATTGTCACACGGCGAACCGGCATTGCGGCTCGTCGGCTGCGTCCCAATCCGCCAAGACCATGAAGCATGAAATTACCGCTGTTTTTTCTGGTGCTGGGGGCGACGATGTGGGCCGGCGAACCCGTCATGACGCCGCCGGTCGGACAGCTCACGACGCCGGGTTGGCGTTACGAGGAGTTGCGGCGTTTCAAGGCGCCTGAGGCGGGGCAGGGGGTGGCGGTGGACCGCGAATTTTTCTACGCCATCAACAACCACACCCTCGGCAAGTATCGCAAGACGACCGGCGAGCGGGTCGCTGGTTGGGAGGGTGGCGCGGGCGGAGAGATCGTCCACCTCAACGCGGGCTTTGTGCGCGAAGGGCGGATTTTTGGCGTGCATTCGAATTATCCCGGTGTGCCGATGCTGAGCTCGTTGGAATTCTTCGACACCGCGACGCTGCAGCACGTGGGTTCGCACAGTTTCGGACGCATGGACGGATCGTTCACGTGGCTCGACCGCGCGCCGGCGACGGCGACCGGGGCCGCAGCGGGGCGGTGGATCGCGTGTTTTGTGCACTATGGGAATCGCGCGGCAGAGCCGAACCGGGACGCGGCGTGGACGCAGATCATTGCGATGGACGATGAGTGGCGGCGGACAGGGGGGTGGGCGTTGCCGGCGGAGCTGATCGCGCGCTTTGGCGGGCGCGGTTACAGCGCCTCGGGCGGCGCGTTCGGGCCGGGTGGGTTTCTCTACCTCACAGGCCACGACAACACGGAGCTTTATGTCGTGACGTGGCCGAAAGCGGGTTCGGTGATGAAGTGGGTCGCGACGGTGCCGTTTCCCTCGGAGGGCCAGGCGTTTTGCTGGGACCCGCACGAGCCGGGCGTGCTGTATTCGGTGCTGAAGCGGACGAAGGAAGTGATCGTCGGACGCGTGACACGGCCGTAGGGCGGAAATCCGCCCCACTGAAGGGGGGATTCACACCATCAACGGGTGGATTCGTCCCATGGGGGTTGGCCGGGGGGCGGATGGCGGGCTGGCTCTCGGCTCGTGAATCCCCCGCGTTGCTCTTTCCGTCCTGCCGCTGAAATTTCCGCCAACGCCGAGGCTTCGGAGGCCCAAGCGAAGGCCGAGTTGATCGATCTCGTGCTGCGCGCGCAACGCGACGACATGGCGGCGCAGTCGGAATTGGTGCGCCGTTACACGGTGCGGATCTCGGCGTTGGTGCGGCCGATCCTTTTCCAACCGAGCAGTGTCGAGGATGTCGTCCAGATGGTGTTCATCAAAATGGTGCGGCGACTGACGCTGTTGCGGGATCCAGCGGTCTTTGAGTCGTGGTTGTTTCGGTTGGCGCGGAATTCCGCGGTGGATTTTCTGCGTCGTCGGCGCTGCCGGCCGATGATGGTGTCGGCCGACATCGAGTTTGAGCGGGCGCCGGATACGAGCAGCGAGCGACCGGTGGCGGAGATCATGGAAGCGCTCTCGATCGCGTTGACGCACCTCAGCCCGAAAGACCGGAACCTCGTGACGATGATTGTCGAGGGGAACAGCTACCGCACCGTCGCGGCCCGCGAAGGACTGACCGTGGGCGCGGTGAAAGTGCGGTTGAACCGTGTGCGGCCGTTTTTGCGCCTGAGCGTGGGTGAGGCCGTGGGCGTGCGTATCGGTGCGCCAACGGGCGGCAAGTGGCGGCAGCCGTCACGCACGCGCATGGCGGTGGCGGCGTAGGCGTGCGCGAGCGAACAGCCCGGCCAGCGGCCGGGCCTACAACGGAAGGTCTACCACGGACGACAGGCGAGGGTGAGCCGCGCCCCTACGCGAATTTCAGGCGCTCTTGGAGCTCGCGGACGCCGCGGGTGAGGGGGATGCGGGCGCCGGTGGTAAGGACGACGACGTGTTCGTCGTTGAATGCGGGCTCCACTTCGCGGACGCGGTCGAGGCGGGCGAGGGCGGAGCGGTTCATGCGGAAAAATTCCTTGGGCGAGACCTGCGCTTCGACGGCGGCGAGGGTTTCACGGAGGACAAAATTCTCTTTGCCGGCGTGCATCACGACGTAGTTGCCGGAGGCTTCGATCCAGTCGATGTCGGTGACTTTCACAAAGCGCGTGCGGTCGCGGTCGCGCACGGAAAAGCGGGTGACGTGCGCAGGCGCGGCGTCGGGGGAGGGGCCGCCGGCCTGACGCGATTCCAGCAGGGCAAGCAGGCGGGCGGTGGCGTCGTCGGTAGAAGTTTTTTTCGCGAGCTGCTCGCGCGCGCGCACGAGCGCCGCGCGCAGACGGGCGGGCTTGAAGGGCTTGAGGAGATAGTCGAGGGCGTGGACCTCGAAGGCGTTGACGGCGTGTTCGTCGAAGGCGGTGACGAAGATCACGACGGCGGGTTTTTTTCCCAGTTCGCGAAGGACGGCGAGGCCGGTCAGCTCGGGCATTTGGACGTCGATGAAAAGAATATCCGGCAGGCGCTGACGCAGGGAAGCGAGGGCGGAGCGTCCGTCGGCGCATTCACCGATGACTTCGATGTCGGGTTCGGTGGCGAGCAGCGTGCGGATACGCTCACGCGCGAGCGGCTCATCGTCGACGATCAGGGCGGTGAGCTTCATGCGGGGGCGGTGGTGGCCGCGACCGCGCGTTCAGTAAGGAAGGGCAAGACCACTTCGACGCGGGCGCCGCCGGTGGGCGGGGAGCTGAGTTCGAGGCGGGCGCGGCCGTTGTGCAGGGCGCGGAGGCGCTCTTTGGAATTGGAGAGGCCGATGCCTTGTCGCGCGGTGCGGGCATCAGGCGTGGCGAGGCCGACACCATCGTCGGTGACGGACAGGTGCAGGTCGTCGCCCTCGCGGCGGGCGCTGATCGTGAGCGTGCCGGGCTGGGTGCGGGGCTCGAGGCCATGGCGGATGGCGTTTTCGGCGAGAGGCTGTAAGAGAAACGTGGGGACGAGCGCAGTCGCAGCAGCGGAATCGATGTCGCGCACGATGCGGAGGCGGTCGCCGAGGCGGGTTTGCTCAATGGCGAGGTAGCGATCGAGGAGCTCGATCTCGCGGGCGAGGGGGACCTCGTGGTCTTTATTTTCGAGGGAGGCGCGGAGAAGTCCGCCGAGGTCGGAGATGAGTTCGTCGGCGGCGTCGGGATCGCGGTGGACGAGGGTGGAGATGGCGTGGAGGGTGTTGAACAGAAAGTGTGGTTGAAGCTGGAGACGGAGGGCGTCGAGGCGCGCTTGGTTGAGATGGGCGGTGAGGGCCAGGGCGTCGCGGTCGCGATCTTGGGCGCGACGATAGTAGGCGAGAGCGTGGGCACCGGCCATCAAGATGAGATACATCGCGAACCCGAAGTTCCCGCGCAAAGAGAGGGGATTCAGCGGCGCGAAGAAGGTGGAGCCGAAGCCGGTCGCGGGCTGGGGGCCACCGCGAGGGAACGGACCGCGGAATTCTCCGCCGCCGGGAAACGGCCCGCGAAGGTCACCAGGGCGGGCGTTGGGCAAACGCGGTTCATAGCGGAAATCGAGCGGCCGAGCGTCCTTGGAGTTCGCGTCGAGACTTCCGGGGCCGACGAGGGGGCTGCGTTCGCGTCCATCGTCAGCATGGCGACGGTGAGGCAAGACTGCACCGGAGGCGTCGCGCGCGAACGGCCGCGGCGGGCGCGGGCCGCTGAGAGCATTGGGTCCGCCCGCGTTGGCCTTGAGCGCGGCGCGCGGCGGAGCGAAGACGGCGGCGGTGACGGTCAGAGAAATGACCGTGGAGAGCAGGGCGGCGACGAAATGGATCGGGACGCTGCGCAGGAGCCGGCCGCGTTCGAGGGGGAAACGGCGGGAGAGCCAGAAAATGATCGGGGTCAGCGCGACCCACGGAATCCAGTTTACAGCGGAGATACCCAGAGCGTCGGCCCACTCGAAGGGGCTGACCAGCACGAGCAGTGCGGCAAAGGCGAACGTGAGGGTGGCCCAGACGGCGGCCTGAAGGGCGAAGAGCGCGAGCGGGCGGCGGGCGCGGCTGGGAGGAAAATCGGACACTGACATCGGAGGGGAAAATGGCGCGGGCGCGAGGGGCGAGGCGCAAGTGAAGCGCGGGGCAAGGGTGAGGTCGAGGCGGAGATTGAGATGTTGCGGGCCGGAGGGAAGGTGGGAGGGGAGAGCCTGACGCAGCGTCGGCGAAATAGTTCACGGTTGCCGCGACGTTTTCCCGGCGTTGCTTCGAGGGCAGGGAACTGGGGTCGAATCAAGAATCGATACACGGGCGTTTGCGCGGAGGAGCGACGTCCGGGTCCGGGGTTTGGGCGGAAGAGGTGGCGGCTGAGACGATGGCAAACGCGACGAACAGCAGGGCTACGCGGAGGGCGAAGGAGGTGAGCACGTCTTTCATCGCGCAGATTATTTTTGACCGGTTGAACCCTGAACTGCCGGGAGGGCGTTTCATCTGGGCGCTATCAATAGTGCGGACACGCGATGAGCCGAGGCTTCTGGGACGAAGGCGGGGAAAAACGCGGTGAGCGCGGGGGCGTGGGCAGTGACGCGTTACAACGCGCCGCGGGCGAGTATTGTTCGGTTAATTTAAGCGCAAAAAAACCCGAATTCCCATAGGCAGTGTCACGTAATACGTGACACTTTTCCGGGACGTGTTTTTGAGAGGAATGTCACCGAATAATAATTGGCATAGCGCCGCCTGGATGTGTCGTGGAGTTCGTCCGGCCTTACGCGCCCAGGGAGTCGGAGCCGCGGGGAAGAGGGCGAAGATTTTTCGCGAGGGTCGCCGGAAACGTAGCGGAGTTTGGAGCGGATCCCGAGGGGCTCAACGAGCCTGCCGACCACGCGCGAGCGGGCTCGCAGGCAATAGGATCCGCCAGGTGCACGCCGCGGTCAGTGAGCGAGTCGGTAGGTGCGGCTTTTGACCTAATAGGTTACAAGTTTGATTGCGGGGTTGCGGCGGGAGGCGGGCGGACAATGGCAGACGTGGCGCGGACGAAGGCGGCGACGAGCGGGGGGCGTTCGCCACGGAGGGCGGCGCGTTCGGGTTGAAAAAGGGTGCCGACGAAGAACGGGTGGGTGGTCACGGGAAGCTCGGCGGCGCGAACTTCGTTCTGGTCATCGAAGGCGGTGAAGTGGAGTCCGGCGCGCTCGAAGGCGGTGCGGTGTTCAGGGGCCGGGCCGTAATTGCAGCGATAGCCTTCCGTCGCGGTGTCCGGCCGTAGGCGGCGTGGAGGAGCGAATCGGGCGCGAGGCGCAGGGTATTGGTCTGCTCGACGAGCGAGCAGGCGAGACGGGTGACGACGAGGGTGTCGGCGGATGGATTGGTTTCGGCGTGGTCGGCGTGCGCGAGACCGGCGACATTGCGGGCAAATTCGATCAGGGCGTGTTGGAAACCGCCGCAGGTGCCGAGGAAGGGGCGGCGGGTTTCGCGGGCGAAGCGGACGGCGGCGAGGGCGCCGGCTTCGTTTTCGTAGGGGCTGGCCGGGACGAGCCACACGGCGGAGAACGCGGCGAGGTCGCGCGGGGCGTCGGTGAGATCGCGGGTGGCGATCCATTGCCAGGTGAGACCGGCGGCGGACGGCGTGGCGGCGCGGGCGAGGCCGAGCGCGAGCGGAATCGCGCGGTGGGCGGGGACGGACGGGTCGGAATCACCTGCGAGGGCGGGTGCGGCCATGCGGCGGGCGGAGCAAGCGGGGCGGAGATCAGCGCGGTGCGGCGGATTTGGCTTTCTGCAGAGTGATGATGACGACGGCGGTAATGATGATGGTGGAGGCGACGAGGGTGCGCGGACCGATGGGTTCGTGCAGCAGGAGCCAGCCGAGGAAGACGGCGACGATGGGGTTGACGTACGCGTAGGTGGAGACGCGGGCGGGCGTGCTGTGCTTCATCAGCCAGACAAAGGTGGAGAAACCGACGAGCGAGCCGATCGCGATGAGATAGACGAAGGCGCCCCAGGCGCGGGCCGGGATGGCGGAGAGATGGAGTGCGGCGAAGTCGCCGTGGGGGACGGAGACGAGGAGGAGGGCGGCGCCGCCGCCGAGCATCTGGAGGGCGGCGGCAAGCAGGGGATCGGCGCCGTGTTTGGCGTGGCGCGAGTAGATCGAGCCGATACCCCAACAAACGCAGCCGAGGAGAATCGCGGCGACGCCGCCGAGGTGGAGTCCGCCGTGGGCGGTGTTTTCCCACGGGGCGGCGAGCCACGTGACGCCGGCGAAACCGAGGAGGAGGGCGGCTAGGGTGTTGGCCCCGGGGCGGGTGCCGCCGGGCCAGGCCCACTCGGTGAGAACGATAAAGAGCGGGCCGACGCCGATGAGGAGCGCGGTGAGGCCGGAGGGGACATATTGCTCGGCCCAGACAACGGCGCCGTTACCGCCGAGGAGGAGAAAGGTGCCGATGACGGCGTTGACGCGCCACTGGGCGGCGGTGGGCCACGCGGCGCCGCGGAGTTTGAGCCAGGTGAAGAGGAGCGCGCCCGCGACGATGAAACGGGCGGCGGCCATGAGGAACGGCGGCATGGATTCGACGGCGACGCGGATGCCGAGATAAGTGCTGCCCCAAATCACATAGATCGCGGCGAACGCGAGGACGAGGGCGGTGCGGGAAGGAGACACGGAAGACGGGGAAGACGGGGAAGACACGGAAGACACGGGAGACACGGGAGACACGGAAGACGGGGGAGAGACGGAAGACGAGGGAGACACGGAAGAGAGGGTGAGCGTGAGAGACGGAGAGAGTGAGAGACGGAGAGAGGGAGAGAGCGAGGGTTACGCAGAGAGTTCTTGATCGTAGATTACGGTGTCGATGAGGGGGCCGTCGGGGTCGGTGGCGCCGGTGTCGAGGACGATAGGCGTACGCCCGTGGGTGCGTGCGGCGGTTTCGGCGGACGGCAGGAGGGTGAAGCCGAGGCGGCGGCCGCGGTGGGAGCGGAGGACGAGAAGTTTTTGGAGTTCGCAGCGGTGGCGGGCGTTGGGTTTTTGCGCGAACTCGAGTTGGACGCTGCCGACGATGCGGGCGGTGTCGTCACGGGCGACGAGGAGCAGGCGCGGGCCGGCGGCGACGGGCGCGACGAAGCCAGACCAGTAGGCGGAGAGCCCGGCGTCGGTGAGCGGGCGGAGGAAGCCCACGGAGGCGCCGCTCTCGACGGCGTCGCGGAGGAGGGCGGAGAGCGCGGCGAGGTCGGTGGGTGGGGGTGCGGAGGTGAGGGTGGAGAGAGCGGGGGACATATTTCTAGAGAGAGGAATTTGAACCAGAGAGATCGGGAAGCGTGGATTGCGCCATGCTGGGCCGCGCGGTGTTCTTTGGGCCTCCGTGCACCGTGGTTTAGTCTGAATGGTGGAGGATGGTTTTAAAACGGCGGTTGGGAAACCGCCGCTCCGTTCGGAACGGTGCGGCCGGGGTGCGGCCGCGATCCCGGGTCAGAGTTGTTTTTGGGCGAGATCGCCCAGGGTTTTCAGGGCGGCGGCGACGGGGTCGTTCCACGGGAGTCCGCAGTTCATGCGTAGGCAGTTTTTGTAACGGTCCTTCACCGAGAAGAGCGCGCCCGGGGCGGTGGTGATGCGGTGTTTCAGCGCCTCGTGGTAGAGTCGCAGGGTGTCGACGCCGGGGGGTAGTTCGATCCAGAGCACGAAGCCGCCTTCGGGCCGGCTGAGGCGGGTGCCTTCCGGGAAGTGGCGGAGGATGGCCTGGGCGAAGAGGTGGAGCTGGTAGTGATACGCGCGGCGGATGGAGCGGAGGTGGTGGTCGTAGCCGCCGTTGCGAAGGAAATCGGAGACGGTTTTTTGGAGGACGACGGGCGTGCCTAGTGTATTCGTAAACTTGAGACGGCGGACGCGTTCGAGGTAGCGGCCCGGGGCGCACCAGCCCACACGGAGGGACGGGGCGAGGGTTTTGCCGAAGCTGCTGCAGAGCAGGACGCGGCCGTCGGTGTCCCAGGCCTTGAGGGGTTTGGGGCGGCGCTCGCCGAAATGGAGGTCGCCGTAGATGTCGTCCTCGATGGCGGGGACGTCGAACTCGGCGAGGATTTGGGCGAGTTTTTCCTTGTGCTCGTCGGGCATGCAGGAGCCGAGGGGATTGGAGTAGCTGGGCATGACCAGAAGGGCCTTTACCGGGTGGTGGGCGAGGGCGTCGCGGGTGGCGTCGAGGCAGATGCCGGTGCGGGAGCCGGTGGGGATTTCGACGACCTTGAGGTTGAGGGCCTGGAGGGTTTCGAGAAAACCGAAGTAGGCGGGGGTTTCGACGGCGACGGTGTCGCCGGGTTGGGTGACGGCGCGGAGGGAGAGGTTGAGGGCTTCGGTGCAGCCGATGGTGACGACGAGTTCGTCGTGGGCAAGGGGGCAGCCGGCTTGGAGGGAGCGGCGGGCGATCTCGCGGTTGAGGGGGTCGTAGGCCCCGTTTATCGCGTAGCGGCCGAGGAGGGCGGGGTCGTTGCGGCCGACGGCGGCGAGGGTGCGGGCGAGTTTCTTGGTGGGGAAGAGGGAGGGGTGGGGGCAGGCGGCGCCGAAGGGGACGTAGGTGGGGTCGGAGGCGAGGGTGAGGACCTCGGCGGTGAGGTCGTTGACGCTGACGTGGCTGGCCTTGGCCATGGGCTTGGCCATGCGCGGCTCCGGCGCGGCGCTGGGCAGGCGGGCGCGGACGTAGTAACCGGACTGGGGGCGGGCTTCGACGAGGCCGCGGTTTTCGAGGAGCGTGTAGGCCTGGAGGACGGTGGAGATGCTGACGTCGCGCTGGAGGGCCATGCGGCGGATGGAGGGGAGCCGGTGGCCGGGGCGCAGGGTGCCCTGGTCAATGAGGTGCTCGAGCGAGCGCGCGAGTTCGACGTAGAGCGGCGCGGGGGCGGTGAGCGTTTGGATCATGATCGGAAGGCCGGCGGGAGAGCGGGCAGCGGGGAGGTGGACGGTGAAATGGGCGCCGAGTGTAGGGGAAAGCTTGGGAACGGGGGAGGCGTAGCGGGTCGGATTTGCGACCAGCACAGTTGGGGTGATGAATTGAGTGTGACCATGACAATTTGGGCGGGCGCAAAGGACTAAGGCCCAGGGTAGAGGTTTGTCGGGCTGGCGGGCGCGGGGCGCGCCGGAAGACGCGGTGCGGCGGGGCGGGGCGTTGACAGCGGAGGCGGAGTGCGGCGTCGTGCGGGGCGATGAACGAAGCCGAGGAGTTTTCGCGGTTGGTGGGGGCGGTGCTCGGGCGGTTTTTGGCGCAGAACGGCCGCGCGGGGACGACGGAGGCGTGGGGCCGCGCCGCGGGGGCGCGGCTGTGGGCGGTGGTGGCGGAGCGGGGACTGCCGCCGGCGCTGGCGGCGGGCGAGTGCGGGACGCCGGGGGGGATGAGCGAGGCGGAGGTTGCGCCGCTGGTGGCGCGGGTGCTGGGCGCGGAGTGCGACGAGTGGCTCGCGACCGCGGTGAAACAGGTGGTGAAGGCGTGTCTTTATCCGGAGTTCACGGTGTGCCGGGAGTCGTTTCGCGAAGTGGGGAAAGACGGCGGATGTAAGCGGCAGGAGCTGGCGCGGGTGCGCGGGCGGGTGAGCGGAACGCACTGTGTGGATTGCCCGCACTGGGTGGCGCTCGCGCCGGAGCGGCACGGGGAAATGCTGGCGCGGGCGTGGCGGGTGGGCGGCGCAGTGGCGCTGGCGGAAAACCGCGGGGTATTCCTGCCGGAGGATTTTCGCGCCCTGCGGCAATGGCTGCACGCGCGGGCCCGGGTGGCGCGGTAGGTGCCCGCGCGGATTTTTCGGCCGGTGTTAAGACGCGATGGTGAGCAGGCGGGCGCCGAGCGGGGCGATGAGTCCGGCAAGGCGCCGGTCGTGGGCCCCGGTGGGCGGCGTGGTCACGTAGGCGAACAGGCCGGCGAAATTTCCGGCCGTGAGGAGTTTTTCGGCGGCGAGCCAGCGGGCAAAATCGAGGAGGTCGTCGTGGGGAAAGGCTGCGGCGTCCCAGGCGAGGGCGAAGCGGTCCGCGAGGGCGAGGGCGGCGCCGAAGAGGCGGACGTCGCCGACAGGCACGAGGAGCGTGATGGTGGCGAGGCGGTTGTCGGGGCGGAGGAGGCGGGCGAGGGCGGCACGAAGGGCCAGAGCGGATACGGGGTAACCGGGCGCGAGAAGAATGGGCGCGGGTAGGGCGTCGGTCGGGTGGGCCAGCGTGCCGAGGTCGACCTCGCCGAGCAGACCGGCGAGGCCGGGGTAGTTGGCGGGGGTTTCGAGATTGAGCCCGTAGCCGAGCGCGGGGTGCGGCGCGCACTCCACGAGGAGGTCGCCGGCGAGGGTCCGGCCCGCGGGCGTGCGGAGAAAGGCGGGCAGCGACGGATCGGTGAAGAAGAGGCAGGTGATTTTGGGCGGAGCGAGGGACATGGCGGGCGGGCTCAGGCTTTGAGCCGGGCGAGAATGGCCTCGGCGGTTTCGCGGCCGAGGAAGGGGGCGACGGTGGCCAGGCGTTCGGTCGCGGTGATGACGAAGGTGCAGCGGGGCGCGCCGCGGCGGACACAGGCGATTTCGACGCAGCCGAGTTCTTCGCCGCTGATAAACTCGAAAAAGCCCTGGAGGAGACCGGCGGGGAAGGGATCGGCAAAGTCGGTGGTGTCGGCGAGGACTTCGGCAAAGTAGCTGTGGGTGAGATGGGCGGTGACGAGGCCGTGGTCGGGGGCGTCGGTGAGGTCGACCGTGAGGACGCCCCAGCCATGGGCGGCGAAGGTGCGTTCGAGGAAGCCGAGGCAGGTTTCGAGGGGGAGTTCGCCGAGGGCGGGCAGGCCGAGGCGGGTGGATTCGCGGTCGAGGCCGAGGGCGAGATCGCGGCCGCAGGCGCGGCCGGTGCGGGAGAGGGCGTCGCGCCAGACCCCGGATTTTTCCTGGTGGAGGATGTGGTGGAGGGCGCGCGTGAATTCGTGCGAGGCGTAGATGACCCGGGTGCCGGCCGGGTCGGTGACGACGCCGGCGGCGGCGTCGGTGAGGAAGGCGCGCGGGTCGAACAGACGGTCGAGAGGGGCCGCTGGGGAGGAGGGATCAGGCGGAGGCATCGCGGCGGGCGGTCACTTTTTCCAGGGGATTTTCTTGAAGACGTTGGCGGCGGTGGCGCCGCCGGTGAGTGGCGCGGCGGGCGTGGCAGGAGGGGCGGTCAGTGACGGCGCAGGCGCGGCGGAGCTCGGCGGTGGGGCGACCGGTGGCGGCGAGGGGGTGGCGGCGGCGACGGCATCGGCGAGGAGACCGATGAAGGCCTGCGCGCGGGCGTAATGGGTTTCGTTCCAGGGGGACATGGGGGGTGGGCCTAGGCGAGGCGGCGGCGAATTTCGTCGGGGGCGACCCGTTGTTGGCGCCAGGATTCGACCTCGTCCATCTGGGGTCCGGGTCCGACGGCGAAGCGGCAGGCGGGTGCGCCGAGCGCGGCGCATTGGAATTCGATCGCGTGGCGTTCGACGCGTTCGAAGAAGCTGAGCGCGCCGGCGAACAGGCCGGCGTAGAGATGGCAGGTCGGCTGGGTGGCGCCAGGTGAATGGGCCGCGACGACGCTGTGGTGGAGTTCGACGCAGGCGAAGCCGCGGGCGAGTGAGGAGAGGTCGACCGTCAGGGCGCCCCAGCCCGTGGCGTGGAGGGGTTGCCACCAGCGATCGAGGACGAACTTGGCGTCCAGAGGCCAGCGGCCGAGGTTGGTGCCGCCGTCGCCTGCGTCGGCGACCTGGCGGCGGATGCGGACCATGTCTTGGAGCGCCCATTCGTAGCCGAATTTGTAGAGGGCGTGGCGCGTGTGGTCGGTGAGCGGGGCGAAGAGATCGGCGGTCAGCTGGGGCAGGAAAATCGCGGGCAGCACGGCGGCGCGCTGGCCGTCGGGCAGGCGGAGCGTGCCTTCGGCGAGGTGCGGGTGGATGAAATCTTCGCGGGTCTGGCGGTGGCCGTCGCTATTCGGACGAAAGGGCATGAATCGGGAGTGAGGAGAGGACGGTCTTGGATCGGGCGCGGGCGTCGGCGGGACGCGCGCGGAGGGGCGGTGGGGTGAGCCGGAGGCGAAGGCAACGAGGGTGAGCGCGTGGGCCCGCGACTGAAGGGAGCGGCGCGGGCGGCGGACCGTGGGCCGGGCCGCACTCAGGAGGCCGCAGTCTCAGCGACGGCGAGGGACTCGGCGAGGCGTTTGCTGAAATCGTAGGCGCCGGAGGCGGGCCGAAAGACGCTGCGGGCCATGAGACCGGAGGGGCGGGCGGGCGCGGATTTCGGCGCGGGAAGCGGGTCGGGGGCCGGGTGGGTCCTGGCTACGACGGAGAGGACGGCCGCGGGCGCGAGCACGGGGACCGGAGCGGGCGTGGCGGGTGCCGATTTGGGGCGCGGTGCCGCGGGAATCGGGGCGGGCGCCGGCACCGGCGCGGCGGCGGCGGGCGCGGCGGCCGAGTCCGGGCACAGGGCCAAGGGCGGCCGGGTTTCTTCCGCCGCGATGGCGGGACGCGGGGCTGCAGTCGCGGGGAGCGCGGAGGAGACGGTCGACGGGCCGGTTTCGGCGAGGATTTGCGCGAGGGCAAATTCGAGCGCGGGCACGCTGAGTTCGGGATGCTTCGAGGAGGCGACGGCGAGTTGGAGGGTGCGGGAAAGTTCGGCGTAGTTGCCGGGCCAAGCCTGTTCCTCCAGCCAGGCGGCGGCCGCCGGGGCGAGGGAGGGAGAGTGCGCGGTCCGGTGGGCCGCGGCGTGGTGGTCGATCAGGTGGCGGGCGTGGAGCAGGATATCGCCGCGGAGAGCGCGGAGGGTTGGGACTTCGACGGAGAGGGAACTGATCTTGTAGAAGAGCGTGTCGTCGAAGCTGCCCGCGTCGGCCAGATCGGACAGGTGACGGTCGGCGGCGAGGACGAGGCGGAAGCGACGGGCGAACGGCAGGAAAACGTCGCGGCTGGTCATCAGGGTCTGCAGGATCTGCTGTTTTTCCGGGGACAGGCAATCCACGCCGGTGACGAGGAGGGTGCCGGCGTCCTGGGAGAGGAGGGACGGAGCGAGGACTTCGATGAGATGGCGGGTCTCGAGTTGGGCGGCGGGGCACACCATGAACGGGCCGTCGCGAAAAATGGAGATGGCGGCGAGGTCGCGGGCGATGAGTTCGAAGGGCGCGCCGGTTTCGCCCTGGAGGAGGAGGACGGCGCGGAAATCGCGGACTTTCCAGAGACGGTGGGTGAACTCGCGGAAGGCTTCGCAGAGGCCGGGAAAGTGGCGGGGGGTGTAGGCGACATCGCCGGCGGCAGGCTCGGCGGGGAGGCCCGGGACGGCGGCGAACGGGGAGCGGGAGTTGCCGCGGCGGGCGGCGGGGAGCGGGGAGCTGGAGCCCGGGCCGGGGAGGGACGCGTCGCGCGAGCCGGTGCGGTGGAGGGTTTCGTTGATTTTTTCGAGGAGCGTCTTCGGGTTGGCGGGTTTGTTAAAGATGCCGGCGACGCCCTGTCGGCTGAGCTGGATCGCGAGTTCGAGGGTGAGCGAGCCGGAGACGAAAATGATGGCGATGTCGGGGCGGATCTTCCGCAGTTCGTGCATGAACTGCTCGCCGTTCATTTCGGGAAGTTCGTAATCGATGATGACGAGTTCAAACGCGCGTTCGCGGGCGGCGGCGAGCGCGGGCTGGGGGTGGGCGTGGCCGGACACCTCGTAACCGGCCTGGCGCAGGAGGAGACCCTGCATCTCGCGAAAAACGGACGAATCTTCGACGACGAGGACGTGGGCGCGGGCGGGTTTCTTGGTGTCTTCGGTCATGATCTGGCTTTGGACGGCTGGAGGAAGGTGCGAAACTCGCGGGAGCGAACCGGAACTGCGGGCTTGAACTTAAGTTCCGTCATAAAGATGCTGCATTGGTCAAATCTTACCAAACATGGTTGGCCCGCGCCATTCGTAGAAGTGCGCGACCGGCGATGTAATACTGCTTATTCTTACCGCCCTCGAATCGCATGCGCAGCCAAATCAGAGTCGTTCTCATCGAGGACGAGACCATGTTTCGCCAGCTGATTCTGCTCACGTTGGGCAAGGTCAAGGGGATCCAGGTCGTGGGAGAATTCGGCCTCGGCAAACCCGGACTTGACTACTGCCTGCGGGAGAAGCCCGACATGCTGGTGGTGGACCTGATGTTGCCGGACATAAACGGGCTCGAGATCGCCCGCGAAGTGCGGCGCTCAGTGCCGGAGATGAAGATTCTGGTGATCACGGCGCATCCGAGCGAGCGGCTGCCGGCCGAGCTGATGGCCATCGGGGTGAACGGCTACGTAGACAAGACCGAGCCGATCGAATACGTGCTGAGCGCGGTCGAGACGGTGCGGGCGGGCGGGATGTTTTTTGCGAGCCGGGTGCGGGCGAAGAGTGGCGGTGTGCAGCCGGGGGTGAAACCTCCGCTCAACGTGCCGTTGACGGAGCGCGAGCAGGAGATCGCCCGGCTCGTCGCGGCGGGGCAGATGTCGAAGGAGATTGCCGCCAAACTCAATCTGAGTGTGCGCACCGTGGAAAAACACCGGGCGAACATCATGGAAAAAGTCGGCGTGCGCGAGGTCGCGAGCCTCACGCGTTGGTGTATCCAGGTCGGTCTCGCCGACAGCTAAGGGGCGGGAGCACGGTGCGCCGGCCCGGTGACCGGCGGGTCAGGCGCCGACGAACGCGCGCAACCGTCCGGCGACAGACTCATAGTCGCTCGTGATGAGGGTGAGGTCGTCGTGGGTGAGATCGGCGCCGTCGGGCACGGCGAGGCGGGTTTCCAGCAGGGCCATGCGCTGGGAGAGGTCGTGGGCGCCCATGAGGCGCGCATTGCTCTTCATGCTGTGGGCGATGCGGTGGCGGTTCTTGCGGGCTCCGGGGCCGGCGAGTTCGGCGAGCGAAACGGGAAAGTCGCGCAGGAACGTGCGCACGAGTGTGCGGACGTTATCCTCTCCGAGGACGGCGGCGAGTTCGGAGAGCTCTTCATTGGGCGGCGGCACGCTGGACATGGCGAAGATAGCCCGTCGACTTTGGGGTGCGGCGCAAAACAAAAAAACAGCGGGAATTGCCCAGTCGGCGGTTTTTCGGAGGAGGCGAGCGCCTGGATGAACGGGAGGATCCGCGCCGGGTGGTCCGGCGCGGTGGAGCAGGACGGTCTGGGCGGGGAGCGCGGGGAGACCGGGCGAATGCCAAGCCGGGGAGGCGGGGGGGAACCTGTCCGGTGTCCGCGGGGGTTCTTCCTCGACAACGCGGGGCGAGAGCGGCGTTCTCCGCGTCGTTTTCCCCGATGAATCCGCCTCCTGCCGCACCGCGGGCTCTGGCGTCGATTCCGACGGTTGCAGTCGTGCCGGAGGGCGCATCTGATGGTCGGACGGTGGGTGGGGGCGCGGCGGCGAGTTGGGGGGGCTTATCGGCTGGCGCGGCGGTGCGGCCGTTTGCGCTAGGGCGGATGAGCGGGCGGCCGTCCGGCGTCGTGATCATGAATCCGGCCGTGCCCGGCGCGATGGGCGGAGCGGCGGCGATGTGGGAGACGTTGCAACTGGACCCGGCGGGGCGCGGGATCGTGTCGAGCGGGTATTCGAGCGATCCGGTGATGGCGAACTTCCGGGACTGCGGTTTTCGCGCGAGCGTGCCGAAGCCGGATCGGCTGGCGGATTTCGCCCCGACCCTGCGCAACGTGATGGCGGAGGACTGGGCGGGCGGGAAAATGCGCGGTGGACGACCGCGCGGGTTGCGCTGGAGCGGGGGTGCGACATCGTAGGGCGCATGAAACGATGGTTGTCGATCGGGCTGCTGTGGTGGGTGGGCGGATTCGGCGCAATCCCGACCGGGGCCGCAGACGGCGGGGTGCGGGCGAGCACGGCCGAGGTGCGGAAGGACGTCGTCGCGGTGATCGAGGGGCAACTCGCGGCGTTTCGCGCGGGCGACACGAAAACGGCCTACACCTATGCGGCGGCGGCGCTGCGGGCGCAGAATCCCGTGCGGCAGTTTTTGCAGATCGTGGAAACGAACTATCCGGAAATCTGGGCGAACACGCGGGGGGAATTCGGCGTGGTGCGCGACGATGGCACGCGGGCGACGGTTTTGGTGCAGGTGTTTTCCAAGGAGGGGCGGGCGGACTACGACTACGGACTGGTGAAGGAGCGCGACGGGGTCTGGCGGATCGACCGCGTGCTGCGGCATGCGCCGAAGAAGGCGGAGAAAGTGTGAAGGTGGAACGCGGCGGCGACGGGGTTTGCGGTCGCGCGGGGGGTCGAGCGTAACATCGCGGCCGGTTGCCTCTCGCGGATCCGGCGAAACAGAAACGGCCGGTGGTCGTGACGGGACTGCTCATCGCGGCCAACCGGGGCGGGGTGGGGGTGGGAGCGGTGGTTGGGCATCGGCGGGAGCGAGCGACCGCTCGCGCGTTTCCTTTCGGCGCACGCGCGCGTCGCGCCGCGGCTGATCGGTCAGCCGGGCGACGGGCCGCCGGGGCGGACGGTACGGCCGCATCGGTTCCTGCACGGCGCCGTGGCGCACGTGTGGTCGCCGACCTCGCGGCGGGTGACGTTGCCGCCTTTGACGTGTTGGGCGACTTCGATGGGGTCCTTGACGGTTCTCGTATCTGATTAAAAAATACGGAAGGCGCCGGCCGCGCCGTTCCGGTGGAACCTGAGGTTGACGCGGTGGCGGTCGGCGTCGCCGGGGGCGTAGCCGCGGTCGGTGCGCTCGAGGAAGGGCTTTTTCTGGTGGTCGGCGGGGAGGGCGACGTTGGGACGGAGGGCGTTCTGGGGGGACGTAATCGGAGAACGAGGACAAGGCGCGGTTTTTGCGGATGAAGGGGCGGGCGCCGGTGGCGCGGAGCAGGACGCGCAGAGCGGCGTCGAGGGCGGTGTCGCCGAGGGCGGGGATTTTCACATGTCGGTCGACAGCGGTGACGCCACCGGAACTGATCAGACCTTGGGCCAAGGCCATGAGGTCGCCGGCGTCGCTAGGGGTGGGGCAGACGAGCCGGGCCGGGGGGCGCGTGACGCGACCGGAGGCGAAGCCCAGTCGGGCGGGCCGGCGGAGGTCGCGGTGGATGCGCGGCAGTGGGGGGCGGGTGGAGGAGGCTGGGCGGCGGGTGGCGGCCAGCCGAGCGGGAACGCGATTGCAGTGAACCTAGGGCGGGCCCACCGGTCTGTTTGGGCTCTATGCACACCCAAATGAACCAGAGAACGGATCTGACATTGAACTCACGCGCAGACGCGCGGTCGCATTCCCGAGGGCGCCCGCGCTGGGCCGGATGGCTGGTGGCCGGCGCACTGTTCGGCGCGGTAGCCCTCTCGTCCGGCTGTGTGGCGGTCGTGGCCGGGGCCGGAGCGGGCGCCGCCGTGGCCTATGTGCGGGGGGATCTCGATGCGACGGTGAAGGCAGGTTTCGCGCAAGCGGTGCGCGCGGCCAATGGCGCGATCGTGGATTTGAAATTCGCCAAGGTGAGCGAGCGCAACGATGCGTTGCAGGCGATCATCATCGCACGCAACGCGGCCGACAAAAAGATCGAGATTCGCGTCGATCAGCTGGGCGAACGAGATTCAAAGGTGAAGATCCGGGTCGGCGTGTTTGGCGACGAGGCGCTGTCCATCGCGATTCTCGACAAGATCAAAGCGAATCTCTGAGCGCGGCGACACGCGCGGCGGGCGGCGAGGCGATCCGGGGGCGACGGCCGGAGCCGGCCCGGCCGGGGCGCAGGTGCGAACGGTCAGGCCGCAGGCTTCGCGTGCACGGTGATCCCGTCGGGATCGCGGAGGCTTTGCCCGGGGCGGACGCCGCGCCGGCGGAACGTGGCCTCGACCAGCCCCAGAGCGGTGGCGAAACGCGGCGCGCGCGGATGGCCCTACGGATTGAGCTCCAGGTGATGAGGGTAGCCGTCGGCGGCGAGAAAACGTGCGCCCGCAGAGGAGCCTTGGGTGACGTTTACGCCGAGCGCCGTCCGGTCAAACGCTTCGCTGCGGGCGAGGTCGGTGACGCGCAGGTGCAGGTGGCCCCAGCGGACGTCGGCCGGCGCGGCCCCGGCGGAGGGTAATCCCGCCAGTGGCGCGGCGGAGTGGGGGGCGGCGGGCGGAGCCGACGGAGCGCCGGTCAGCGTGAGGAAGACGGGCGCGCCGGGCGCGGCGGCGAGATCGATCTGGCCGGCGGTGGCGTTGCGCACCCCGAAGCCGAGTGGGCGCGTGTCGTACTCCACGCTGCGGGCGAGATCGGTGACGCGGAGGTGGACGGCGGTGATTGGGCGCGAGGGAATCATGCGGGTGAACCCGACCGGGCGGTCACGGTGCGGCGGGACGGGCGGCGCGGCCGCGCTGGACATTTGTTTCGCGGGGCGAACCGGGCGGAGGGGATCGCGGATGCGGGCGAGGGTGACGCGGGCGAATTCGGCTTCCCTGCTGACCTGCACCCGGGTGCAGGTGCCTTCGAGGATGGCGTGGATTTTGGCGCCGACGCGGCACGGGGTGTGGGGGCGAAGTGCGCGCGCCCGTGCGTGGGGTGCGGCGCGACGGCGCGGGAGACGGCGCGCAGAGAAATCCTGGCCGGGGGGAGGGCGAAGCCGCCGGTGGCGCCCTTTTGCGCGGTGCCGATCCGGGCCGGCACGAGGCCCGGCCGGAGGCGGCGGATGACCCCGAGATTCGTCGCGATGCTGGCCGCGATTGCGCCTGACGGCACGGCCCCAAACGGGCGGTCGGCCAGGCAGGCTGGAAGGTATGCGCTGACGGCAAAGCGGTCATTTCCGGCCATGATCTAATGTAACCGGGGGTGTTCCGTTTGGAGTGGGACACAAGTGCCGGGGTGTGGAAGTGGGGCGGGATGGCGGGGACGGGCCACGTCGGTGGGGCGAGCGGGGGGCGATGGCGGCACCGGCGTAGGGGGGCCGGGGGATATCCGGGGTTGCAAAGACCGGGGCTTCCGCGAGGGTGTTGTGCTCCCATACCTGTCATGCTGAAGAAAATCTTTGCGAAGTTGCGCGAAACTATTTCGCCCTCGCGCGCCCAAAAGCCGGCTCATCCCGAGGCCGCCAAACCTGTTTCTCACTCGAAGACCCACGCTCCGACGCCGCGCGGCGAGCCGCGCCACGAGCGGGGAGCCGGGTCCGGTCAGGCCGCGAGGCCGCAGGACAAATACCGCGGGCAGCCGCGCGATCCGCGGGACGAGCCGCCGCGCGGGCCGCGGGCGGCGGGGTCCGGTTACGGCGGCGGCGGCCATGAGGCGCGGCCGCGGCGCGACGACCACGGTCCGCGGCGCGACGAGCGGGCGGGCGGCGGTCGCGGGCTGCACTCGCGTTCCGGCGGGGCCGGCGGCCGGGGGGCGTCGCACGGCGAGCGCGAGCGGCCGATGATCGACCAGACCTTCGACCATCCGCGCAAGACGGAGATCAAGCCGACGATTCCGGTCGATGTGCCGAAGATGGATACGGCGTTCACGGCGCTGGGGTTGTCGGACGCGCTGGCGTTCGGCGTGCAGGAAATGGGCTACGTGACGCCGACGCCGATCCAGGCGCAGGCGATCCCGGTCGTGCTCAAGGGCGGCGACGTCATCGGGTCGGCCCAAACGGGCACGGGCAAGACGGCGGCGTTTGCGCTACCGATCATCCAGCGGCTCGGTACGCACGGGAAGTTGCGTTGTCTGATCCTCGAGCCGACGCGCGAGCTCGCGCTGCAGGTCGAGGAGGCGTTCCAGAAATTCGCTAAGTTTACCGATCTGCGCGTGACGATCGTCTACGGCGGGGTCGGCTACGGCAAGCAGGAGGACGATTTGCGGCGCGGGATGGACATCCTCGCGGCAACGCCGGGCCGCCTGCTCGACCATTTGGAAAAGGGCAACTGCTCGCTGGCCGATGTCGACATCCTCGTGCTCGACGAGGTGGACCGGATGTTGGACATGGGTTTCCTGCCCGACGTGAAACGCATCGTGCAGAAGTGCCCGAAGGACCGGCAGACGCTGTTTTTCACGGCGACGCTGCCGCCGGAGCTCGAGCAGCTCGCGGGCTGGGCGCTGCGGGATCCGCTGAAGGTGGAGATCGGCCGGCAGCGTTCGCCGGCGGAGACGGTGTCGCATGCGTTCTATCCGGTGGTGGCGTCGCAGAAGTTCGACCTGCTGCAGCTCCTGCTCGACCAGACGGATTTCAAGAGCGTGTTGATTTTCTCGCGTACCCGCATGGGCGCGGACCGCATTGCGCACCGGCTGGAGAGCAAGGGGCACACGGTCGGCGTGATGCACTCCGACCGCAGCCAGCGCGAGCGCATCGAGGCGCTCGACGGCTTCAAGAGCGGCAAGTTCGAGGTCCTCGTGGCGACGGACATCGCGGCGCGCGGTCTCGATATCGCCGGGGTGTCGCACGTGATCAACTACGACGTGCCGGAGAACGCGGAGGACTACGTCCACCGCATCGGCCGCACGGGCCGCGCGCAGAACACGGGCGACGCGTTTACGCTCGTGACCGAGGACGACGTGCGCGATGCGCGCAGCATCGAGCGCTACATGGGCGTGACGGTGGAGCGGAAGAAGATCGAAGGCTTTCCGTATATCTATTCAGCGCTGTTCGACGAGAAGGCGCAGGCGGAGACGGTAGCGGCGGCGGCCAAGCCGACGAGCCGGCTGCACCGCGGCGTCCGGCGCTGAGCCGGCCCGGGCCCGCGTGATCGGAGCCGGCCTGACGGCGGCGCTGGTGGGCAGGGCGCGAGCCACCGCGGCAAAGCGCGGGTATCGGAACGTCGAATTTCGGCTCGGCGGGTGGCCGGGGGATCGCGGCGGTCGTGGTGACGAAGGCGTTACCGGCTCCGCGGCGGCGGTCGATGACCAGCCGGGTCCTTGGCCGGAGAGGCTAACGGCTTTTGCGGCCGGGGTGGGTTGCGTTTGGTCCCGGCGTTTTCGGATCGGCCGTAGCCCCGGGCACGAAACCCAAGCTTGCTTGCGAGGGCCCCCCGCCTCTGCCTTCGAACCTTACCACTATGAAAATCATGGACCTCAACAGCCAGGGCGGCATCGGCGCGAATTCGATGCACCTGCAGATCGGCGAGCTCAACATTTTGATCGATGCCGGGCTGAACCCGAAGACGCCTGGCCTCGGCGCGTTGCCGGACTTCAAGCAGCTGCGCGGTGTCGAACTCGATCTGATCATCGTCACGCACTGCCATCTCGACCACATCGGCGGGCTGCCCGTCGTCATGCGGCAACATCCGAAGACGCCCGTCCTGCTCACGACGTCGAGCCGCATGCTCATCGAGAAAATGCTGCACAATTCGGCGAACGTGATGGAGCGGCAGAAAGAGGAGGACAACGTCCCGGGCTATCCGCTCTTCACGCATGAAGAGGTCGACCGGCTGGTGAACCGGTTCGTGGGGCTGCCGTTCAAGAAGGCCAAAGTGTTTCGGGGCAAGAAGGACGAAATCGAAATCATGTTTCACCGGGCCGGTCATGTGGCCGGGGCGACCGCGGTGGAGATCCACCACAAGGGGCGGCAGATTTTCATCACGGGCGATGTGCTCTTCGAGGACCAGCGCACGCTGAAGGGCGCGCAGTTTCCGGCCGGGCACTTCGACACGCTCATCATCGAGACCACGCGCGGCACGACGGAGCGCGCCTTCGGCAAGGAGCGCGTGCACGAAATCGCCCGGCTCATCGCGTCGATCAACGCGACGATCGCGGGCGGCGGCTCGTTTCTGCTGCCGGTCTTCGCGCTCGGGCGCATGCAGGAAATCCTGTCGGTGTTTCACGACGCGCGGCGTTTCGGCCGGCTGATCGATTGTCCGATTTACGCGGCGGGACTCGGGATGGGGCTCGCGGACCTCTTCGACGAGGTGTCGCGCAAGACGAAGGATGTGCAGTTCGACCGCCGGATCATGAAGGACCTGCACCTCAAGGCGCTCCCGCGCAAGCTGACGCCGGGCGTCGATCCGAAGCAGAACGCGCTCTACCTGATCAGCTCCGGCATGCTCGTGGAGCGCACGCCGAGCTACACGCTCGCGTCGGGCCTGCTCGGCGACGCCCGCAACACGATCGGGTTTGTCGGCTACTGCGATCCGGATACCCCGGGCGGCAAACTCCAGGCCACGGCGCCGGGCAAGAAATTCGTGTTTGCGGCGATCAACGTGAAGACGGAGGTCAAGGCGCGGGTCGAGCGGTTCGAACTGAGCGGCCATGCCGAGCGCGACGAGCTGCTGGAGTTCGCGGTGCAGACGCAGGCACGGAGCATCGTGCTGACGCACGGCGATCCGGGCGCACGCGCGTGGTTCATGCAGGAAATCGCCGCGAAGCTGCCCCACGCGCGCGTTGTCGATCCGGTGCCGTTGCGGAAGTACGAGGTGTGAGGAGCATGACGCGGGCGGGCCGCGCCCGAGAACGGCCGGCCCGGGCAGCGTGACGTTTCGGCGGCAGGCGGAATCGGGGCTTGAAGCGTATTCCTTGCGGAGAATACGGTTGCCGGCATGGAGCTGGTGAAAATTTACGAGTGTCTGTGCGACCCGACGCGGTTGCGGCTCCTCCACGTGCTGGCGCAGGGGCCGGTGTGTGTGTGCCATTTTCAGGCGGTGCTCGGCGAGCCCCAGGTGAAAATTTCCAAGCACCTGGCCTATCTGCGGGCGCGCGGGCTGGTGGAAAGCGAGCGGCAGGGGAACTGGGTGATCTATGCATTGCCGGCGAAGCCGTCGCGGGAGCTGCAGGCGAATCTGGCGTGTTTGCAGGACTGCGCGCGGGGCAATCCGGTGTTCAAGCGCGACCTCGCGCGGCTGAAGCAAATCGAGCCGTCGTGCGCGTGGGTGCGGGCGGGTGAACCGCAGAAGGCCCCGGGGCAGTGCCGCGGCGGGTGAGCGACGGGCGCGGCCGACACGCGGAATCATTTCCATGAAGAAAACCAAAATTGGCATCAACGGATTTGGGCGGATCGGGCGGCTGACGCTGCGCGCGGCGTGGGGCTGGCCGGAGTTCGAGGTGGCGCTGATCAACGACCCCAAGGGCGGTGCGGCCTGCGCGGCGCACTTGCTCACGTTTGACTCGGTGCAGGGCCGGTGGGCGCACGAGGCCGTGGCGGAGCAGGTGGGCGGAAACGACGTGATCCGCGTGGGCACGGAGAGCCTCGCGTTTACCGGGCACGCGAAGCCGGGCGAAGTGGATTGGGCGGCGCACGGCGTGGAGCTCGTGCTGGAGTGCAGCGGGAAATTTCGCACGCCGGCGGAATTGGCGGTCTATTTCGAGCGCGGGGTGAAAAAGGTGATCGTCGCCGCGCCGGTGAAAGGCGATGCGCTCAATATTGTGATGGGCGTGAACGACGGACTCTACGAGCCGGCGAAACACCGGTTGCTGACCAACGCGTCGTGTACGACCAACTGCCTCGCACCGGTCGTTAAGGTGATGCACGAGGGCATCGGCATCGAACACGGGGCGATCACGACGCTGCACGACGTAACGAACACGCAGACGCTCGTCGACGCGCCGCATAAAGATCTGCGGCGGGCGCGGGCCGCGGGGATGTCACTGATCCCGACGACGACGGGGAGCGCGACCGCGATCGGAATGATCTATCCGGAGCTGCTCGGGAAGTTGAACGGCCATGCGGTGCGCGTGCCGTTGCTGACGGGGTCGCTCACGGACTGCGTTTTCCAGATGAAGCGCGA
>CANHJG010000026.1 GCA_947461205.1 Opitutia bacterium
CAGGCACCTCTGCTTTGAGAGGTGCCGGTTGGCCCCCTCCCTCCACTTCGTGGGTTAGCTGTGATCGGGCTAGATTTTGGATTGGCGGTTGAGGGTGGAGATCGCGGAAGACGACGCGGCTCGCGGCCGCGAGCCGCCAGTCAGCCAACCGGCGTTGGAGGGTTCGTAACTGGCCATCGGGGAAGCGCGCGGGATAAGTGCTCTGCAGCCGCGCAAACAGCTCCACGCCGACCTGATCAGGTTCGGCTTCGAGCCAGTTCGTTATCTCCAACCAGACTTCCTCGAACGGATCTTTACGGGAACGCCACGTTCTTGCCGGTCGCGGCTTCGCCGTATGAGTCGGGCGGACTTCGCCGGCCTTCCATGCAAGGGCGAGACCGGCGAGGAACTCGGTCAGGTCGGCATCCCGAACCGCCGGACGCCCGGCATCGAGAGACCGGACTCGGACAAACGCGGCCGGAGCGGCGTGTCGGATGCCCGGGCTTCGGCGACAAGGCGAGCGCCGAGGAAAAACTGCGGCGAGCGCGGGGAGTTTGACCATCGGAGCCTCATGTCGCCCTCTGTGATGGCGGAGTCGGCGCGCGAAAGCAGAGGGCCAATTCACCCTCAAAGGAGGGTGATCAGTCGGGTTATTTTACCGGTTTAATAGAGGGTATTAACCTCGTTTACTCCTCGGTCTTCATGCCACACAGCGAGAGAATCATCGCGGGCAGAGGGGCGGGGCGGCGGCTCTGCGCACGATATTCGTCGATTAACACACTCAGGCCAAACGGTTGGAGTCCGTCTTTACCGAACCGCGTGTAGCCGAGCCGCGCGCCGAGCCGCTCGATGTCGCGCCGATCATGCGCCTCTAGGCGCGCGTGCAAATCCCGGCTCAACGAACGCGCGGACGACCGCGTGACGCCGAGGTGGTCGGCCAAGGACTTTTCGCCCAACCCGGTGGCGAGCAGCGCAAAGGTCATTTGCTCGCGCGGTGCGAGCTGGTGTCGGATTTTGCGCGCCTCACCGCCGAACAAGCATTCGTTGAAGGATGCGCTCCAATGGCGGCGTCCGCAGTCCAGCGCGTCAAACGCATCGTCCAGTTTGGCGAACGACTCGCGACGGAAATCATGGACGGCCTCAACGCTGAGTGCCCGCAAACTCAGCGCCACGCGCGGTGCCGCACACCCGGAAATGACCAGCGTGCGCATCCGGCACGAGCGGCTCTGCCGCAGAAAATCAAGGCCATCGCCCTCGAACAACTCCAGCTGGAGCACAAAAATATCCACCGCCTGCGTGGCCAAGAACTCCGCCGCCACCTTGGTCGCCGCGACGTGTTGACAATGGGCACCGGGAAACCGCGCGCTCGCCCGGGACCACAGGACTTCGGCGACGAGGGGGCTGTCGGAGAGAATCAGGACGCGGGGAGCATTCATCGCCGGACAACAACGCAGGTGCAACCGATGCCCCTAACCGCATCCTTTAAGGGTGCGGTCATCATCGCGCACCGGGGCCCACATGTCGGCAGGAGTGAGATCGGTTTTTCATTCGAAATAAATTGGCCCGGATCGTCCGCAACTCTCCGAGAGGAGCGGTGGGTTAAGCAGGATGGAAAGGTGAAGTGAGGATACAGCGAACCGGCTCAACAGTCGGCGGTCTGAGGCCCGCGATAACGGAATCGCGCAGCCAAATTTTCCGGGAGGGGATGGACAGCGCCCCTGGCAGAAATTTGAATACCATCACCGAAGCAGGTTACGCTTCGCGTTTCGACTCTTTCGCTTACCCAATTTTTGTCGGTCGGCTACGGTTTAAAAGTCTGGCCGATCCCCAAACGCGACGTCACTGTGTTGCGCCGAATGCACCGCGGGTGTGCCTGCGGCAGGCAGAAGCAGCGGATGGCGGAACGGGCGAATGTCCGCGCTCGGTCGTCCGCCGAATCTCCCGCGTAAGAAGTCGCCCCCCATTCCACGCCGTTTCCCGCCTCTGCGCGGCGGCGACGTCAGGCCGCCCCGTGAACGCCGACCTTTGTCCCTGCCACGCCTTTACCCGTGCGCCTATGACCCTTTGTCGGGCCGTGATCCGGGGGCTCGGTTATCGCGTTGTCACCCGATCCGCGTTGATCCAAACTACCCAGTTTACCAAACAATGAATCAAAAAAACTTTATGCGCGAGGCCATCAAACTCGCCGACGCCGGCATGCGTGGCGGCCGCGGCGGCCCGTTCGGCTGCGTCATCGTGCGCCACGGCGAGATCGTCGCCCGCGGCAACAACCGCGTCACCTCCACCAACGATCCCACAGCCCACGCCGAGGTCACCGCCATTCGCGAGGCCTGCACCGCGCTGAAGACGTTCCAGCTGACCGACTGCGAGCTGTACACGAGCTGCGAGCCCTGCCCGATGTGCCTTTCGGCCATTTACTGGGCCCGCATCCCGACTGTGTTCTACGGCAACACCCGCGGCGACGCCGCCGCGATCGGCTTTGACGACGATTTTATTTATCAGCAGATCCCACTCGCCCCGGACCAACGCACGATCGCCATGCGGCCGCTGCTGCGCGACGAGTCGATCGTTTCGTTTCAGGAATGGGCCGGGAAGTCCGACAAAGTGAGCTACTGAGCGCCCCACCCTGCGCCCCTCACAAAATCAACAATCGACTCGCAAAATCACCCTCCCCCCGCAGCGTTTTTCCAATCATGCATTACGACCACCTGACGCCCGCCTACGCCAACCCGACTCCCGTCCGCGCCGACGACGACGAGGACGAGGACGAGGACGAGCAGGAGAACAAGCAGGCCAAGAAGAACGCCGCGCCGGTTGCCCTGCTCATCCAGAAGAAATTCCTCGAGCAGCGGAAAATCTTCCTCTGGGGCGCCGTGACCGACGAAAGCGCCAAAGACCTGACCGAAAAACTTCTCTATCTGGAGGCCGTCGCTCCGGGCAAAGACATCTTTTTCTACATCAATTCCCCCGGCGGCTCCGTCACTGCCGGCATGGCCGTTTACGACACCATGCAGCTCGTGACCTCGCCCATCACGGTGATCGTCACCGGCATGGCCGCCTCGATGGGTTCGATTCTCCTCTCCGGGGCGAAAAAAGGCCGTCGGCTTCTCTACCCGCACTCGCGCGTCCTCATCCACCAGCCGCTGATCTCCGGCCGCTTCATCGGACCTGCGACGGACATCAACATTCAGGCGAAGGAAATGGAGAAACTTCGCGCCGAGTTGAACCAGATCCTCGCCACCGCCTCCGGGCAGCCGCTGGATCGCATCAATCAGGACACCGACCGGGATTTTTATCTTAACGCCCACGAAGCCATCGCCTACGGCCTCGCGGATCGGATTGTCGACACCGTCTGATCAAGCCGGGCGGACTTTGGTCCGCCCTAGTTTTTTCCGGCCGGCACCGGCGGGGCGAGTTCGGCGAGAGCCCGGCCCCACTCGGCGGCCTGCGCGGGATCGCTGGCGGCCGTCGCAGCGTTGATCGCCTCTCCGAGCCACGCGATGCGCAGCTCCGGCGGCAGCGCCCCGATCGCAAACAACATCCGCCACAGTTCCACGGCCCGGGCCGGCCGGCCGAGGATCTCAAGTTGGCGTGCGGCCTCCCGTGCGAGCGCCCACTCGTCCGCTGGCATCGTTTTAAGCAACGCGACGAACCCCAGCGCGCTAGCCGCACCGTCGCGGTCATCCGCCTCGCGCAACACGTCGGAGAGCGCGAGGCCCAGCGCCAGACTCGGCACCTCCCGCTGCGCCGAACGCGCCAGCCCAATCGCCTCGTCCCGCCGGTCCGCTGCATCCAGTTCGTGGATCCGCCGGATCACCGCATAACCGGCATAGCGGGCGGGTAGCTTCGTGAGGTCCCCAAGTTGCTGGTCCAACGTCACGGCAAACGGACGATAGAGGGGATCGCCGATGAGAATCGCCTGCCAACTGAGTTCCGGTAGCGAAAAATAGGCCGCGTCGGCCAAGGTTGCGCCCTTGGTCAGCGCACGCAAAAAAAGCTGAGGGCGGTGGGTGAGTTCGAGATAGGGTTCGAAGACGTTGCCCACCGTCGCCGTCACCCCGCGCGCCACGAGCGGTCCCGTCCAGCCCGCCGTCGTTGAGCGCAGCGTGCCCGCGGAGTAGCTGTGGATGTGCAGGGCAATCGCCCCCGGGGGAAACCGGAATCCCGGCAGCGCAAACGGACCGTTGAGGCTTCCCGCATACCAGCCGAAATAGAGCACCGGCGCATCGATCCGCGCCGACGCCGGCATCGTCGCCGGCGCCCGGTCCACTGCCGGCACGAAACCGAGGCGGTCGAGTTGCTGGGCCACCGCCTCCAACCACTCGTCGCCGACGGCGTGGATGCCCCCGAGGTCCACATACGCCCGCCCCAGCAGGCCCGCGCGTTCGGCGGCGACTGCCCGATCGACCAACCCGAGCGCGTCCTCTACCGAGGGACCGTCGAGCCGCGAGACTTTCACGACTCGCAGGCGGTCGAGCGTGCCGGGCGTTTCGTTTTGGAACAGAAGATTGGGGACAAACGCGTTAATCGGATAATTCGGCTGCGCTAGCAGGCTGAGTTCCGAATCCACGGCGCCAGCGTTCGTCTGAAACTCCGGCTTCTGCGTAAACGGCGACGGCGTGTCGAGCGCCGCATCGTGCTCGATTTTCAGCGGCACCCCCCGGCAGGTGACCAGGGCCGAGATGCGGTGGCTGTAAACCGCCAGCTTCCGGCGGCCGACGGCGTCCGTGAGCGCCATCGGGATGGCGTCGATCCATTTGGCGCGCAGCAATGCGTCGAGCAACGGCTGCCACAGGGTGACCACGAATTCGCGCCAGGTGATCGATTCGGTCAGCGGGAGCTTGAGCGCGATGATGTTTTCACGCGGCACGCCCCGTACCTCGGCGTAGTGCCGCGCAATGCGCAGCGAGTCGGGATCGTCGCTGTTCGCGAGCAGGACCACGCGGGCCGCAAGGTTTTCGTCGGCACCGCACGCGGCCGCGGACAAAAAGGCGACGGCCAAGGCGGCGAAAAACGTTTTGAAACAGACGCTCAACGGTTCGCGACAGTGCGCACTTACCGGCCCTTTTCGAGCGCGCATTCGTGCGCCTTGCCAAAAGCGCGCGGGCGCCGCGTGATCGGCGCTGCTTCAAATCTCGTTTTCATGCCTTCCTCTTCTACGCCGTCGATTCCCGTTATTCCGCGTTCCTGCCAATGAAGCAGTTCTTCAACGTCCGCGAGCATCTCGAAAACCTGCGTCACCTGCTGCAATGGACGCTGCTCGTCCTCCCGGTGGCGATCCTGTCCGGCTCGGCCAGCGCGTTCTTTTTGTGGGCGCTCGATCACGTCACCCGCGTGCGCGGGGAAAACCCGTGGCTGTTATTTCTCCTGCCCCTCAGCGGCCTCGCGGTGGGCTGGGTCTATCATCACTGGGGAAAAAAATCGGACGCCGGCCACAACCTTATTATGGAGGAAATCCACACGCCCGGCGGCGGCGTGCCGGGGCGCATGGCGCCGCTCGTGCTGGTCGGCACGCTGCTCACCCACCTCTGCGGCGGCTCGGCCGGCCGCGAGGGCACGGCCGTGCAAATGGGCGGAAGCCTTGCGGGTCTGTTTGGCCGGCTCGCCCAAGTGTCCGCCGAAAATCGCCGCGTGCTCCTCCTCGCCGGCGTCGCTGCCGGTTTCGGCTCCGTCTTCGGTACCCCGCTCGCCGGGGCGATCTTCGCCCTGGAGGTGCTCGTCGTCGGTCACGTCCGCTACGACGCCCTGATTCCCGTGCTCGTCGCCAGCCTCGTCGGCGATTTCACGTGCTCGCTCTGGGGCATCCACCACACGCCTTACCCCATCGCCTTCGTCGCGGCTGAACCGGACCACGCCCTCCTCAACGGCGCCCTCCTCGGCAAGGTCGTCCTCGCTGCGATGCTTTTCGGGCTCGTGAGCCAGGGGTTCGCCGAGTTCACCCGCCTGATCAAAAAAACCTTCGCCCGCCTCCTGCCCTACGCCCCCCTGCGCCCCGCCGTCGGCGGCGTGCTGATTATCGGGTTGGTCTGGCTTGTCGGCACGCGCGACTACCTCGGCCTCGGCGTCACCTCGCCCGACTCGAACGCTGTCACCCTTCTTTCGGCGTTCACCGCCGGCGGGGCGACGCCGTGGAGCTGGTGGTGGAAACTGCTCTTCACCGCCCTCACGCTCGGCAGCGGGTTCAAGGGCGGCGAAGTCACGCCGCTTTTCTTCATCGGCGCCACCCTCGGCCACACGGTCGCCTTGGTCTTGGGCGCCCCGGTCGACCTCTTCGCCGCGCTCGGCTTCATCGCGATTTTTGCGGGCGCGACCAACACGCCGCTCGCCTGCACCGTCATGGGCTTGGAACTGTTTGGCGCGACCCACGCGGTCTACTTTGCCTTGGCGTGCTTTATTGCGTATCTATTTAGTGGACACTCCGGCATCTACACCGCCCAACGCCCCGGCGTGCCGAAAAAGCCCGCGGCCTGAAAGGGTACAGCGGCCACCGGCGCTGCGCGTCTGCCGCGTTTGGCCAACGTTATTTCCCTCCGGCCCTCCCCGTTTTTTATGCCCCCCGGCATCTGCGGCGGACTCGTGACCAAGATTCTACGGCATCGTCACCTGCTAGCGGCGCTCACGACGCGATTCGGAAAGCGGAAAACCGGGCCGGCGGCCACGCGCGGCCGTGGCGCGCTCCGAACGGCAGAGCTTCCCGCGCTCCTCGCGCCGCCCCCGGGCAACCGATTGCTTCATCGGCGGAAAAGTTGCGCCCCGCCCGCGGCATCGGCCGACCGCCTCCTACTTTGCTTTCTGGGCCGCGCCCTGCCGCTTGACCAGCTGCGCCCGCAGATAGGTGTCGGGCACGGCATTTTTCCAGGCCGCGAGCCACATCGCGCCCAACATCTGCCCGCCCTTGAGCAACTGGCCTTCGATGAAGGCGCGTCCCTCGGGCACGATCGCCTCGTCGCGACCATGGCTGAGCTTGCCCGCTTTCTCGAGTTGGTAGAGCGGCTCGACCAATTGGTGCTGCACAATCAGATAATCCAAGACGGCGACGAACATCGGGTCGCGGCCGTCCTCCCGGGGCGCGACCGAGATCGCCGATGCGGGCGTCACGCGCGCCGCGAGGCCGCCGAACGTGATGCCGGCTTTCGCCACAAATCCGCCGTCGACCCACGAATGGATCCCGGGCCACTTGCTGTAACCGTGGGGATTGGCGCCGACCCAACCGTTGTGATGATTCGTCGTGTGCAGCGGCTGCGCACAGTCGCCCACGTAGTGCCCCATGACGCCCATCACATAAAGCAGGTTGGCCTGCGCATTCGCGATCTCCTCGGGCGTGCCGAATTCTTCCAGCACCTTTAGATAACCGAAACCGGAGCGCAGGCGGCCGAAATATTCCGTGATCGCCCACGGCGCGAAGCCCGGCCACTCGCGCGTGTGGTCGGCGTTTTTCGCGACGTCCACGGCGGGAAACTTGTCCGCGTGCGCCGCGCGGCCGGCGGCGAACTGCACGACAAAGTCGAAGCGAAACGACGTGAGCGTTGCCAGATCGAGCCCGGCGTCCGTGAGTTGCTCGAGATCGCAAAAATGGTCGGTCCAGCTGCCGCCGGAATGTTTGAGCGTGAGATCGGGCGCGTTGCGCCAACGGTCGGGCTCGCCGCCGAGAAACGACACGCGCTCGATCGCACCGGGCTCGCGCACGAAGGCGGGGAAATCCGCCGGCAAAGCCGCCAACGCGAGCTGGTTGACCGTCCGGTGCCCGTGGTAGTCCCACGCCCTGAGCGCCGTTGACACGAGCAGGGTAAATCCGAGGGCGAGCAGGGAACGGGGTTTCATGGCAGGCTTGACGGCGCGGGTCGCGGAACGGTTGCGGAGGTTGGCGGAGATTTGGGCCGCAGCGCGTCGAGCGAGGCGGCATAGGAACGGATCCCCGCGGCCAGGGACTCGGCGATTTGCTGGCGGTAGGCCGGCGTCGCGGCCCGGCGCGCTTCGGCGTCGTTCGAGAGGAACACGGACTCGATCATCACGCCCGGACAGTTGAGGCCGCGAAGCACAGCGAGGTGTTTCGTCTTGTGCCCGCGGTCGGACGTCTTGAGTCCGCCGATGGTTTCGCGGTGCACTGCGTGCGCGAGGAGCGAGGTCCACGCATCATGCCGGTTCACCGGCGCCACGTCGTGCTCGGTGTCGTCGGCCTGGCCAAAACCCCACGACTGGTCCGAACGCTGGCCCGGCCGCGTGAACACATAGACCTCCGTACCGCTCACCCGCGTATCGGGAAACAGCGAATTAAAATGAATGCTGAGAAACAGATCGGCCCCGGCGGCGTTCGCGATGATCGCGCGGCGATGGAGATCCGCCTCCTTGGTCGGCGCGAGCTGCCGGTCGTCGCGCCGCGTGAGCACGACGCTGTAGCCCTCGGCCCGGAGCAGTTTCTCGAGGCGCAGCGCGACATCGAGCGTGAGCACTTTTTCCTGCACGCGGAGCGGCCGGTTTTCCATGCCCGGATCCGCGCCCCCGTGCCCGGGATCGAGCACGATCGTGCGCAGGCGCGGCACCGGGGCGCCCACATCGTCCGGGCGCAGCAACGCGAGGAGACAGCGCTCATAGTCGGTCTTGCTGACGTACAGTTTACCGGCGCGGAACCGCACGGCGTCCCCCAGAAAAATCCGGAGCCCATCGAAGCTGACCTCACGTTTCTCCGCCGTCAGCACGAGCCGACGGGTGCCGGTGGTCAACGTGAGTTCGCGCTTCGCTTCCTCCCACTTGCCCTTGAGGCCGAGCCGGGCGGCGAAATCGGTCGCGGCCACGTAGTCGAGCTGCTTAAACCGCGTGATCGCGAGCGGTGGCGGCGCTTTCAACCCGGCCGCCGGAGCCGGCGCCGACGCCGGTTCGACCCCGGCGCCCGGCCGGGAAGGCGCGGCCCGCACCGGCGACACCGCGTTGACGGCAAACGGCCCGAACGAAACCTCGCCAGTCGCGCCGCGCACCGGGAGTGAATCCGCGGTAGCGATACAGGTAATCAAACCGCACTGGGCGGCATAACGCCGGGCCGCCGGAAACATGGCGGCGGGGTCTTAGCTGGCCTTGGGCGTGGCGACGACGGGAGTCTCGTCCCCCTCGTCGTCATCCTCTTCCCGCTGCGGACCGTCGTCCACGGCTTGGCTGGCACTGCCTTCGACGTGCCACTTCGGCTTGCGCTTGTTGGGCGCCAGCGGCGTGAGCATGACGTGGATGTTGCGGCCGATCAGTTTCGGCGGAGCGTCGGGGTGGGCCATGCCGACCAACTCGGCCACGGCGCGCGTCATCAAGGCGAAACCGATTTCGGTGTGCGCCATTTCGCGGCCACGAAACTTGAGGCGGAGTTTGACCTTGTTGCCGTGCGCGAGGAATTCCTCGGCGTGGCGGACCTTCGTGAAGAAATCGCCGTCCGCGATGCGCGCGGTGAACTCGATTTCCTTGATCTTGCTCGCGGTGGATTTCACGTGCGAGGTCTTCTTCTGTTCCTCGTAGACGTATTTGCCGAAATCCATGATGCGGCACACCGGTGGCGTGGCGTTGGGCGCGACCTCGACGAGGTCGAGACCGACCTCGAGCGCGAGACTGATCGCCTTCTGCGTGTCGATGATGCCCAACTGACGGCCTTCGGGGGAAATCAAGCGGACCTGCGGTACCTTGATCCGATGGTTGCGGCGGATGGCCGCAAACGGGTCGACATTGCGACGTTGATAAGAACCGGAACGGTTGCCGCCGCCGGCAGAGGGGAACGAAGTAGCCATCAATAAGGATTTAACGAGTGATTAGGTCGGGGAGGGGTTTCGCCCAGACCCGCGGGGATGACAACACCTAATTCGCCGGCCGCGTCCGCGGCCCCCCGGACGTCAGACGCTGAAGCTCTCGCCGCACGAACAGCTCGCCTTCGCGTTGGGGTTCGAAAACTTGAAGCCCCCCGCCACCATCGCGTTCGAATAATCGAGGTGCGTCCCTTTCAGATAGAGCGCACTTTTGCTGTCTACGATCACCCGGACGCCCGCGGTGCGCACAAGGATGTCCCCTCGCTTCGGTTCCGGCACAAACTTCATCTTATAACTAAGCCCGTTGCAGCCGCCCCCCGTAATCGCGAGCCGCAGATACTCTCCGGCCCGCTCGCGGGCGATCAGGGCGTTCACTTTCTCGCCGGCCGGCGCCGTGAGCAGCACCAGGTTCTCATTACCTTCGCGCACACCTTCCGGGAGGGCGGTGGGCGGTGGGGGCGGGAGAAGATCGGTGGACATGCAGGCCCAACCAAAGGCGTCGCCGCGCGAACCGCAACTTTTTCGCGCACGCCGCTTCGCCCGATCTCACCACGCCTCGGCGAAATCGTCCCGCCACCCCACCGCGCCCCCCCGCGCGGTGCCCCGCCCTCCTGTGCTGCCGCTCCCGTCCGACCCGTGCCCGCGCCAAGGACCGCGGCGGTCGCAGCTACGGTGCTGCAACCCGCCGGGCCGCGATCAGCCGCCGCGCCACCACTACCGCATTCGCAAAACTCGTCGCACGCGCCACGCCCTTGCCCGCGATCGCGAACGCCGTGCCATGGTCCGGACTCGTCCGCACGTGCGGCAGCCCGAGCGTCACGTTGACCGCCTCGTCGAAATCGATCACCTTCAGCGGAGCGAGTCCCTGGTCGTGATACAGCGCGATCACGACATCGAATTCCCCACGCAACGCCCGCGCGAACAAGGTGTCCCCCGGCTCGCAGAGCGACAGCCCCGGAAAGTCCGCCCGCAGCCGCCCGAGCGCCGGATTGAGAAAATCCCGCTCCTCCTCGCCGAGCAGCCCCCCTTCGCCGGCGTGGGGGTTGAGGCCGCACACGCCGATGCGCGGCCGCGGGATGCCCTCGGCCCGCGCCAGCGTGTCCGCCGCCGCCACCGTGCGCCGCAGCAGTTGCGGCCCGAGCCGCTGGGCCACTGCGCAGAGCGGCACGTGCCACGTCGCCAGCACGACCCGCAGCCGGCCGCCGCAAAACGCCATCACCGGCTCCCCGCCCCACCGCGCCGCAAAAAATTCGGTCTGCCCGGGAAACGTATACCCGATCGCCGCCAGCTCCGCCTTGCTCACCGGTCCGGTGACCACCCCGCAAAACTCGCCCGCGGCACATCCGGCCGCCGCCCGCTCCATCGCCGCCCAGGCCACCCGCGCACCCTCGCCCGACGGCACGCCCAGCGTGGCGGAAAACGCCTCCAGCCCGACAGGGATTTTCACCGCCGCCGTCCCGAGCGACGCCAGCCAGCCCGCCGGCCCCAGCACCGCAACGTCCTTCGCCTCGTCCGGGTGGGCCGCCAGCCACGCGGCGATGATCTCCGGTCCGACGCCCGCGGGATCGCCGCAGGTCAACACGAGTTTAGCGGCCATCGCCCTCCTCCGCTCCCGCCGCCCGCCTCGCCCGCGCGAAGCTGCGTTTCCCGTCGGCGAAAAACGCCAAGAAACGCCGTGCCTCCGCGCTGGGAAAGGGCCCGCCCGCGAGCAGCCCCGCCGCCACCTCGCGGATGTTACCCGCCGTAAAATAAACCGCGGCGAACGCCGCCTTCAGCTCCGCGATCGCGGCGCGTGGCACGCCCCGGCGCTTGAGCCCGACGACGTTGAAACCGATCACGTCGTCCCGTTCCGCGACCATCGTAAAATGCGGCACATCGCGCGTGATCGCCGCATGCCCCGCCACCATCACGCCGTCGCCAATCCGGCAAAATTGATGCACCGCCGCTCCCCCGCCCAAAAACGTATGGTCGCCCACGCTCACGTGGCCCGCAAGCAACGCCGCGTTGGCGAAAACGACATTGTTTCCGACCTCGCAGTCGTGGCCCACATGGCTCGCCGCCATCAGGAAACAGTTCTCGCCCACGACCGTGGTTTTGCCCGCATGGATCGAGCGGTTGATCGTGACGTGCTCGCGGATCACCGAGCCCGCCCCCACCCGCACGCCCGACGGCGTCGCGCGGTCGAACTTCAGATACTGGGGGTCGCCGCCCACGACCGCGAACGGGTGCACCACCACGCGGTCGCCCAGCACGCAGTGCTTCGTGACAATCGCGTAAGCGTGAACCTCGCAGTCGGCCCCGAGCTGGGCGCCCGGCTCGACGATCGCGGTCGGATGAATCGTCGGGGCACTCACGTCCGCCGGGGCTGCTCCAGGCAGTCGTTCATCCGCTTAAGTTCTTTGGAAAAATGATCCGCCCCATCGTGCGCCGCATCGGCGCAGCCCAGGACGAAGAAGCCGAAACGGCCGGTGGTGATCTTCATGGGGAGCGAACGGGGGAACTCAGGGTTTGGCCCGCCGCGGCGCCACGCGCTCCGTCAGCAGGTCCAGCTGCGTGTCCTTCAGCAGATCGTAGTTTTTCAATATCCGCATGACCTGCAGGGTATCGCTCTTTGTATAGTTTTGGTTCGTCTCAATCTTATCGAGCAGGTCGAGCAACATCGCCCGAAACGAGATGATCGCATCGACGCCTTTAGCCTTGAGCAGCTCGACGCTCTGGGAACGAAACGGCTCGGCCGTCGGCAGGCTCGGCAGCACGAGAATTTTCGTCAGCGTGTCGCCCGCGCCGGCCGCCGTTTCCGCGGGGAAAAACCGCGCCGCCTCCTTCAGCACGCTTTGCTTCAGAAAGCCGAAAATCTCCGGGCTGCTCTTCAGCATTTGCGGCGTAAACACGCCCGTGTGCCAGCCCTTCACCGCGACCACCGCCTTCTGCACAAACGGCAGCTCGTTCGAAAACAAAAAGAAATCCGGTTTCCGGTCCGTGCGTTTCCCGGCGGGGTTGTAGACCACCAGATCGATCTCCTCGTCGGCTAGTTTGCGGCGCGACGACACCTGGTATTTGCGCGCCTGCCGGACGAGAAATCCGTTTTGCTCAAAGTATTCCCGAACAATTCCTTCGTCGATGGCAGACATGGTGAATCGTCTAATGCGAAATTTGAAAATCTAAAACCCCAAATTACACCGCCCCGACTTCGCGGAAACTCTCCGCCACCCACTCCGGGCGGATGTCGCCCCGCGTATCCGCTTCGCCCAGCCGTTTGAGCACGACAAACCGCAGCCCGCCTGCCCGCACTTTCTTGTCCCGGGTCATCGCCGCGTGCAATTCCGCGAAAGCCAGCGGCGCCCGCAACCGCACCGGCAGCCCATGCGCCGCCACCACCCGCTCAACGCGGGCCACGTCGGCCACCGTCAAGGCCCCGAGTTTCTGCGACAGCCGCGCCGCCGCGCACAACCCGATCGCCACGGCCTCACCGTGCAAATATTCGCCGTAACCCGCCGCGTTTTCCACTGCGTGGCCAAACGTGTGCCCGAGATTCAACAAGGCCCGCCCCCCCTCCTTCGCCGTCTCGCGTTCGTCCGCCTCGACGATTCGCGCCTTGAGCGCACAACAGCGGCGCACCACGCCCGCGAGGTCCGCACTCGCGACCGAGAGGGGCGCCCGCTCGAGTTGCGCCAAGAGTTCCGGGTCCCCGAGCAAGCCGTATTTAATCACCTCCGCCATCCCCGCCGCGAATTCCCGCGCCGGCAGCGTCGCCAGCAACCCCGTCGCCACAAACACGCCCCGCGGCTGGTGAAACGCCCCCACGAGGTTCTTGCCCGCCGCGAGGTTGATCCCCGTCTTCCCGCCCACCGACGAATCCACCATCGCCAACAGCGTCGTCGGCACCTGGAAAAAATCGATCCCGCGCAGCCACGCCGCCGCCGCAAAGCCCCCGAGGTCGCCCATCACGCCGCCCCCGGCCGCGAAGAGCACGCCGCCGCGGTCGAGTTTCTGCTCAGCCAAAAAATCGAGCACTCGCCCAAGGCCCGCCAGCGATTTCGCCCCCTCGCCCGCCTCCACCGCCAAGGTCGGTGCCTCGCCAAACATCGCCGTCAGCGCCGGCGCCTGCGCCCGGACCAGATTCAGGTCCGTCAGCACCGCCACCTTCCGCCCCGCCGCCCGCAACGCCGCCACCTCGCCGCGGACCTCCCCCGCCAAGTCCACGCCGAAACGGATCGGATAGCTGCGCTCGCCCAGATTGACGGTGAGAGTTTCGACCATCCCACGGTTAAACGCCCCCGCTCCCAACGCGTCGAGGAGAACCTTTTACCCCCCATCCCCCCACCCGCGCTCCTCCCCGCGCCCGCCAATCCTTGTCATTTTCGGGTCATTTCCCGCTTTTACCGCAATTCCACCTTGTCTTAAAGCGACTAGGTCTCATTACCAACTGCGATGTTATCGAGCGCCTGTTCCCTCCGATCCGCCCAGTGCGCCGCGCTTATTGCGCTCGCCGCGGTCGCCGGGATTTCGCGCTTCGCACCTTCCTCGTCGTCGCAACCCGACACCCGCCGCGACGCTCCTTCGGCCTCTGTCACGGCCCCACGCCCCCAGCCCCACCTCCATCCCTGCGTTCTGCTCGCCCACTTCGTTCGCTGCTGTCGCCACGCCTTTTTTACGTCAGCCCCCGCCCCCATCACGCCCGAAGAACTGCCTGCCCCCGTCGCAAACCTGCCGCTGCACACCTCGGCGCCCGGAGCTGACCCGGCTCCCAGCTGGACCGCAGCCCTCGCCGCCAACCCTCGCTCCTTCGCTCACGCCGCCGACGTTTCCCCGCTTTCGGTCCGTCGTCACGTTATCCCCTTCGCCGTCGGGCCTCCGGCGCCCACGCCCCCTCCACCCCACCGCGCGGATGGCACTTCGGTGCGACACGACGTCTCCGCCCGTTGCCTGCGTTTCCCGTCCGTCGTCATCGTCCGCCTGTTTCCCGTTGCGCGCCTAGCACGCCGGAGATTTTCCGGCCAACCATGGGCCGCCCGCCCTCTCTTGCTGCGTTCCGCCCTGCGCGGCGAACCGGCTCCGCTCCCCACCCCCGTCCGCTTCCCGCCGCCGCGCGGCGCGTCCGGACGCCGCGGACCGCACCCATGCACTTTCTCACGATGACGACCACCGCACCCACCTTGCCTCGTTTGCTCGCCCTCGCGGCGCTCCCGCTCGGCTTCGCCGCCGCCGCGCTCGCCCAGACCGCGACCACTCCCAGCTACCTGCCGCCGAAAGAGGAAACCGTACTCCTCGAAAAATTCCAGGTGCGCGACCAGCGCGAAACATCCTACGCCAGCCGCCGCAGCAACACCGCCACCAAGACCGACACCGCCCTCATCGACGTCCCCCACTCCCTCACCGTCGTCACCCGCGAACTCATCGACGACCAGGCCATGCACAGTATCGGCGACGTCACCCGCTACGTGCCCGGCGCCGGCCTCGCCCAGGGCGAGGGCAACCGCGACACGCCCGTCCTCCGCGGCAACGCCACCACCGCCGACTTCTTCGTCGATGGCGTCCGCGACGACGTCCAATACTTCCGCGACCTCTACACCGTCGACCGCGTCGAAGTTCTCAAAGGCGCGAACGCGATGATCTTTGGCCGCGGCGGCTCGGGGGGGCTCATCAACCGCGTCACCAAGCAGGCCAACGGCACCCCGACCCGCGAACTCGCCGTCACCGCGGGCTCGTGGGATCAGTATCGCGCCACCCTCGACCTCGGCGCCGCGGCCACGCCCGCCCTCGCCTACCGCGTCACCGCCCTCTTCGAAGATTCCGCCAGCTACCGTGACGGCGTTACGCTCCGCCGCTTCGGCCTCAATCCCTCCCTTGCCTGGCGCATCGCCCCGCAGACCACGCTCCGCGCCGGCGTCGAACATTTCCACGACGAGCGCACGGCCGACCGCGGCGTGTCCTCCTTTCAAGGCGGGCCGGTGCCCACCGCCGCCTCCACCTTCTTCGGCGATCCCGCGCAAAGCCCCACCCGCGCCACGGTCAATACCGCCTACGCCGTCCTCGACCACCGTTTCGCCCACCGCCTCACGCTGCGCAACCACACCCGGTTCGGTCGCTACGACAAATTCTATCAAAACGTCTTCCCCGGCGCCGTGAACGCCGCCGGCACCGCCGTCGCCCTCTCCGCCTACAACAACGCCACCGACCGCGACAATCTCTTCAACCAGACCGACCTCGTCGTCCCGCTCGCCACCGGCTCAGTCCGGCACCAAATCCTCGCCGGCCTCGAACTCGCCCGTCAGGCCACCGACAACCGCCGGCTCACCGGCTATTTCCCCTCGCTCAGCCCGACGACCACCTCCCTCACTGTCCCGCTCGCCACCCCGCGCACGCAACTCCCTGTCACGTTCCTTCCGGGCGCCACGGATGCCCACAACCACGGCATCGCCCACACCGCCGCGATTTACGCACAGGACCAGATCACGCTCCTGCCGCAGCTCCAGGCCCTCGCCGGTGTCCGCCTCGAATCCTTCACCGTCGATTTCCTCGACCGCCGCACCGGCGCCACCGTCGCGAACACTGACCAGCTCGTCTCCCCGCGCGCCGGCCTGATCTACAAACCCGCCGACCACCTCGCCGTCTATGCGAGCTACAGCCCGTCCTTCGTGCCTCGCGCCGGCGAACAGTTGTCGTCCCTCAGCCTCACCACCCGCGCCCTCGCTCCGGAAAAATTTTCCAACTACGAGCTCGGCGTGAAATGGGATTTCCACCCCGACCTCGCCTTCACCGCCGCCACCTACCGCCTCGACCGTCGCAACGTCGCCGTCAGCGATCCCGCCGATCCGACCAAATCCCTCCTCGTCGACGGCCAACGCGGCAACGGCCTCGAACTCGGGCTCACCGGCCGCCTCACCCGCAACTGGAGCGTGGTCGGCGGCTACGCGTATCAGGACGGCACCCTCCGCGCGACGCAGTCCGCCACCGTCGTCGCCGGCGCCCGCCTCGCCCAACTCCCGCGCCACACCTTCTCCCTCTGGAATCGCTACGACTGCAACGCCCGGTGGGGCCTCGGCCTCGGCACCCTCTACCGCGACGCACTCTTCGCGTCCACCGACAACACGGTCCGACTCCCCGGCTTCGTCCGCTTCGACGCCGCGCTCTTCTATCGGTTCAACGCCCGCATGCGCGGCCAGCTCAACGTCGAAAACCTCCTCGACCGCGCCTACTATTCCTCCGCGCACAGCAATACCAACCTCACCCCGGGTTCGCCGCGCACCCTCCGGCTGGGTGTGACCACGAAGTTCTGATCCCGCCGCGCAGCCCGGGTCGCCCTCGACACCGGCTCCACGACTGTCGTCTGGCACCCGCACTGCGCCGGCGCATTTTTGCTGCCATGCATCTCCGCCTCTGGCCCGTCGCCGCCGCCTGCGCGCTCCTACCCTGCGCGCGCCGGCCGCCAGCGGCGACCAACCACGCATCATCCGCCCCAACGTGACGGGGGTAACCGGCGACACCGGCGACACCTCCTTCGGCACCGCTCCCGGTCCGCTCAAAACCCGCCGCTCCTCCGTCGCCGCAGAAATCGTCCCGTGGGATTCCGCCCCGTCCGGCCATGACGACCTGTGCAGCTTAACCTTGCCAACCGCCGTCGTCGCCCACCGCTCCCGCACCAAGCTCCGTTAATTCCACTCCACCGACGCATCGTTCACCGTGCGCGCCCTCCCCCATCCCACCCTCGGCCTCGTCGGCCCGGTCTTGCGCGGCGGTGTCGGCGAATTCCTCGCCGTCACTTTCCTCCACCGCACCGCCCAACCCGTTTCGCTCCACCCGCACGGCGTCCGCTTCCACAAAGACAGCGAGGGCGCATTCTACCGGCCCGATCCCGGCCGCGGCGCCGCCCTCGGCCCCGGCGCCAACTAAACCTAAGTCGGGCAGCTCGACGAGCGCTCCGCCCTCAACGCCCGGATTTTGGGCTGCCTTCCAGGCCTCGAAATTAACGAAGGCGAACGCACGCGCAGGTATCTTTTCGCCCTCGGCTCGGGGAGGTTTATCTCCCCACCGCCCACCGGCACAGGCTCCGCGTAATCGAAGGCGACCTCCGTCGCACCGCCGTCGTCGAACTCCTCCCCGCCAGCCTGAAAATCGCCGATCGCCTGACCGACCATCCCGGCACCTCGCTCCACCCTTACTCTGTCGCCGAACCCATGCGCGAAGGCATATCTGCCCGCCTACCCGTGCTGCCGCGCGCCGCGGTCGGCGTCAGTCGTGCGCCCGCCGATGCGTTTCTCGGTCTACCCGCCGCCCCCCCCATTCGATCCGCATCAATCCCGCCGAAGCTTTACGGCACCTCGCCGTCATGCCCGCCCGCGCCGAAGCGATCATCCTCGGCGTCATGCGCACCACGACGATTTCGCCTTCAACAGCCAGGCCGTGCGCCTCCGCCTCGCCGACCGCGAAACCACCGTCCAACTCAACGCAAACGGGATCGGCAAATCCGCGCAGTCGCGGCTGCGCAGCACCCACCCCGATGCGGCCGGTGTCGCCCGCGGCGGTCGACTCGATTGCGAGCTCGTATTCAGCGGCGCCGACGGGCTCGGCCGCCCCTCCTCCCCCGTCTCCGGCTCGCCGCCGGACCCAGTTCGCACCTTCCGGCTCGAACTCGAAATCGCCTCCACGCGCCACTCCGCCGCCATCCTCCCCGTCTCCCGCGTGGTCGACCGCTGAGCTGCGCCGGCCCCCGGGCGCCATGACCTGCGCTTCACGGCCCGGCGGCGCGCCCTGCGCTCGTAGCCGGGGCATGGCCGCACCTTACCGCACCTGCCAGTCTCCGGCCATGAGCATCAATTTAGCCCCGGCCGCCCCGCGGCCCGGTGGGTCCGCTACGCCTGCGCCCTCTGGGCCCGATCCGCCGCCGTATCCGCGTTTTCCCTTCACTTCGTCATCACCCACGATGACGGCTTCCCAGCGAAAAATCTCCGGGCGCTGTTCGCCGCGCTCAGGGCCGCCGGGCACGACGTCATTTTGAGCGCGCCCTGTTCCGATCGACGCGGCAGGTCAGCCCCGTTGGGCTCGGCCCCGGCGGCGACCAATCTGATGCTGACCCATCGCTCGATCCGCGGCTAGGGCGGCACGGGCAGCGCCTGGCCGATCGCCGGCTTCGTCGTCTCAGGCACCGTCGCCAAAACCCTGCACCTGCGCGCCAACGGTCCCGCCTTGGCTGGATTCGGCGTCGCCGACGCCCTCGCCGAACCGATAATCGAACGGTCGAGCGACACCCACCGCCTCGGCGCCACCCACGACAACGGGAGCGACGACCCGGTCAACGCCTCCGCCCTCGCGGCCGCGTCCGCCCGGTTTCCCGCCACCGCACAACTCCCGACCGCCCCGTCGGGCATCCGCAATTTTCCTCCGCGCCCGCGTTGACGTCGCCGCTGCTTTCCCAACCGTCGGCGCCCCTCATGCCCTCCCCCGACTCCGCCACTCCTCCCGATGCCGCCGCGTGGCTCACCCGCGCCCAGTCCCTCGAAGCGGAGGCCACCCCCGACGCGCTCGCCTCGGCCGCGCACGCCTACGAGTGCGCGATCACCCTGCTCCGCGCCCGCCCGTCCACCGCTCCCGCCCTCCGCCGCGACCTCGCTCTCGCCCACCTCAATCACGGCAACGCCCTGCAAAAACTCGCTACCCCCGCTTCGCTCCCCGCCGCCGTTGCCGCCTACGACGCCGCAGTCGCCCTCCTCGCCTCGCCCGATCTCGCCGCCGACCCGGCCGCCCAAAACACCCTCGGTGCCGCCTGGATCAACCGCGGTCATGCCCTCCACCGTCAGGCCACCCCCGATACACTCGCCGCGGCGGTCGATTCCCACCGCGCCGCCATCGCCGTTCTCGCGGCCCTCCCGCTCCACCCCTCCGCCACCACGTCCCCCGAAGCTGCGTTCAATCATCGCCTCAACCTCGCCGGCGCCTGGACGAACCTCGCCACCACGCTCCTCGACTTCGGTTCGGCCCCCGGCCGTTACACCGCCGTCCGCGATGCCACCACGCAGTCGCTCGATCTCCTCGCCCTCGACGACCTGCCCCGCGCCCACCCGGCCGCCGCCGAACTTTCCCTCCTCGCCCGCCGCACCCGCTGCGACGCCCTCGGCCACCTCATCTTTGCCGTGTCCGATCCGGTGCTCGCCCGCGATCTTTCCGACGAAGCCGGCGACATCGTCGACGACGGGCTCGCCCTCGTCCGCCACTGGGAACAGCGCAGTGTGCCCCATTTTCGCCCGCTCGCCGCACAGCTCTACCACTTCGGCGCCCAACTCTACCGCCTGCACCAGCCGCACTTTCTCGCCGAGTTCCTGCTCGAGCATCTCGACCCCGCGCAATCCCCCGGCGCCAGCCCGGATGATCGCACCCTCCACGCCATCGCCGACGACGCCGTCGCCACGGCCCTTCGCACGCTCCGCGCCCCGCGCCTCATCCACGCCGACGATCCCGCCACGCAGCGCCAGGTCGAAACCCTCCGCTCGCTCCAAGCCGCCGAACAAAGTCTCGCCGCTCTCCGGCGCGCCCACCTCCCGGACACGCCCGCCGCCTGATTTCAGCCGTCCTCATAATCCTCGGACAAGAACCGCAAGGCAGCCTGCGGCGCCGGCAACGTCGTCCGCACCCAGATCATCTCCGTCCCCGAACCGTCCGCTTCTACGCTCATGGGCCTCGGCCTATAGTCATGCCCGCGGCCGCCCGTCGCCGCCGGAATTTCTGAGCCGCGCGCAACCCCGCCCGACGCCTCCCCTCCCACCGGCGCCAGCGACAAACGCGTCACACGTTGGGTTACCGCCCCTCACAACTCGTGAAAATTCGCCTCGCCGCCCGACTCGCGCGCCTCACCCTCGACCCCGGCGCCCGCTCCCTCCCCTTCACCTCCGCCCACGGCCTCGCCTTCCTCCCCCTGCCCGCTCTCGCGATCCACGCCATCCTCTCCATCGCCCCCTGACCCGCGGTTATCCTTGCGACGAACGCAGCAACGCAGCAATCCCTCAGCCTCCCCCCTCCTCACGCCGCGCGCCCCGCGCCCTCCCGTTTTCCCCCTTCCCCCTCTCCTTCGCTCCCGCTTCCTCTCCGTCTCCCTCATGCAAAACACCCGCCGCCAGTTCCTCCAAAACTCCGCCGTCTTCCTCGCCGCCCCGTTCATTCTCCCGAGCCGCGTTTGGTCGCAGACCACCGCCCCCGGCAAGCGCCTCACCCTCGGCTGCATCGGCATGGGCAAACAAATGGGCGGCCACCTCGGCAGCTTCATCAACCGCGACGACGTCGAGGTCCTCGCCGTGTGCGACGTCGACACCACCCGCCGCCTCCACGCCCAGAAACGCGTCGACGACGCCTACACGAAAAAAGCCGGCCAGACCTACCGCGCGTGCGAGGCCTATAACGATTTCCGCGAGGTGCTCGCCCGCAAAGATATCGACGCCGTCGTCATCGCCACCCCCGACCACTGGCACGCCTACATCGCCATCGCCGCCGTCCGAGCCGGTAAAGATGTCTACTGCGAAAAGCCCCTCACCTATAACATCCACGAGGCCGTCCAACTCGTGAAGGAGACCCGCAAAGCCAACCGCGTTTTCCAGACCGGCTCCCAACAGCGCTCCTCCAAGGAATTCCGCGTCGCCTGCGAACTCGTCCGCAACGGCGTCCTCGGCCGCGTCAATTCCATCCACGTCTCCTTCGGCGATCCCGCCACCCCCTACGCCCAACCCGCCGCCGAGCTGGAGCCCGGCCTCGACTGGGACCGCTGGTGCGGCCCCGGTCCGCTCGTCGCCTACAGCCCGTTTCTCTGCCCGCGCGGCCTCCACACGAATTTCCCCGACTGGCGCAAGACCTGGGAATTCGGCGGCGGCATGATCACCGACTGGGGCGCCCACCATATCGACATCTCGCAATGGGCCCTCGGCATGGACGGCTCCGGCCCCGTCGAGATCCGCGCCCCGAAAAACTGGGAGACCGCTAAGCGCGGCGCCCAACTCGTCTACGCCGACGGCACCATCCTCACGCACGTCAAAGGCAAAGGCGTTTCCTTCTACGGCACCCTCGGCGAATGCCACGTCAACCGCGGCAAATTCGAACTCATCATGGACGGCAAGACCGTCCACAAATTCTGGGACAAGGAAGTCGACAAAACCACGTCGATGGAACGCGAAGTCGTCCTCACCGAGCGCGAATTTCTCGCCGACGCGAAGATCAAGCTCACCGCGCCCAAGAGCCACCTCCAAAACTTCCTCGACTGTGTGCAGTCGCGCGAGACGCCCATCGCCGACGTCGCCATCGGCGCGAGTACCGTCACCGCCTGCCACCTCATGAACTTCGCCTATCACTACGGCGCGAACGCGAAGTGGAGCCCCGAACGCAACAAATTCGCGAGCGGCGGCAGCAGCAAGTGGCTCACCCGCGAAAAATACCGCGCCGGCTGGGTGGTGTAGGTCCGAACGGAGCGGCGGTTTCCCACCGCCGTCAGCCCCGCCGCGCGCGCTCCCACCCTCCTTTCTCTTTCCCCTTTCTCTGTCGGGCGTCCGCCATGTCCTCCTCCACTCCGTCCCACCCGCCCGCCGCGCCCACGCTCTCCGCCCTGACCCTCCGCGAAAAAATCGCCCAGCTCCTCAACGTCGGCTTCCGCGGCTGTCACCCCTCCGAGTGCGCCCTCGCCGTCCGCGACATCCGCGAGCACGGCGTCGGCGGCGTCATTCTCTTCGACCAGGAAATGGTCGACGGGTCCGCCGGCCGCCGTAACATCGAGTCTCCTCCGCAGGTCCGCGAACTCCTCGCGCACTTTCAATCGCACGCGCGCATTCCGCTCCTCACGTCCGTCGACCAGGAGGGCGGCCGGGTCAATCGCCTCAAAGCCGTCTACGGTTTCCCCGAAAGCACCGCGCACGAGGAACTCGGCCGCCTCGACGATTCCGCCACCACCTTCCGCCACGCCACCACCATCGCGCAGACTCTCGCCAGCGTCGGCTTCAACCTCAACCTCGCCCCCGTCGTCGACCTCGACGCTCACCCCGCCAATCCGATTATCAAGGGCAAGCGCCGCAGCTTTTCCGCCGATCCCGCGGCGGTCGCGCGCCACGCCGCCGACTACATCCGCGCCCACCGCGCTCAGGGCGTCCTCACCTGCCTGAAACATTTCCCCGGCCACGGCAGCGCCACCGGCGACACCCACCTCGGCCTCGTCAACGTCACCGCCACGTGGACCGACCGGGAACTCATCCCCTTCCAACGCCTCATCGCCGCCGGTCTCTGCGACCTGATCATGAGCGCCCACGTCTTCAACGCGCACCTCGACCCTGAGCTCCCCGCCACTCTCTCCCGCGCCGTCATCACCGGGATTCTCCGCGAGCAACTCGGCTACACCGGCGTGATCACGAGCGACGACATGGAGATGAAAGCCATTTCCAGCCACTACGGCCTCGAGAACTCGCTCCCGCTCGCGATCAACGCCGGCATCGACGTCCTCTGCTTCGGCAACAACCTCAGCTACCATCGCGACATCGCCGCCCGCGCCATCGACATCCTCGAACGCGCGGTGACCTCCGGCCACATCCCCGCATCCCGGATCGACGAATCCTGCACCCGGGTCCTCGCCCTCAAACGCCGCGCCGGTCTCCTTGCGTAGCGCAGCGCTTCCGCCCGCGCTCCCCCCCCCGCCTCATGCCCCCCACCCCGCCCACCTCCTCCCGCAACCCCTGGGCCTGGATTCCCAGCCTCTACTTCGCGCAGGGCATTCCCTACGTCGTCGTGATGACCCTCTCGACAGTCCTCTACAAAAACCTCGGCGTCTCCAACACCGACATCGCACTCTACACCAGCTGGCTTTACCTCCCGTGGGTCATCAAGCCTCTCTGGTCGCCCGTCGTGGACCTCTTTCGCACGAAACGCTTCTGGATCGTCACCCTCCAGTTCGCCATCGGGGTCGCCTTCGCCCTCGTCGCCTTCACCCTCCCCGGACCGCAGTTCTTCCAACTCTCCCTCGCCGTCTTCTGGCTGATGGCCTTCAGCTCCGCGACCCACGACATCGCCGCCGACGGTTTCTATCTCCTCGCGATGCCCCCCGGTCAACAGGCCGCCTTCGTCGGCGTGCGCAGCACCTTCTACCGCCTCGCCTCCCTCTCCGCCCAAGGCGGCCTCGTCTACCTCGCGGGCATGTGGACGACCTCCACCGGCAGCGTCACCCAGGCGTGGTCGCTCGTCTTCGGCCTGCTCGCCGTCGTCTTCCTCGTCGTCGGCACCTATCATTTCTTCGCCCTGCCGAAACCCGCCGCCGACGTCTCCACCGCCAGCGGACAAAGCCACGTCAAAGAGTTCTTCGCCGTCTTCGCGCACTTCCTCCGCAAGCCCGACATCCTCGCCGCCCTCGCGATGCTGCTCCTCTACCGCCTCGCCGAGTCCCAAGCCCTGAAACTCCTCTCCCCGTTCATGCTGGATAAACGCGAGGTCGGCGGCCTCGGCCTCACCACCCAACAAGTCGGCATCGTTTACGGCACCGTCGGCATCATCGCCCTCACCGTCGGCGGCCTCGTCGGCGGCTGGATCATCTCCCTCTACGGGTTGAAACGCATGCTCTGGCCGATGATCCTCGCGATGCACGCGCCGATCGTCGCCTTTCTGCTCCTCGCCATCTTCCAACCGACGAGCCTCTGGGTCATCGGCTCCGCCCTTGCCGTCGAACAGTTCGGCTACGGCTTCGGCTTCACCGCCTACATGCTCTATATGATGATGATTGCCGACGGCCCGCACAAAACCGCGCACTACGCGATCTGCACCGGCTTCATGGCCCTCGGCATGATGCTCCCGGGCATGGCCGCCGGCTGGATCGAGGATCAAATCGGCTACATCAAATTCTTCGCCTGGGTCCTCATCTGCACGATCCCCTCCTTCATCGTCATCACCCGCCTCAAGATCCCCCCCGACTTCGGCAAAAAATCCCCCGCCACCCCTTAGCCCAGGCGCTTCAGCCGGCACTTCAGCCCGTGCTTGCCCCGCCACTTCGCCGAACGTGCTTTCAACCCATGGAAGCCAGCGCACCCACGCTTTTCAGCTCCGTCGAGGGCTGCCTGCGCCCTGAAGCTAACGGGGCGATGCGCCCCGAGTACGTCAGGGCCGAATCCATCCGATGGCCGACTCAACCGAAGCGCACCATCTGATCTCGGTAAATTTGGTACCCGCCTTGCCCACCCACCTCCGTGGCGGCCCCTGCAAAGCCTACAGGGCCGACTTCAAGGCTCACCTGGAAATCAACCGCGAAGCCATTTTTATTGTCCCGACGTGATGGTCGCCGGCCAGAGCGTCGGCGTGGAGCAATACGACCTCCGCTACCCGACGCTCCTCGCCGAAGTGCTCTCGCCCTCGACCGAAAACATCGACCGCCGCGAGAAACTCCTCAACTACCCGCAGATTTCCACCGTCGAGGAAGACGTCTTGATCGCCCAAGACACCCGCGAGGTGACGATCCACCGCCGCGCCGCAGATTGGGCGTCCCGCCTCCTGACCGCCCCCGCCGACGTCGTCGAATTTCGCTCAATCACGCTCTCCTTACCCCTCGCACGCATCTACGAGGGCATGCACGGATCGCCGCCGGAGTCCACGGCCGCCCCCTCGCCTCACAGACCCAGAGACACCGCCACAGCACTCGGCCCGGGCCGGTCCCCGCCCCGCTCACCGGCACCGCGAGCAGCCGGGATTCATCGTCACCAACTCCGTCGCACTCCGCCCGCGGAATGCATCCCGTTCCCATGGTTAGTACAGCAGGTAGGTCTGCCGCGCCGCCCGGAATTTCTCCTCCCCCGCCTTCCACCCCGCCACGATCTCCGCCGCCGATTTCCCGGCCTGCAGCGCCAACCGCGTCGCGTCCGTACCGTTCACCTTGTCAAACATGTCGAACGTCTTGTTCGCCTTCAGCGCCTCGGCCAACACGTCGCGTCCCGCCACCTGCTTGAGCGCCTCCAGCGCGTAGTAGTTGATCGCCGTCAGCGGCGCGTTCGCCGCATCCGTGAAATACACCTGCACCCCGCCGACGATCTCGTCCTTGTAGGCCGCGTAATACGGTTTGTAGGTCAGCGGACGAAACGCCACGCCCGCCAACCTGTAGCCGTTCAGCTTCTCCGCCAACGCATGCGGATTCACTTTCGGCATACCGATGCACTCGAAGGGCAGCGTATAGCCGACTCCGATACTCACGTGGCCGATCTCCCCGATCATCCCGGTCGCTACCTGAAACAGCGGCGAGTCGCCCCGCGGCACGTGCGGCGACGCCGGCACCCAGGGCAGCCCCGTGTCTGCCCAGACCATCGGACGCCGCCAGCCGCGCATCGGCACCACCGTGAGCTTGCACGCCTGCTTGATCCAACCGCGGTCGTTGATCATCCGCGCCAGTTCGCCACATGTCAGGCCATACACGTAGGGCACGTCCCACTGACTCACGAACGAACGCAATTTTTCCTGCTCCACGAGCGTCCCTTCGATCCGTAATCCGCCGAGGGGATTCGGCCGGTCGAGCACGACGAACTCCACGCCCGCCGCACCGCAAGCTTCCATGGACAGCCCCATCGTGCTGACAAAGGTGTAGGAACGGCAGCCCGTATCCTGCAGGTCATACACCAGCATATCGAGCCCCTGGAGCATCTCCGCCGTGGGCTTGCGCGTCGCGCCGTAGAGCGAGTGCACCGGCAGCCCCGTGCGCTCATCCGTGCGGCTCGCGATTTTATCGCCCGCCGGCACATCGCCATAAATCCCATGCTCCGGTCCGAACAGCGCCACGAGCTTCACCCCCGGCGCCGCCCGCAACACGTCCAAGGTCGTCTCCAGTTTCCGGTTCACCCCCGAAGGATTCGTAATGAGCCCCACGCGCTTGCCGGCCAGCACCTTGAACCCGTCCTCCGCGAGCACCTCGTTGCCGAGGACCACTCGCCCATCGGCGGCGCGAAGGCCATTGAGGAGGAGCCCGATCGCAAGGATCGGACCGGCGAGAAACCAGATTAAATTCACGCTCACAGCGCTACCCACCCGCCGCACCGAAGCCAGCCGTTTTGTCGTCCACGCCGCAACGCTGCGGCCCGTTCTCCCCGCCGCGTTGTCGGGCTTGTACCTCGACCCCGCCTCGGCTCGAGGTGGGCCGTGCGCTCCGTCGCGCGGCTGACCTATGGCTCGGGGGAGGAACGGAGATAGAACCCGCCCCTCCCTCCGAACCGGACAGGCGGATCGCCCGCCTCCGGCTCTCCAGTGGGTGATTGGCTCAACGAGGAGACCGACAGGCCGAGGCATGGACCTGCAACAGGCTGAACAAATCGAAATCGGTAAAATATCCCATACTCTCTTCCGGTCATTCCCGCTCCACCCCCACCCCAGCCGACCAATCGCCAGCGTTGACAGCGCTCGTGCCGTGACCGGTTTAACCCTTGCACGGCAGGCTTCACTTTTACCCAGCAGGCTCGCCGGTCTGACATGCCGTACCCAGTTCACTTTCGTTCGGGACCGACCTTCCGTCTCCGGCTGCTCCTCACCCCGCCCTGCGGCGACGCAGGTGCCTTCGACTGCTCCGCAGTCTCTGTCTCCACCGAGCAGCGTAATAATTTCCATATTCTGACTTCATGGTTTCATGGACGCGCTGGGCCGGCGCTCCCCACGAGGCTCAACGCGTCACGCCATGACCGGCGAGCCGCCGCCCGCGGAGCGGCCGGCCCACCGCAGACAGCGTCGGCCATAAACTAAGATGTGCCGCCGCGCGTCGCCACCTTCCGTTTCGCGATTGAGCCCGGGCCCTCTGCTCCACCACGCTCGCCCGTTCCCCTTCTCTCCATGTCGCGCACCGCTCTTCTTCCCCTCTTCCCTTCTCTCCATCTCTCCATCTTCCGCGGCTTCCCCCTCTTCCTCGCCCTCGGCGCGCTCCTCTTTACGACCGGCTGCCTCCACCGTCCCGGCACGCCCGCCAAACGCACCGGCGACGAGATCATCGTCGCCGGCCAACTCTTTCACACCGGCACCCGTGTCATCACCTGGCTCGACCCGCAGGGCTACGACGCCTACCGCACCGAGCGCCGGTTTTCTCCGCTCGACGACAGCAGTTTCGAAAAATCCAAAGAGACCGTCAAAGACCTCAAATCCCCCGCGCGCTACGGGCTCCGCCGCGATCCGTCGCTGACCCCCGCTGACCTCGAACGCATCCGCGGCGGCGGCTGGGATCTGCCCACCCTGCGCAACGTCGTCGACCAGTTCGTCATGCACTACGACGTCTGCGGTCTCAGCAAAACCTGCTTCAACGTCCTCCACGATCACCGCGGTCTCAGCATCCATTTCATGTTGGATATCGACGGTACGATTTACCAGACGCTCGACCTCAAGGAGCGCGCCTTCCATGCCACCACGTCCAACACCCGCTCCGTCGGCGTCGAAATCGCCAACATGGGCGCCTACCCGCCCGGCAACCTGAAAGTGCTCGATACCTGGTATCAACCCGATGCCGCCGGTCGGCCCACCATCACGATTCCGGCCGCGATCAAAGACCCGATGATTTATACGAAGAACTTCGTCGGCCATCCTGCCCGCCCCACGCCCGTGCGGGGCACGATCCAAAACACCGACCTCGTCCAATACGATCTCACCCCTCAGCAATACGCCGCCCTCACCAAGCTCACCGCCGCGCTCTGCAAGGTGTTCCCCAAAATCACCTGCGACTACCCGCGCGATTCCGCCGGAAAACTCATCCCGCAAAAACTTTCCGATGAAGCGCTGAAAACCTATGGCGGCATCTTGGGCCACTATCATATCCAGACGAACAAGACCGACCCCGGCCCCGCCTTCGACTGGGACCGCGTCATCGACGGCGCCCGTGCCGAACTCCGCCTTCCGGCCCTCGCCCGTGAACGCTGATCGCCGCACGTACCCCTCGCTGCCCCGCCCGCCGTTCCCTCCTGTCCCCGTCGCTGCCTTTATCTTTCGCCGTTTCTCTTGAAAATGCCGCCGCGCACCCGGCTCACCCTCCGCGTCTCCCTCGCTTCGGGCGCCTTCGCGGTCTCCGTGCCCCACACCCTTGACGTGCGTGAGGGCGACCACTTTTCCCTCATCGGCAACACCCTCGCCGAACGTCTCCAGCATTTTAACCACGGGGAGTCGCCCCACCACCAGCACTTCCCGCAGCACCAACTCGTCGTCCGCCATCTCGCCCGGCCCGCCGAGGAGGTTGTCCTCCGTCCCCGCTCCGAGGGCTTCGGCGATCCCGACCAGCACCTCACTTTCAGCTAGACCGACGTCCTCCTCGCGTTCGCCGAGAGCATTTCGACCTTCGCCCAACGCATGCCCGTTGCCCGCCGCACGGCGCAGGACTTCATCGACGCCGTCCAACTCGGCCACGCGCTTGCCGCTCGCCTCCCCGCCGACGACGCCACCCGTATCCGGGAAACCCTTCGCGACCTCGGCGTCAGTGTCTTCCTGGTCAAATCGGTCCGCGCGCAAATGCGCTGCGACACCGCCCGGCTCGACGTCGAAGCCAGCAAGCCCTTCGAACTCATCTTCGAAAACCCCGCCATCAGGCCGCACCACCGCGTCATCGTCACTCCGGGCGCCCGCGGGGAAATCGGCCACGCCACGATGACCCTCGGCACGACCCCGGACACCGCCGGCCCCCCGGACGTGCCGAAGCGCGAAAAAATCCTCGCCGCTCCAAAAATGCTCGAGCCCGGCCAGGAGAAAAACTCCGCGTCACCGCGCCCGCCGCCGAGGGGGTCGACGAATTCGCCTGCACCTTCCCCGGCCACTGGCGGATCATGGGACGCACCGTCGTCGTCACGTCCGACGTCGACGACTACCTGCTCGCCCACCCCGCCCCGGCCGCCGGACCCGCGCCCGCGATGCCCGCCGGCCACGACCACGCCGCGCCGATGAAAAAATGGACCGCCACCCGTAGCACGGTGCTTCCGCCTCGGCTACGGTGCTCCCCGCCCGTCGATCAGCCGCAGCATCTCCGCTTTGTCGATTACCGGCACTGTGAGCGTCCGCGCCTGCTCCCGCTTCACGCGCGCCTCCGTTGCCACGACGACGTAGTCCGTGCGCGCCCTCACGCTCGCGCCATCTTTCCGCCCGCCGCCCCACGCTTCGCTGCGGCCTGCGCCCGGGGCAGCGTCGGCAACGTCCCGGTCAACCCGAACGTCTTTCTCGCCAACGCGCTCCCGCCGGCCCCGCTCCCCCCCGCCGGCCGCAGCCCCACCGCGACCAGCTCCGCCACCCCCACCCAGTGGCGCGGCTACGCAAAATGTGCCGCCGCCCGCACTCCGGCCGACGCTCCCGCACGGCCGGGCCGATTCCCCCCGGCCCTCCACCCCCTCAACCCACGCTCGCTCCCCGACGATACGTCGCGGGGCCGCACCCGGCGATTCGCGAGAAGACCCGCGTAAAATGGTAGCGATTGGCGTAGCCCGTTTTTTCCGCGACCTGTTCGACCGACAGATCGGAATAGCGCAGCAGCCGGCTCGCCTCCATCACCCGCCGCCGACTGATAAATTCGGACGGCGTCACCCCCAACTCCGCTTTAAACCACCGGATAAACGCCCCCGCACTCAGGCCGCAGCTTTTCGCCAACTCGCCGACACTCGGCGGCGCCGCCAACTGCGCCGCGATGATCGCGGTGATCCGCTGCAATCGCGGAGATTCCTCCGGTTGCCCCCCCAGGCCCGCCTCCGCCCAGAGCGCATGCAGCCACGCCAACACCACGTGATGCAGTCGCGCGTCCCCACGTCGCCGGCGCACGTGCGCTTGCACCTCCCGCGACAACGCGCGCACGTAGATCGGCAGAGCCACGACCACCGGTTCGGGCGACTGGGCCACCGCCGCCGGAGGGGAAAAATGCACCCACAGGTGCCGGATGTTTTCTCCCGGGACACAGTCGAACACCGTTTCCGCCGGCACCAGCACCGCGCGCTTCGGCCCCAACTCAATTCTCCGCCCGGCATGGCGCACCGCCGCACCCGACTGCCCATTCAGATAAGCCCGCCAAAACGGACTGCGCACCCGGCGGTAATCCCATTCACGATCCACCACCTTGCACCCCACCTCGTGAACTTGAAAAAAAGGCGCCGCAGCCCCGGGGGCATTCAACCGAAGACCATCCGGCGTAAAGGGCTCACGCCATTCGCCAAGGTTGATTTCAGACACATCTTCATCCATTCGAGACATTGAGTGAGAGGCTGCTTTCAGTTACAATTTGATTTCCGTTTCTCCCCCGTCGTGCCCATTCGCTGTCATCGTTCCACTCCGTTGTTCGTCCTCGTCGTTTTCTTTGGCGTGGCCGTCTGCGTCGGCGCCGCCCCCGTCGACTACGGCCGCGACGTTCGACCGATCCTCTCGGACAAGTGCTACCATTGCCACGGGCCCGACGAAACTGGCCGCAAGGGAAAACTTCGTCTCGATACCCGCGAAGGCGCCCTCCGCGTGAAAAACGGTTCGACCGTAATCGTCCCCAGCCAGAGCGCCGACAGCGACCTCGTGTTGCGCATCACCAGCACCGACGAAGAGGACATGATGCCTCCGCCCGACGCGAAGATGGCCCGCCTCACTCCCGCCGAGGTCGACCTCCTCAAACGCTGGATCGACGAGGGCGCCACCTTTCAAAACCACTGGGCCTTCGAACCCTTAAAACCCGCCGCCCCACCGCTGCCTGCGGCTCCGGGCTCCCCGCTCGCAACGCTCAACTCCCCGCTCCCCGCCCACCCGATCGATCGCTTCGTCTCCGAAGGACTCGCCCGCCGCAAACTCGTGCTCCAGCCCGAAGCCGACCGCGCCACCCTCATCCGCCGGCTCTCCTTCGATCTCACCGGCCTGCCGCCCTCGCTCCCCGAAATCGATGCGTTCCTCGCCGACCGCTCCCCCCGCGCCCTCCCCCAGCTGGTCGACCGCCTCCTCGCCTCCCCACGCTACGGCGAACGCATGGCCACCGACTGGCTCGACGTCGCCCGCTACGCCGACAGCTACGGCTTCCAAGTCGACCGCGAGCGCGACATGTGGCCCTGGCGCGACTGGGTCATCCAAGCCTTCAATCAAAATCTCCCGTGGGACCAATTCGTCACCCACCAACTCGCCGGCGATCTGCTGCCCAACGCCACCGACGACCAGATCCTCGCCACCGCCTTCAACCGCCTCCATCCGCAGGAGAGCGAAGGCGGCTCCGTCGAAGAAGAATACCGCATCAACTACGTCAACGACCGCGTCACCACCTTCGGCACCGCCTTCCTCGGCCTCACCCTCGAGTGTGCCCGCTGCCACGATCACAAATTCGACCCGATTCCGCAAAAGGATTTCTACGCCCTCGCCGCCTTCTTCCAAAACATCGACGAAGCCGGCCTCTATTCGTTCTTCACCCAGTCCGCGCCCACGCCCGCGATGCGGGTGCCGAACGCTGCGCACCGAGAGAAATTCGCCGCCGCCACCGCTGCGGTAACCTCCGCCGAGTCCGCGCTCGCCGCGCTCCGGGAAACCCGCCGCGACGCCTTCGCCGCGTGGCTCGCGCAGCCGTCCACCGCCGCTCCGCTGGCGCTCGCGGGCGAACTCGCGCACTTCGACTTCGACGTCCGCGACACCCCACCGCTGCCACCGAAGCCCACGCCCCCGACGAAGCAAAAGACCGCCCCCGCCGCCCCGCCCGCCGAGACCGTCCCTTCGGAGGAAAAAACCGCCAACCTCGCCCGCTTCGCCAACGCCCTCCACCCCGGCGATTACGCCTCCACGCCGAAGGAAAACGAATCCGTCCCCGGTCGCCCCGGCGCCGGCTCCGCCCTCCGCCTCTCCGGCGACCACGCCCTCCAGACCAAACTCGGCAACTTCCACCGGCACGATCCCTTTTCACTTTCGCTCTGGATCCAGACCCCCGATCTCAAAGAGCGCGCCGTCGTCCTCCACCGCTCACGTGCCTGGACCGACGCCGGCAGCCGCGGCTACGAACTCCTGCTCGAAGACGGCCGCGCAAAATGGTCGCTGATTCACTTCTGGCCCGGCGACGCCCTTTCCATCCGCGCAACCGACCCACTCCCCCTGAACGCCTGGGTTCACCTCACCGTCACCAACGACGGCTCAAGCCGCGCCGCCGGCCTTCGCCTCTTCATCAATGGTGTGCCCGCGCGCACCGAGATCATCCGCGACCACCTGACCAAAGACATCACCGGCGGCGGCGGCGACAGCATCGCCCTCGGCGAGCGCTTCCGCGACCGCGGCTTCAAAGGCGGCCTCGTCGACGATCTCCGCGTCTTCAACCGCGAGCTCACCGACTCGGAAGTGGGTCGAGTTTTCTCCGCTGGCTCGGGCGCTCAGCTCTCACCTTTCAGCGCTCAAGCGGCCGCACCTGCGGCCGACTACCCCACCTACCTCGCGAATCACGACGAGCCCTACCGCGCCGCGCTCGCCGCCCTCACCGCCGCGCGCGCCGCGCACACCCAACTCGCCGACGAGGCCAAGGAAATCATGATCATGCGCGAGCTCCCCACCCCCAAGACCGCCTACATCCTGACGCGCGGCGAATACGACCAACGCGGCGCCGCCGTCCGCCCCGACACCCCCACCGCCCTCCCCGCCTTTCCCTCGGATCAACCCCGCAACCGCCTCGGCCTCGCACGCTGGCTGACCGATCCCCGCCATCCGCTGCTCGCGCGCGTGACGGTCAACCGTTTCTGGCAATCCCTCTTCGGCCAAGGGCTCGTGAAAACCGCCGACGACTTCGGCAGCCAAGGCGATCGCGCTGAGTATCCGGAACTCCTCGATTGGCTCGCCGGCGAATTCATCCGCTCCGGCTGGGACGTCCAAGCGCTCCTCAAGACCATCGTCCTCTCGCAAACCTACCGGCAGCGCAGCTTCGCCACCCCGGAAATCATGACCGACGATCCGGCGAACGTCTGGCTCGCCCGCGGCCCGCGCCACCGCCTCCCCGCCGAAATGATCCGCGACGAGGCCCTCGCGGTGAGCGGTCTCCTCGTCGAAAAAATCGGCGGCCCACCCGTCTACACCTACGACCTGCCCGAGTCCTTTAAACCCGCGCCCGCCGGCAAGGGCGAAGCGCTCTACCGTCGCAGTGTCTACACCTTCTGGCGACGCACCGGCCCCGCGCCGCTGCTCGAAGCCTTCGACGTCCCGAAGCGCGTCGTCTGCGTCGCCCGCCGCGACACCACCAACACCTCCCTCCAGGCCCTCGTCCTCCTCAACGGCCCACAATTCGTCGAAGCCGCCCGCGTCCTCGCCGAAAAACTCCACGTCGATCTCGGCGGCGAACGCGACGCGATCATCGCCGCGGCCTTCCGCCGGCTCACTTCCCGCGCGCCCGACCCGACCGAGCAAAAAATCCTCGCCCGCCTCTACGACGAACAACTCGTCCACTTCCGCGCCCACCCGGACGCCGCCGCCGCGGGTCTCGCGGTCGGCGAAACGCCGCGCGCCACCACCCTGCCCGCCCCCGACATCGCCGCCGCCACCACCCTCGTGAACACCCTCATGAACCACGACGCCTTCGCCGTGAAACGCTGATGAGCGCCCTGCCCTCCCCCTCTTCCGCCCCACCGCGCTGCACCGGCCACGCCCCTTGGCTCTCCCTGAGCCGCCGCGAGTGCCTCAACCGCCTCGCCCTCGGTCTCGGCGGCATCGCTCTCGCCGACCTCCTCGGCCGCGACGCCACCGCCGCCGAACCCTCCCTTTCTCTTTCACCTCCTCCGTCACTTCCCCATTTCGCCCCGAAGGCCAAACGCATCATTTACCTCTTCCAGTCCGGCGGCCCTTCGCAACTCGATCTCTACGACTACAAGCCGCTCCTCAACCAACGCCACGGCGAGCAACTCCCCGACAGCGTGCGCGGCGGCCAACGCCTCACCGGCATGTCCGGCAACCAGAGCTCCATCCCCATCGCCGGCTCCCCGTTCAAATTTTCCCCCTACGGCCGCAGCGGCGGATGGTTCAGCGATCTGCTCCCCCACACCGCGAAAATCGCCGACGACCTCTGCATCATCCGCTCGATGCACACCGAGTCGATCAACCACGGCCCCGGCGTGACGTTCATGCAGACGGGCTCGCAGATTCCCGGCCGCCCCAGTTTCGGTTCGTGGCTCGACTACGGTCTCGGCAGCGCCAACGCCAACCTCCCGTCCTTCGTCGTGCTCATCACGAAGGACAAAAAGGGCCAGCCCCTCATGTCGCACCTCTGGGGCTCCGGTTTTCTCCCGGCGAAACACCAGGGCGTGCGCTTCCGCTCCGGCGCCGATCCCGTCCTCTATCTCAACAATCCCGCCGGCGTTTCCCCCGAAAACCGCCGGCTCGCGCTCGACCGCCTGCGCGAGCTCCACGAACACCAATTCGCCGGCACGCCCGACGCCGAGATCTCCGCCCGCATCGCCAACTACGAGATGGCCTTCAACCTCCAGACCAGCGTCCCCGAGGTCACCGACCTCACCCACGAGCCCGCCCACGTCGTCGATTCCTACGGCCCCGACGCGCGCAAACCCGGTTCCTTCGCCGCCAACTGTCTCCTCGCGCGCCGCCTGGCCGAGCGCGGGGTGAAGTTCATCCAGCTTTATCATCAGGACTGGGATCACCACGGCGGCCTCCCCGGGGGCATCAAACGCGAATGCCTCCAGACCGACCAGCCCGCCGCCGCGCTCGTCGCCGACCTGAAAGCTCGCGGCATGCTCGACGACACGCTCGTCGTCTGGGGCGGCGAATTCGGCCGCACCAATTACTGCCAGGGCCCGATGACCGCGAACAACTTTGGCCGCGACCACCACCCGCGCTGTTTCTCGCTCTGGCTGGCCGGCGGCGGCGTGAAGCCGGGCGTCACCTACGGCGAAACCGACGACTACGGCTACAACATCACTAAAGATCCGGTCCACATCCACGACCTGCACGCGACGATTCTCCACCTCTTCGGCATCGATCACGAGCGCCTCACCTACAAATTCCAGGGCCGCCGCTATCGCCTCACCGACGTCTTCGGCAAAGTCGTGAAAGACATCGTGTCTTAACGGAGCGGCGGTGTCCCACCGCCGTCTTTTCCGCCCGCCCCAGCATGTCCGACCCCCTCCTCCGCGCCCGGGACCTCATCGCCCAGTTTCGCGCCAACCTCTCGACCGTCGTGCTCGGCACCTCGTCCGCTGACGGCGAACCCGACGCCTCCGTCGCCGCCACGCTGCTCGATCCCGCCGGCGCCTTTGTCGTCTACGTCAGCGGCCTCGCCGCGCACACGCGCAATCTCCGCGACAATCCCCGCGCCAGCGTGCTCCTGGTCGAAGCCGAAACCCCGCCGACCCAGCCGCTCGCGCGCCGGCGCCTCACGTTTGCCTGCGCCGCCGAACCCATCGCCCGCGATTCCTCCGCCCACGAGGCGCTGATCGCCGCCTTCCGCGCCAAATTTGGCGGAGCGATCGATCTCCTTGCCGGCCTGCCCGATTTCCAACTCGTACGGCTCACGCCGCTCCGCGGCCGCGTCGTCGTCGGTTTCGGCGCGGCCTTCGCCGTCGATCCGCACGATTGGACCCCACTCAGCCCGGTCGGTGGTCCGCCGGCGCGCTGACTGCGCCGGACCGCCCGGCCCCTGCGCGCGCCGGCCTACCAGGCCACCCTCGCTTTCGTCACCCGCTATCCGGCGGGCCGGGCCCCCTTTTTTTCGCTGTAAATTTGGCCCCTCGTGCTCGCCGACACGTGGATCCCCGGTCGCCCGCTCCGGCCGCTTACCGCGCCGACACCGGCTGCGCGTTCGCCTCGGCCCAGACGCGCTCCAGCACCGGCTTGATGATCGCGGTGAAGGCCACGTAGGCTGCCGGGTGAAAATGCAGTTTGTCGGCGACGTAAAGATCGAGCCGGGGATGACCGGAGGCATCGACCAACGCCGGGTTGACGTCGACAAAGGTGCGGCCGGGCGTGGCGGCGCAGTAAGCGCGCACGAGCGCATTGTAATGATCGACGTGCTCCCAGCGCTCCACCCGATCCGGCGAACGCGTGGCCGAGACGTAGATCAAGCGCGTCGCCGGAGACCGTCCCCTCACCCGCTCGGAGAATTCGCGAAACCGCGCAAAGATCGCCGCCGGATCTTCCGGCGTCGTGCCCGCCTTCAGGTCGTTGCTGCCGCAGTAGTAGACAATCACTTTCGGGGCATAGGGAGGAACCACCTGCTCGAACCGCGCGAGCTGGTCGCCCGTCCGCGACCCGCCAAACGCCCGGTTCAGCACCGGCAGCGGCGCCATCTGTTCGGCCACCGTGGTCCATTTCCGAAAGATGCTACTGCCGACGAATAGGATCCCGCCCTTGACCGGCGGCGACGCGCGATCGGCGTCCGCAAAGTCCTTGAAGGCAGACTCGTATTGCGTCCAGCGTTTCGCCGCCTCGTCCATCGCTGGCTTTTTCTCGGCCGCCCACGACCCGCCGGTCGTGGCGAGCAGGAGTCCGGCGACGAGCAACGGAAAACGGAGCGGGAAATTTTTCATGGGAGGGAAGAATCGATCGAAGGTGGGCCTCAAAGGGGGAAAATGAAACGGGTCGCCAGGTAAAGCACCGAAGGGCCCAGCAGACAGCCGAGGCCGGTGTAAAACGTCGCCGCCATCACGCCGTAGGGCACGAGTTTCGGATCCGTCGCGGCGAGCCCTGCCGCCACGCCGCTGTTGGTGCCCAGCGTGCCGCCGTAGATCATCGCCGTGTGCGGGTTATCGAGCCCGATGGATTTCGCAATGAGCGGCGTCGCGATCATCACCAAAATCGCCTTGATCAGTCCGGCGGCGATGCTGAGCGCCATGACTTCCGACGTCGCCCCGAGCGCCGCACCCGTGACCGGCCCGACGATATAGGTAACGGCCCCCGCTCCGATGGTCGCAATACTCACCGCATCGCGGTAGCCGAAGGCCGCCGCGACCGCAGCCCCGCACACGAACGAGACCACCACGCCGGCAAACAGCGCGATCACGACGGGCAGACCGGATTTCTTCAGATCATCGAAACTGGCGCCGTAGGCCGTGGCCACGATGGCGAAGTCGCGCAACATCGCGCCGCCCAGCAATCCGATACCCGCGAAGATCGGCACATCCGCAATGCCGTTCTTCCCGCCCATGACGACCCCGCCGACATAGGCCAGCACGAGCCCCGCAAACACCGCAATGGCCGACCCGTGGATTCGCCCGTGCGTGAAACGGTCGGAGAGGAAGTAGGAAAACCAAATGAGCCCGCCCACCACGGCGAACGCGGCAAGCAGACCGTTTTTGATCAAAGCCTGCTGGAGCAGATCGATCACGGTTTCTCCTCCCGCTTCGGCCGCCCGATCCGCGCGATCAGCGGCACCATCGCGAAACTGAGGACGACGCCGAGCGTCCCGGCCAGGAATGCGAGCGGTCCGCCCTTGATCGCCCCGACCACGTTCTGCTGCGCGGCCATCGCTACGACGATGGGGATGTACATGCCGCTCCAAAACGCGATGCCGCCCGACGAAAGCGGCTTGAACCGGCCGCGGCGGCCGAGCCATCCCGTGATGAAAATCAGCAACACCATCGCAAACCCCACGCCGCCCACGTTGGCCTTCACGCCCAAAAGCGCGCCCAAGGCCTCGCCGATCACGAGACCGACCAACGAACACAGAGCCAGCAGTGCTACCCCGTAGATGACCATGGGTTCAGGCCTGCCAGGACGGCAACAGACGTTTCTGCACTTTGCCCAGCGCTGTCCGCGGGAGCGCGTCCACCCGCACGAAAGCTTTCGGCTGCTTGAACGAAGCGAGCTGCGACCGCAGATACGCCACCGTCGCCGGCTCGTCGAACACCGCGGCATCCACGGCGACATAAGCGACCGGCACTTCGCCGCGCACCGGGTCGGGCACCCCCACCACGGTCGCTTCCCGCACGCCCGGTTGCTCCAGAATCAGCTCCTCAATCTCCCGCGGATAAATGTTAAAGCCCCCGGAAATGATCAGATCGCTGCGCCGGCCCTGCAGCGTGATGTAGCCGTCCGCGGCCCGCACCCCGATGTCGCCCGTGCGAAACCATCCGTCCGTCCACGCGGCAGCCGTCGCCTCGGGCCGTTGCCAATAGCCGGCACACACATTCGTGCCCTTGACCCAAACCTCCCCGCTGGTGCCGTCGGCCACCGGCGCTCCAGACTCGTCGCAAATCCGCACGCTGACGTGCGGCAGCGGCAACCCGACCGTGCCGGGCCTGCGCTCCCCGTCGTAGGGGTTGCTGATGTTCATGAGCGTCTCGGTCATGCCGTAGCGCTCGAGAATCACCGACCCATAGAGTTGGCGAAACTTCTCGTGCACCTCCGCCGGCAGGGGCGCGGAGCCCGACACGGCGAGCCGCAGGCGCGAGCCGATCGCGCGCGCCACTTCGGCCGGCAGTTCCAGCAACCGGATAAACATCGCCGGCACGCCGAAAAAAACCGTCGGCCGATAGTCCTCAAACCAGCCCGCCGCCTTCGCATGGTCGAAGCGCTCAGTGAGCCGCAGGTGGCAGCCGCTGATCAGCCAGCAGTGCACCCCGTTGGCCAGCCCGTGCACATGGAACAACGGGAGCGTCGCCAAATACCGATCCTCCTCCGTAAAACGCCACTCGCGGGCCAGCGCCGCACCGTTCGCGGCGAAGTTGCCCTGCGTCAGCACCGCCCCCTTCGACGCCCCCGTGGTTCCCGAGGTGTAGATCAACGCCAGCGGCGTCTCGGGCACGCCCCCCACCGCGAGGCGTGCGGAGGGCTGCGCTGCGGATTCGGCCGCCAGCTCCGCGACCTCCCAGCAGATCACGCCGGCCGGAACGAAACCCGCCAAATCGGGCGAGGTCACCACCGCGACCGGGGCCGCATCAGCCAGAATGTGTTTCAACTCGCGCTCTCGGTAGAGGACATTCACCGGCACGAGCACGAGGCCGAGTTTGACCGCGGCGATCCACAGGTCGATCACCTCGGGCCGGTTCTGCAGGAAAAACGCGAGTCGCTCCCCCCGCTGCAATCCGCGGGCCCGCAGCGCGTGGGCTAGGCGGTTGCTGCGCGCCTCGATTTCGCCAAAGGTCGACGACACGCCGGCAAACTCCAAAGCCGGACGCGCCGCGCGGTCGAGGAGGGAACGGTTAAAAAGCGAAAGAAGGGGCATGGGAACAGGACTCAGGAAAACAACGATGAACGCGCGAGGGCAAGCCGCGCATCGCAGGTATTTCGCGGGCCCGGCCTGATCTGTTCATTCGGCATCAGCTCGTCGCACCCGTGACGGGCACCAAGTCCCGGCGCAACGTCACGCCTTCCCACCGCGCCACGACCGCCGGCGCCGCGCAATGGCCCACCACGTTCACACTGGTGCGGATCGGGTCGATCAACGCGTCGATCCCGAGGAGCAACCCCAGCCCCTCCAGCGGCAGGCCAAAGCTCGTAAACAGCGCCGTCAAGACGACAAAATTGGCGCGGGGAATTCCGGCCACCCCTTTGCTCGTGAGTTTGAGCGTCAGCAGAATCAACACCTGCTGGTCAAAGCTCAGCGGGACGTTCGCGGCCTGCGCGACAAACAGGGTAGCGAGCCCGAGGAAGAGCGTGCTGCCGCAGAGGTTCAGGCTGATGCTGAGCGGCGCGACCACCCCGAGGATCCGGTTGGGTACGCCGAAGCGCTCCATGTTTTCCAAGGTCGAAGGCAGCGCCGCCGCACTCGACGTCGTGGCGAAGGCGATCAGGAAGGGCTCGCGCGCGAAGTGCGCGAAACGTCGCAGCGGCACCCGAAACGCGACCAGCGAACCGCCCAACACCGCGACCAGGAAAAGCAGCTCGGCGCCCCACGCCGCCGCAAAGAGCCGGACCAACCCGACCAAGACGTCCACCCCGCCCGAGGCTACCGTGCCGGCCATCGCGGCGAACACCGCCGCCGGCGCCAGGTACATGATCAAATGCGTGAACCGGAAAGCGATCGTCACCACCGCGTCGGCCAGCGCCAGCACCGGGCGCGCTTTCTCGCCCACCGACAAACACGCGACCCCAAAGAGAAAACAAAAGACCACAATCTGGAGCACATCGCCCCGCGCCATCGCGTCCACAATGCTCGTGGGAAACGCCTGCACCAGCACCTCCCTAAACGTCATGGCCGGCGCCCCCACCGCCGCCTTGGCCAACAGGGCCACGCCCTCCCCCGGGCGAACCACCACGGCCGCAAACCAGCCGAGCAGCAGCGCCAGCGTCGTGGCCACCTCGAAGTAAACCAGCGCCTTCCACCCCAGCCGCCCCAGATCTTTCATCTCCCCCACGCCGCCGACGGCGCGGACCAAGACGCCGAAGAGCACCGGCGCAATGATCGCCCGAATCAGCCGCAGGAAAATATCGCTGATGAACTTCAGCTGCGGCGCAACCCCGGGTGCGGCAAAACCGAAAGCGATCCCGCCGAGTGCCGCGAGCAGCATCCATTGCGCCAGCGAAATCCCGCACACCGCGCGCCAGGCGCGCGTCCACAGGCCGACAGTCTCAGAACGATGAGCAGAGGATGACATGGGATCAGGGTTTCTTCAAAAGCTCGTCGAAGGCGCGCCGGAAATATTCCAGCGGCTGGGCGCCTGCGATCAACGCCTCCGTCCTTTGACCGTCGGTGCTCCATTTAGAAATCACAAATGTCGGCGTGCCCCGGATCTTCAGGCGCGCCGCGTGGGCGAAATCGCTCGCGACGGCCGTGCGCACGGTGCGGTCCTTCAGGCATAACTCCAGTTCGCTCCGATCCAGCAGCGGACTCTTCGCCACCAACGCCTCCAGCACGCTCGGCGCGCGGTGCGCCACGGAGAACAGCCCATCCAACAGCTCCCAATATTTCCCCTGCCGATGCGCACAGCGCGCAATCGAGAAAATCGTGTCATACTGCTCCGACTCGTCGTCCGAGGCATTGATCACCACCCATTGGATTTTGCCCGTCTCAATGTAGTCCCGGCGCAACGTCGGAAACACCTGCTCGTGAAACTTGCGGCACTGGGTGCACTTGAAATTCGAAATTTCCACGACCAAGACCGCCGCCGTATTCACCCCGAGCACCGGGCGGTCCGTCAGCTCCACCGGCGAGCCGGCGCGACTCTCCGCCGCGCCGGACCTGACCGCGCCATGGCCCAGCAGCAGCAAGATCATGGCTGCAGAGAGACCGAAAGAGGTGCAGACGAAACGACCCATAAACGCGGCCGCTCACACCCCCGGGGTGCGAGCGACCAACGGCAAGTTAGAAGCGCGTGCGCACGCCCACGCGGAACATCCGGCCGACCTGGTCAAACAGGCCAGGGTCCGTGGGCATCGGCGTCGCGCCGCCGCTGCGGGGCGCATACGTCGGCTCGCGGTCGAGCAGGTTGGCGATGTTCAGATAGATCTCCGTCTGCCAGCGCTGGCGCATCGTGGGCAGGCGATAGGCAACCTGGCCGTCGAAGTAGGCGGTCGAGGGCACGTCGTTATAGTCGGTCGTCACGCCCAAAACGCGCGTCTTGTCCCACGTCATCCGGCCAATGTAGCGCATCTGCAGGAAACTCGAGATCGCCTTGCGCGAGTGGTTCAACGACAGCGTGCCGCGCACGTGCGGCATCGCCGAAGTGCCGTTCGCCGCATTCGCCAGACCGTTCCCGGCGAAATTGATCGTCGGGGCGAGCGGCGAAACGCGGGAATATTCGTCGATATAGCCCGCGACCGCCCGCACCGTCAGCGTGCCCGGCTGCGCGTTGGCAAACCAGGTGTTGAGCGGCAAACGGTAGCTCGCCTCAAAATCCACCCCACGGGAAAACTCGGAGTTGAGGTTGACCGAGGAGGTCTGCGTGCGGATGACCGCCCGCGGGCTGGCCGACGTCGCACCGCGCGTCACAAACGAGCAGAGCGGGGAGGCCGGGTTGAGATCGCACTCGCGCACGGCGTCCTGGCCGCCGGCGACGAAAATCGCGTCCGAGATTTTCGTCGTGTAGAAATCAACGGCGAAGCTCGCCCCCTTCAACCAGTTGGGCTGATACACGAAACCCGCGACCGACGAATGGGCGACCTCGGGCTTGAGATTGAGGTTGCCCACATTGAGATTCGGCACGGCCTGGAAAGTCAGACCGGTGCCTCCCGGAAAATTGTCGCTGATGTTGCCGTTGGTCTGACGACCGGTCGAAAACAGCTCGTTGATGCTGGGGGCGCGGATGTCGCGCGAGCGCGAGGCGCGCAGGCGGAAGTCCGCATTCAGCTGCCACACCATGCCGGCTTTCCACGTGTTGGCATCGCCGCTCGTCGAATAGTTGGTATGCCGCCCCGCCAGACTGGCCGTCACCTTTTTAGCGAACGGGAGATCCTTGACCACCGGCACCTGCGTCTCGACGAACTCCTCCATAATCGTGTACTCGCCGGCAAACGGCTGGTTGTTGGCCAGGCGGTAGCCGTTGGCGATCGATAGGGCATCGGTGCTCGTCGTGGACTTTAGGATGCGCCATTGCGCCCCGACGGCGACCGCCACCGGTCCCGCGGGCAGGGCGAACAGATTGCCCGTGAGCTTCGTATCCGCCACGTCTTGCGACGACGTCTCTTCAAACTGCGTGGTGCCCATGACGTAGTCCAAGGCCGCCGGCGACGGCGAACCCACGCCGAAAGGGTTGAAGGCCGCGCTGCCGGGATTGGCCGCGGCGGCGCGCGGCACGATCTGACCGCCCACCAGCACCGCATCGGCCGCGACGGCCATGCGGGCCGTGATGAGATTGTTCGTGATCGGAATGGCAATGTCGTTGGTGCCCGCTTGGTAGGAGGTCTCCCAGGCCCAATCGCCGAGCTTGGCGTTGAAGCCGACCAGCACGCGGCGGTTCTTGTCGTTGACGTGCGATTCGGTCAGCCCGCGCTCGAGCGTCAGGCGATTCATCGTAAACGAAGTCACGCCGAGCGAGGTCATGCGCGCGACCAAATCGGGCGCCACCTGGGCGAGGAAGGCGTTGTCGCGCTGGATCGTGAGCAGGTGCGTCGTCGGGCTGTTTTGCTGATCCATCAGGGTTTCGCTGTAGGAGCCCTCGGCGAAGAGCGTGAGGTCCGCGAGCAACTTGAAGTCCGTCCGCAGAAACAGATTCTTCCGCGTGAGCGGCCGCACGATTTCCTGCGCCGTGCCGATCCGGTAACCGTCGCCGCCACTCTGGAATCCGTTGGTGGTGCCGACCGTGGTCGAGAGCTTGCCGTAGTCGTAAGGGCTCTGCGTCCCCCCGGGACCGAACTTGATCCCGCGGATCAGCGCGTTGTTGGCGGCGGTGCCGCCCGCGCCGGTGACGATGTTGCCGCCAGTCGTGAAGGGCGAGCGAATGTCGGCCGCCCGCACCACCTTCGACGTGTTGCCGGGCTCGGGAATCTGGTTGGTCTCTTCGCGGCGCGAAGCCCGCCCGTCGCCGTTCACGCCCTTGCTGACCGCATACTCGCCGTTGACGACGAGGTGACCGCGACCGTTCAGGTAGTCGGTGCCGTAGGTGACGGAACCTTTGTATTCCTTGTTGTCGCCTTTCTGCGCCTGGCCGACCACGACGTCGGACTTGAAGCCCGTGAATTCTTTGTTGAGCACAAAATTTACGACCCCGCCGACGGCATCGGAGCCGTAGGCGGCCGACGCGCCCCCGTTCACGACGTCAACGCGATCGACCAGCCCCTGCGGAATGAGATTCGCGTCGATCTGGCCGGTCGGCCCGCTCGGCGTAAAGCGGCGTCCGTCGAGCAGCGTCAGGGTACGCGTGACCCCGAGCGCGCGGAGATTGAGGAAGTTGGCACTGCTGTTGCCGGTCCCGCCGCCATTGGTCTGTCCGCCGCCGGGCGCAATCGAGGGCAGCTGCTTGAGGCCCTCCGCCATGTTGATCGGCGCCACGGCCAGGAGCGCGACCTGGTCGATCACGAACACGGGCGTCGGCGCAGTAAACGTGCTCGCGCCCTTGATGTGCGAACCGGAGACGCTGAAGGCCTCAAGCTTGAGGACTTCGCCGGAGGCCGCCGACGCCGGGGTCGGGGTGGCCGCGGTCTGGGCGCCGGCCGACGCCCCCAGGCCGGCGCAGAGCGCCGCCAGCCCGAAGCGGGCGCGGCGACAGGTGAAATCGAGGAGAGTTTCGGGAGGCAGTTTCATCGGTGGTTCTGGCAGGGTTGCTGTGTCAAGGAAGGGAGCAGCGTACGACCGTCGCCGCGCGTGGAAAACTAAAAAGGGCGGCGGGCGTCGTTTCAAGCACCGCGCGGCGCGCCGCGGGATCCTTGACCGAGCGGTCGAGTTGCGCGCGCGCATCGGCATACTCCTCGGCGTATTCGAACTGCGCGGGGGGCCAGTCGCTGCCCCACAACAGCCGCTCGGGGCCAAACGCCCGCAGCAGCAGCGGCGCCGCCGCATCAGCGATCGCATCGCCGATGCCGTCGGGGCCGTTGCGATACGCCCCCGAGAGCTTCACGCACCGGCGGCGCGTCGGCGCCTGCGCGAGCAAATAACGGAAGCCGGGTCATCGACCGCGAGCCCAGGATCGGGGCGGCCAAAGTGATCCCCCACGACGTTGAGGCCCGCCGCCAGCAGGGGCCCCACTAACGCGGGCAGACCGCCGCTCCGTCGGGTTGATTTCACGATACCAGTGAAACATGAGGTTTTTTTGGGGGAGGGAGGGGGCGGAAAAACGGCCCGGATCACGCCGCTGCGTTTACCGGATTGGCCCGCGCGCAGGTGGGGGCGGCTAGCGGATTTCGACTTGGTCGCGAAACTCGCTCGCCGACCCGCGGGACTGCCGCCACTCCAGCGGCTGGCGGTCGGCACTCAAGGCCACCCGCTGGATCACAATCACCGCCGCCCCCGCCGCGAACCCGAGCGGACGGCCGTTCGTCGCCGACCCCGCTTCGGCGCTGAGCGTCTCCTGCGCCGACGCCACCATCGCTCCGCCATGCTACTCATCGAGCGGATACGGCAAGTCGCCGAATTCCCGCGGATCGATCGCCCGGAGCACTTCGAACCGGTCGTGCGGCAGCCAAATATCCTCCGACACGAGCGGCCGTTCGTCGATCAACCGCAGCCGGGAAAACCGGATGGCCGGCGTCCCGGCCGCCAGCTTGAGCGCCGCCGCCACAACGGCCGTCATGGGGTCACTTCGCGTTTCAAAATCCGGCTCACCGGCCCCAGCCCGCCCCCGCTCGCCCCGGCAAACCGAAAGAAACGAAAGAACGACGACTAGAAATCCGGCCGAAGCACGAACGTACCCTTGCCGTGAAAGCGCTCAAGCACACCGTCCGCCACGAGCGAATCGACCGCCTGCCGCACCGTCCCGATCGCCCCCCCCGGGGGTCGCCACCTGGCGGGGCCCGTCGTCAAAGACGGGTGCTCAGGGAAAGAGACAAGGTCCGCGGCGCGCCGCGGCTCTGGAAACCTTCCCAATATTGGAGGTTGGTGACGTTCTGCTCGCGCACGGAGAAGGTGACCCGTTTTTTGAAGATCGTCGTGCGATAGGAAATACCCGCGTCCTGCCGCGTAAATCCCGGCACGGTCGGCCGGCGGCTGTCACGGAACACGAAACTCTGCGTGAGCGTCAGCCCACGGAGAAACCCGCGCGTGACTTCGTACTTGTGGAAGAAGCTCCAGGACTCGCGGCCCGGGCCCTGGGACACCGGTCCGCCGACCGCGGCCGGGTTCGCTTTGTTCGCCGTGACAAACGCGTGGAGGTTCGTGTAGGTGACGGCGATTTGGTATCCGTCGATGAGCTTGATCATGAAATCGGATTCCCAGCCCCGGGAGCGCGCCGACACGTCCTGGATGCTCCGGCTGCCCGTCACCGTCAGGGGATCGAGTCCGGCCGCAATAATATCCGAGGTGTTCGCTTGGCGCTGTCCGTTGATCTGGTCGACCTGGAAGGCGGCGGCGTTGAGGTTCACCCGGTTCCTGAACCACGAGGACTTGATGCCCACGTCGTAGCCCTTGCCCTGGACCTGCTGGTCGAGCGGCTTGCCAAACATATCGATCGCACTGACGGGCACGCCGGCAAACGAACGGCTCGTCGATGAATAGACCGAGAGGGCTTCGTTCACCCGGTAGACCGCGCCGAGGGTCGGCGAGTTGGCGTTCTCCGAAACCTTTTGGTAGCGACCGATCGCTTCCGTGGCGATCGGGTTGCGGTTGATGATCGTCCCTTCGTCGTGCCGCACGCCGAACATGAGATGCGCCCGGTCGTCGAACAGCCCGACCACATTGGTGAAGGAATAGCCGCGGCGGCGGGCATGCGCGTGCAGACGAGTATTGGGCAGCGTGTAGCGGAACTTGTCCAGCATTTGTACCCACGCCGGCTGGTCGGTCGCACCGAACACATAGGCCGTGAGCGCCGGCGTGTTGTCGCGTACCCGGATATCATCGGTGTCGATATATTCCGCGCCCAAGATCGCGTGATGCGAAATGCCCCAATACTTGAACTTGCCGACGAAATCGCCCTGCGCCGTGTAGGTGTTGACCGTTTCGTCGTCGTTCGTCGCCGCAAGCGCATCGGTGCTCGGAACCGTCAGACCGTTCACGACCCGGGTGCTGATCTGGGTGCCGCTCAGCCGGAGATCGTTGCGATGCATACGGGTGAACCCGCCGCTGACGCGCAGCGAGAGCATCGGTCCGAAGCGATGCTCGATCTGTTGGCCGGAACGGAAGATTTTTTCGACGCGCCGATTGTTGGGCCCGAGCGGATTGAAATCCCACGGGATGTAAGTGCCGTTCAAGTTGAGTCCGTTGATATTCCCGTTGCCGTGCCACGTCAGCGCGTTCAGCGGGGAGCTGCTGGCGACCGTGCTGCGCGGCGACGGCGGACTGGCCCGGTAGTCGAAATACTCGAGATTAGCGTTGTAGCGCGTCGCCTCGCTGAGTTTGAACGCGAGCGCTCCGTAGTAGACCGTCCGGTTGGACCACGCGAAATCCTGCCAGCCGTCCCCGGCCTGACGCACCCAGACGAAGCGCGTCGCCAAGCGCTTGTTGACCGGAATCGACGTATCGACTTCGCCGCGCCGCATCCCCCAAGAATCGCCGCGCACCGTGACCGACGCCTCCTGCCGCGGGCGTGGCACCTTCGAGATCGAGTTGATCATGCCACCGGGTTCGTTCACCCCGGCGAGGAGCGAACTGGGGCCTTTCAGCACCTCGACCCGGTCCACCGTAGCCGAGTCGTAAAGCATACCGGCAAACGGCTCGCGATAGCCATTGCGATACGGCTTGTTCTGGCGGAAGCCGCGGACCTGGTAGGTGTTCGCATCGTTGGTCTGATCCTGATTTCCGACATGCGTGACGCCACTCATGAAGTCGGTCGCATCGGTCAGTGTCAGCGCGCCGATGTCGCTAAGGAACTCGCTCGTCATGACCTGCATCGAGCGGGGAAGATCGCGCAGGCTCATGTTCGTGCGCGTGCCAGAGAGGGTGTTCGTCGCCACCCACCCTTCGTCGGTGCCCGCGACATTGAACTCGGGCAACACAATCGCGTCTTTTTCCGCCGGTGGAGGAGGCGGCGTTTGCGCCCGGCCGGTGGGCAGCGCCGCCAGCGCCAGCATTGAGGCCGAGAATCCGAACCGGACGATTTGCAGTAATTTCATGAGGTGTTGCCCAGTCCGTCACACCGGACCAAACACTCAACCGTTCTTTTATGCACATCGTGGCATCAAGCCGGTGCCGAGCTACCGCTGCCCGCGGTCGGACCGGTGCTTCACCCGATACGCATAGGGACTTCCGCCCGTCTCCCGCCGGAAGACCACACTCAGATAGCTGGCGCTCTCGAACCCGGCCAACTCCGCCACCACGGCGATCGACACTTCGCTTTCCACGAGTAGATGTTTCGCCCGCTCGACTCGCGCCTGCACCAGCTGCCGGTGCGGCGAGTGGCCGAGCAGGGCCTTGAACTTCCGCTCGAGCAGCGTGCGCGACATCGGCACGGCGCGCAGCACGTCGGCCACGTTCACCCCTTCGCAGGCGTGCTGCCGGATATACTTCAGCGCCGCCGCCACCTGGGCGTCGGCCACCGACACCACATCGGTCGACTGGCGCTCGACGACCCGCACGGGCTCCACATAACGCGTCTCCGCACCCACGGTTTTCTCACCCTGCATCATCCGCGCCAGCATCGCCGCCGCTTCATAACCCGTGCGCCGCGCATTCGGCTGCACGCTGCTCAGCGGCGGACTGCACAGCTCGCACAGCACCTCGTCGTTGTCGACGCCCAGCACCGCCACTTCGTCCGGCACGTGCAACCCGAGCAACTGGCAGGCCTCGAGCACCTGCTGGGCCCGTCCGTCGTAGCACGCGAAAACCCCCACCGGCTTGGGCAGGGCCTCCAGCCAGGCCGCGATTTCCCGGTTCTCCGCATCCGAGCCGGGCCCGCCGGGCTGGCCCGCGCGCGACCGGAATTCTAGCACCCGCCGCCCGCCCTCGGCCAACCGGCGCCGAAACTCGGCACCGCGCTGCCGCGACCACAAAAACCGCGCATCGCCGCAAAACGCGACGTGCGCGAATCCCTTGCCCACCCAATGCGCCGCCGCGAGCCGCGCCACGGCCACGTTGTCGATGCTCACCCGGGGGAACTCCGACGCAAACCGCTCCGCGCTCACGTCCACCACGGGCAGTCGCGTCCGCTTCAGCACCTGCGCACTGTGCAGCGAATCCACCCGGGCAATGATCCCGTCGCCCTGCCAGTCGCGCAGCCACGAGGGCAATGGCGCCCGCCGCGCCTGCTCCGTGAACCGCACCGCCCACGAGTCGCTCTCCCGCATCCAGTCCCG
>CANHJG010000027.1 GCA_947461205.1 Opitutia bacterium
CAATTGCGCGACGGTTATCTCCGCCTCCACGAATGGATCAGGACCACTGCGCCGCAGTTGAAATGTATCGTGCCCGAGCCCCCCTCCCCAACAGGAAGTCCGGCGCAGGCTGGCGCCTAAAATCGCGTTTCAACTGCGGATTTTAGGTTGATTTCTGAGTGACGAGGCACGGGCTGGGAGATTTTGGTCTGCGGGTTTTGGAACCAATCGTGCTTTCCGCCGTGCCGGATGAAAATCGCTCCGCCTTCTTCTATCTTTCCGACGAGATCCCGGCGCTTCATGCCAGTTCGAGCTGCGCATGTCGACGGGCATTAGGGATCAACCCGGCGCTAAGATCCCGATAGAGATCTTCCAGGTGCTGCTGCAGATCATCCATGCTGCTTCCCTGCGTGGAATAGTCGGGAAACTCGTCGAGATAACCGATCCAGTCTTTGCCGTCCTGCCAGTAGGTGAAACCAAGGGTCTTCATGACGGCTAAGCTGCGCTTTGTCGGAGGAAGGTCAATTCTTCGGCTAACGTCAGCGGTCAGCCACGCGCGGAGGACGGACCTTGAGTAGCACCAAGGAGGGTTCGTCCGCGCGTTGTGCTGTGGTGCTCTGGTTCGGCGATGGGAGAACGCGTCCGATCACCGGCGAGTCGAGCAGCGAAGTCTTTCGGTGGAATAGCTCGGACATCTTTTTCTTCTTTCGGTGATTTGCTCTCGGGGGTGACAAGACGACGACTCAAAAAATTCTCTCTTTGGCCGAACGTTCAAGATGAGCCACGGCCGCTCGGGGCCGTTGGCTCTGGCGTCTGGTTAGGCCGTTTGCTCATTTGGCTTTTTAGATAATTTCCAATCACGATAGACCAACCAACCAAAAATCAGGAGATAGGAAAATGCGATATGCGGCCAGGCATTGAACGATTGGCCTGCTGCAGCTTCATTGTTAGGAGGGAAGCCCGCGTGTAGGGGAGTCACAGCGGCCATCATGAACGCATAGAAAACTCGCCCCACAGGATTTGGATCTGGATCACCAGCGTTGAGGAGCCCAAACATAAAACCTCCAGCAGGACCCGCAGCAATCAAGCTAACTGCAACGTGGCGCAATAGTCTCTTTGAGCTCAACTTCACGGGTTGATTCTTTTTTGAATGATCCATGGCGCTGAAACTACGCCCGGTGCGTGAAGAGATGACGAAGGCACCATGAAATCGAGATGAAGATTTTGGGCCACATCGGCATTCCGTGCCTAACGTTCAAGATGAGCCACGGCCGCTCGGGGCCGTTGGCTCTGGCGTCTAGTTAGGCTCTTTCTTCATTTCTGCTTCGAATCGGTCTTCACACCATACTTCTCCAAAAGCGCATCGACCTCGTTCACTGTCGCTAAATGTAGCGCGCCTTCGTAACGGGCCGTCTTCCCTTGTTCGTCTTCGTAGAGCTGGCCAACCGCGAGCTTGGTTCGGGAAGCCGGCACCTGAACAAGCTTCCCATCTTTGTATTCAAATAGGGTGCCATCAGCGGTGTTCAGGCGAAAAAACCTGCCTTGGCTTTCGTAGCCGGCAAACGTGCCTGCTTGCTTCTGAGTGGAAAAGCGCTCCCGGAAATCACAGCCGGTCAAAGTAAGGCACAGGCCGAAAAAGAGAATAAATTTGGGGTGCATGAAATTTTGCCTAACAGTGTTGTTCGGCTGCACTGAGTGCAGCTTTTGCCGAGAAGGTTGGGAAGCGGATTATGAGGTCGGCTTCAGAGGTAAAACGAGGCTGGGTGCAGCTTTTTGCGGTTGATGCCGATGCCGCGTAAAGCTGCACTCGACCGATGAGGCCCGAAACTGAAGCGGTGTCGTTTCCGGCGTGGAAATCTGCGCTCGCTAACATGGGTTGGCCAGAGGCCCAACAAGCGGAGTATCGAAGGGAAATCCTCGCATTTTTGCATCTCTGCAAGGTCAGGAGGGCGCCAGCGACGATCATGCTGGCAAAAGAGTATTTGGCGGAACGGGCGAGACAAGGTCCAAACTCAGCGCGGGTGCCGCTGTTATGTTTTTTCAGGCGGGTAAGCGCGCGGGCGGCGGGCCGGCAGCGACACGCGGCGCGGAGACGGCCGGGGTAAAGCCTGCCCCACAGGCAGCCGACGGTGGAGCGGGCACGGGGGAAAGTGGGAACGGCGAAGGCACGGAAGCGCGGAGAAAGGCGGGCGCAGTGACGCGCCCGCCCACCCGGACGGCCGTGCCGCCGCGAGCGGCGGAGGACCAAGGCGGGGCCGATTGGGAGCGCGATCTGATCAAGGCGGCACGGAGCAAGGGTCTGCTGGGGCGTTCTGAGGAGACTTATCGAGGTTGGGGGGCGCGGTTTGCGCGGTTTCTCGCGCCGCGGTCGCTCTCTGCGGCGGAGGCGGGCGACGTGGCGGCGTTTCTGCCGGAGCGGGCAGTCACCCGGCGGGCCAGTCCGGCGACGCAGAAACAGGCGCTGAACGCGTGGGTGTTTCTCATCCAAGAGGGCTTGCACCGGCAATTGGGCAACATCGATTTTCGCCGGGCGTCACCGCAGAGGAGAATGCCGACGGTGTTGTCGCGCGAGGAGTGCCGGCGGCTGTTGGCGGAGCTGGACGGCACGGAGCGGTTGATGGCGGAGCTGGCCTACGGTGCAGGATTGCGGCTGATGGAGCTGCTGCGCCTGCGGGTGCACCCTTTGGATTTGGCGCGGGGCTGTCTCGTGGTGCACGGGGGCAAGGGCGACAAAGACCGCGTGAGGGTGCTGCCGGAATCACTGCGTCCGGCCCTGGAGCGGCAGCTCGCGCGGCTGCGTCCGCTTTTCGAGGCCGATCGGGCGGAGAGCCTGCCGGGGGTGTGGTTGCCGGAGGGACTGGCGGCCAAAGACCCGCGCGCCGGCGAGAAGGGGGAGTGGCAATGGGTGTTCCCCTCGCGGGAGGTGAGGATCGATCCGGTGACCGGGTCACGGCGCAGGCACCCCGTGATCGACACGACGTTTCAACGGATTTTGCAGCGCGCAGCCCAGGCGGCGAAGATCGACCAGCGGGTGACGCCGCATGGGCTGCGGCACAGGTTTGCCACGCATCTGCTGGAGAGCGGGACGGATATCCGGACGGTGCAGGCGTTGCTCGGGCACGAGAGCGTGGAAACGACGCAGATCTACCCGCACGTGATGGAGAAACCGGGGCTGGGGGTGCGGAGTCCGCTGGATGCGCGGTAGCGGACCGGGGGAGAAAGGTGAGTGAGTGCGGGGAAGACGCGGCGGCGGGGAAACCGCCGCGCCCGAAGGGCGCGGGTAGCAGGGCGCCCTGCCCTAGTTGACCGGCCCCAGCCGCGCGGGGTCGTCGTGGCCGGGGGCGGGGAAATGCACGGTCCGGGTCTGGCCGCCGATCGTAACGTCCACGGTGACGCCGGTGGCGGCGTCGGTGCGACGGGACTGCCACACGGGCGTCTGGCCGACGCGGTGCGGGACGAGCACGGTGACCATCCCGAAGTCCCGGCGACGTTCCGTCGTGCCGGCTTCGACGTGCCATTGGTTGGGAAATTCCTTCGTCGGCGCGGGCGTGAAGCCGTCGGTCTGCGTGAACGTGAGCGGCACAGGCGAGAGGTAGGCGACGGCGAGGCCGGCCTCGGGTTGGGCGACGCTCAGGCGGGCGGCTTTTTCATCGACCGTGAACGGGCTCAAAGCATGGAGCATGAACTGAAATGTCGCGGGCTGGGGCGCCACGAGTTCGTCGTAAATCACGAGGTAGGGCTGCGGGCCCTTCACGAAGACCGTGTGGCGGCGGGCCCGCTCGAGGCGCGGGCCGTAGGCGGCGGTGGCATCGCCGACGATGAGGTCGGAGGTCGGCGTGAGTTCCTCGCGGATGATTTTTCCGGTAGAGGTGGCGGCGTGCGGGATTTGGCCCTCACCGTTGACGAGCACGGCGTTTTGCGCGCGGGTGCTGTGGACCCATTGGTAGTGAAACTTGCTGCCGTGGAGGTCGCGGTAGGTGCAGGCGACGAGGAGGGCTTCGCCGTAGGCGTTGAGCAGAAAACTGTTTTGGGCGTTGTGGCCGTGGCTTTGCGTGCCGAACGGGCTCGCTTTGAGGGCGAAGTGCACGTCGTCGCGCGCGTCGAGGAGCGTGGTGTGGAGGCTGGCGATGCCGATGCCGTGGAAAATTTTCGACTGGGGGAGATCGGTCGGCGGACGCGCGGCGGGGAGCGGCGGGAGGTTGGCGCGGTAGAGGAAGCCGAGGACGCCGCCGTTTTCCTTCATGCCGCCGGCCTGCGTCCACCACCGCCAGTGGCCGGCGCTGCCGCCGTCGCCGCTGACGCTGCGGGCGCGCAGGTGATACTCCATGAAACTCGGCGGCGTGATCGCGCGAAACGAAAGATCGCCGAAGCCGGCGTTGGGCGAATGCGGCGGGGCGAGGTAGAGGGGGTAATCGCCGACCTGGGCAAAAAAGGGTTTTTTCAAGCCGTCGAGATCGAGGGCGGACTTCGCGACCTGCAGCCACCAAACGGCTTTGGATTGGTAGCCGCTCCAGTAGCTGACGCCCTCGTGCCAGCCGCCGTCGTCGTCGGACCAGACGGGGTAGCAGGCGAAGAATTTATTGACGGCGTAGTCGAGCCACTGGGGCGCCTCGGGGATTTCGTCGAGCCAGGCGATGCCGGCCTCGGCGAGTTTGTGCCAGACGCGGTTGGCGTGGCTGCCGAACGGGCGCTGGAGGTGGCCGACGCCTTTTTGCACTTCGCCGCTGTTCCAGGCCTCGAGCACGCGGGCGCGGAAGGCGGTTTGGATTTTAGTGCGCTCGTCGGGGGTGAACATGTCCCAGGCCCAGTCGTAGGCGCGGGCGGGGCGGTAGAGGAGCGGTTTGCCGGCCTCGCAGTTGAGGGTGAAGTTCGTCGTGCCCTGCGGGTCCCAGGAGGCGAGATGAAGCACCCAACGGCGCGCGGCCTCGCCGTAGATCTTGTCGCCGGTGAGGAGATAGACGAACGCGAGGGTCTCGGCTTCGGTGCAGGCTTTTTCGGTCTGCTCGCGGTTGGGCCACCAGTATTTAATGAGCTCGGCATTTTCTTTGTCGCGGGCGGAGCCCCGGTGCACCGGCTCCGGCGTAGGGCCGGCTTTGATATAGGCGTCGGCAGATTTCTTGAGCACGGCCAGGGCCGGCGCTTCAGTCCCGCGCGCGAGGGCGCGGAGGCGGGGAAGGTCCTCCGGCCGCAGAAAGAGCCGCGGGTGTTGCGCGGGGACTTTGGCGCGCTGCTGGGCGAGCGTGGGCATCGGAAGGACGGCGGCGGTCGAGGGAACCTCGACGTGGCGGGCCAGGCTCCACTCGGAGGGCGCGCCGGTTTTGTCCACGAGGCGGTAGCGCCAGAAGTAGGTGCCCGGGGCGACGGGCCGGTCGTGGGTGTAGGTGGGCCAGACGATATCCGGGACGGTGGTGGTGGCGGCGGTGGCGGGGAAGTCGCGGTCCGCGGACCATTGGACCGTGTAGGTCGCGGCGTTGGCGGGAGCGATCCAGGTGAACGTGGGCGGGTTGAGCGGGACCGTTGTGCCGTCGGCCGGACGGTAGCCCCACTCGTCGGGCTTGGCGGGGCGTTGGTCGAGCGGCAGGGCCGCGAAAGCGGCCGAGGCGAGGAGCGCCAGCGAGGCGACAAGGAGGAGGCGGGGCAGGAGCATGGAAAGAGGAGGACCGCCAGTGAGGACGGCGGGGAGCGCGGCGGGTTGCGCAAGATCTTCTGCGCCGGGGACGAACGAGAAACCGGGAGGTTGCCTCGGCGGGGCGCGGTCGGGCATGACAGGCCGGTGAACTCCCCTCTCCTGCTCCTGATCATGACAGCGGCGGGCCTGTATTTCGGAAAGCTGTGGCTGGACGACCGGCGGGCGGCGCGGAGCGGAACAACGAAGACGGGGGCGTTGCCGGGGGCGACGGAGGCGACTCGGCGGGCGGTCGTGATCGCGGTGGCGGGGGCGCTCGTGATTTTGGCGGCGGAGACAGGCGGCGAACTCGCGCTGGGACTCGCAGCGGAGCAGTCGCGGATGACGTGGCTGTTTGCGCTCTACTCAGTGGCGGCGGCCCCGCTCATCGAGGAGCTGATTTTTCGCGGGTGGATCGTCGTGGAAAACCGGGGACGGGCCGCGATGGCGGCGGGGGCAGTGGGGGCATCGGCGAGGTTTGCGGCCCTACATCCGTTTTTGTGGCGGTGGGATGCGGCGGGGTTTGCCCTGACTTTGGGAGCGAAGGGCTGGTTCAACACGGCCGTGGTGTTTGCGCTGTCGCTGTGGCTGTATGCGGCGCGGCTCGCGCCGTGGAATCCGCCGCGGTCGTTGCTGCCGTGCTTCGCGGCGCACGCGGCGAAGAATCTGGGGGTGGTGGGCGTGAAGCTGGCGGCGGGGTTTATGGGGGCGTGGTGGTGACTCGGCGAAAAAAACGCGCAACGAAGATTAAGGGTGGGCGAATCCCACCGTAACCGGAGCGATGACGAGGAGCCCAGCCGACGGCCGGGCCGACACGACAAAAAAAGGCCGCGCGGGTGAGGCGCGGCCGAGAAGGAGCGAGAGAGCCGAAAGGGCGGGTCGGAGACCGCGCCCTACCCGCTTACGGGACTTCGTAGACTTCGACGAGGACGGTGCCGGGGACGGCGCCGCTGACTAGGGCGTTGTAAGTGCCCGGGGGGAGATTAATCAGAATCGCCGAATCTTTCGACCCGGCCGAAAGCGCGAAGGCGCCGACTTTGCCGGAGGCTTCGCTGATGAGCGACGCGTCGTTGCCCGTCTCCCACTGGTCGTTTTCACGGATCAAGACGCCGTCGCCGCGGACGAGGGTGAGCAGCGGGTCGGCCAGCGTGCCGGGAAGGTTGAACGGGGCGCGACCGAGGGTCGGACCGACGGCGCGGATCAGGACCTTCTTCGAGGTCGTGCCGCTGACGATGAAGCCGGCAATGATCTGGTTCTGCGCGGAGGTGAGGACGGCGCGGGTAGCGACGTTGGTGAGTTTCTGGGTCGAGAAGGCCTGGAGCGTGTCGACGTCGTAGAGTTCGACGAGGGCGACACCGGTGCGGCCACCGACGCCGCTGACCTGCGCGGTGTAGAGACCGGGCGGCAGGGTGGCGAGGACCACCGAGTCGAGGCTGGACGGCGAGAGCGGGAACGCGCCCACGGCGGCCGAGGCGGCGATCACGTCGCCGGCGCCATCCCAGTTGTCGTTGGTGACGACGAGCGTGTTGCCGCTAAAGAGGTCAAGGCGGGTGTCGGCGAGCGCACCGGCCACGCCGAAGGCGGCGAGCGTCGGACCGATGGCGCGAACGAGCACTTTCTTCGGCGCGCTGCCGCTGACGGCGAAGCCGGCGACGAGGATATCACCACCGGGGCCGACGGGGCCGCGGGTCGAGAGGTTGCGGAGGAAACCGTCGCTGAACGACACACCAGAGGCGACGGCCGCGGTGAACCCGCCGCCGGGGCCGCCCGTAAGCGTGCCGGTGAGGAAGCCGGTCGCGGGGTCGGCCCGGCCGGTGAAGCGGTTGCCGCTGGAGGTGGTGATCGCGAACGAGCCGGTGCTGCCGACAGAGCCGGCGCCGGCGTCGCGGAACGAGCCGCCGTCGGTGGCGTAGAGGAAGATCGAGCCGTCGGAACCGACGATGGCGGCGAGGAGGCTGCTGGCGCGGCCGGTGAGATTGCCGGTGTAGAAGCCGGCGGCGACGGTGCCGACGGTGGAGGGGAACGCGATCGGTCCGATGAAGCTGACCCGGCCGGCGTCGAGGAAGCCGGAAGCACCGGTGTCGCTGACCGAGCCGGAAATCACGGCGCGGCCGAGGGAATCACCGAGGAAGAAGCCGCCGCCGAGATCCACGGGCAGACTATCGTAGAAGTAGACCTTGTTGGGCGTGGTCTGGGAGAAGCCGATGAAGGCGGCGCTCTTGCCGCGGAGATTGATGACGGCGAAGCGGCCGATCTCACCGCTGCCGGCGTAGCTGCCGGCGTAGCTGCCGGCGTAGACGGTGTCGGTGCCGCCGGAGGCCGCGCTGACGGCGAGGACGAGGCCGGTGCCCGACGTGGTGGCGGCGCCGGAATTATCGAGGGCGACGGCGGTGAGGCGATAGATGCCCTCGGCGCCCGGGGTCCACTGGGTGGTGAACGGCGCCGTGTTGTCCGTGCCGATGGCGAGGCCGTTGGCGAAGAACTGAACGCTGGCGATGGTGCCGTCGGGATCGCTGGCCGTGGCCGCGAGGGTGGCGCCGGAGCCGACGCGGACGGTGGCGCCGTTGCCGGGGGAGGTGAGCGAGACCCTGGGCACGGCGTTGGCGACAACGGTGACGGTAATGGGCGCCGAGTCGGTGAAGTTGCCGGAATTGTCGGTGGCCTGGGCGGTGACGCTGTAGGTGCCGGCGGCGGACGGGATCCAGACGGTGCCGAAGGGAACCGTGGTGGCGGGGACGCCCACCTGGTTGCCGTTGGCGATGAAGCGGACGGAGGCGATGGTGCCGTCGATGTCGGTGGCGATGGCGGTGAGGTTGACGAGGGTGCCGCCGTTGACGTTGGTGGCGGAAGTCGGGCTGGTGAGGGCGACGACCGGCGAGGTGCCGGAGGAGACGACGATGGAAAGGGTCGCGGAGGTCGTCTGGGAGCCGAGGTTGTCGGTGGCGACGGCGGAGAGCGTGTAGGTGCCGGCGGCGGTGGGCGTCCACGAGAACGAGAGCGGGGCGGTGGTCACGGTGCCGAGGGTGTTGCCGTTGGCGAGGAACTGGACACTGGCGATCGAGCCGGCCGTGGTGGTCGTGGCGGTGATCGTGGTGGCGGAGCTGATCCGGACCGGCGAGGGCGAGGTGATGCGGATCGTGGGCGCGGAAAGGTTGGTCACGGTGACGGAGGGGCTGCCGGCGCCGGTGGAGGTGGTCTGGTTGCCGCCGTTGTCAGTCGCGACGGCGGTCAGCGTGTAGCTGCCGGTCGCAGTCGGCGTAAACGGGATACTGTAGGGGAACGTGCTGTCGGAGCCGATCGACACGCCGTTGGCGAAGAACTGGACGCTGGCGATGGTGCCGTCGGGGTCAGTGGCCGAGGCGGAAACGGTCGTAGCGCCGTTGGCGAATAAGGAGGTGCCGTTGGCCGGCGAGGTGATGCTGACGGCGGGCGAGGTCGGGCTGACGGCGGCGATGGTGATGCTCACGTTGGCCGAGGCGGCCTGGTTGCCAAAGGAGTCGGTGACGAGGGCGCTGAGGGCGAAGCTGCCGACGGCGGTGGGCGTCCACACGGCGTTATAGGGAAAGGTGACGTCGGTGCCGAGACTGGTGCCGTTGACGAAGAACTGGACGCTGGCGATGGTGCCGGCGGGGGCGCTGGCGCTGCCGACGAGCGTGAGGGCGCTGTTCACCGGATACGTGGCGCCGGTCACCGGGCTGGTGATCGAGACGGACGGGGGCGTCGTGGCGCTGGGCAGGGCGTTGATGCGGCGGTCGTGAAGGAAGATGTCGCGGAAGGTGTTCGAGTCGGGCGACGTGCGGTTGGTGGCGCCGTGGACGAGGCCCGCGGTGTTCTCGGCATCGGACGGGAACGCGACCCAGCGGCCGTCAGCACTGATGACCGGATAAATGTCGGAGGCGGCGGTGCTGGCGGCGCCTAAGAGATTGAGGGTCTGGTAGCCGAAACGGTTCTTGCTGACCAGCGTGGTCGCGAGGTTGGCCGGAGTGTCGTAGGTGCCGCTACCGCTCACGTCGCGGTCCATCACGAAGACGTCCATCGCCGCGTTGGCATCCTGGTTGGGGGTGCGCTGCTGGCCGAGGGCGTCGCCGGGGGCGAGGTTGTTGGCGAGGGAGGCGAACGCCACGTAGCGGCCGGTGGCGCTGATCGTCGGGTTGAGGCTGCCCAGCCGCTGGTCGGGCGCCGAGGGGGAGGGATCGGTGGCTTCGACGCCCGCGGAGGACACGCTGACGCGGGTGAGGGTGCTGAGGACGCGGTCGAAGACGAAGATGTCGGAGATGGCGTTGGTGTCGGCCGCAATCAGATTGCTGGCCTCGGAACCGAACGCGATATAGCGGCCGTCGGCGGAGAGGCCGGCCGAGACGCCGGGGTTGCGGTTGAGCGAGGGAGCGCGGCTCGAACCGTTGCTCGCGGCGGCGGCGACGCCGAAGGAGGCGAGGATCGTCGTGGAGTTGCTGACGTCACGCAGGTAGATATTGCGGAAGCCGCCGCCCACGGTGCCGCCGAGATTGGTGGCATCGGACGCGAAAGCGACATACTGGCCGTCCGCACTGATCGTGGCCTGGATACTGTTGCCGTTGCCGGGGGTCGCGGCGCCGGTGGCCTGGGAAACGAGCACGGTGGAGACGTTGCCGGCCGTGTCAAAGGTGCCGGAATTGGAGACGTCGCGGTCGCGCAGGTAGATGTGCGTCACGCCGACGGTGGTGCCGGCCGCGAGGAGGTTGGTGGCATTGGACTCCCACGCGATGTAGCGGCCGGTGGCGCTGAGCGCGGGCTTGAAGTTGGAACCGTTGGCCGCGACGCCGGCAGTGGAAAGGCTGATACGGTTGATGACACCGGTGAACACGTTGACCACGTAGATGTCCGAGAAGCCGTTGGTGTCGTCGAGCGCAAGGTTGGTGGCGTCGGAGGAGAACGCGACGTAGGTGCCGTTAGCGGAGATGGCGGGGTTATTGGAGGCGCCGTTGGATTGTGCACCCTGCTGGGAGAGACTGAGGCGGCGCACGCCGGCGGTCAGGTTGTCGTAGAGAAAGATATCACGGATGCCGTTGGTGTCGCCGGTGCCGAGCGTGGTGGCATCGGAGGCATAGACCGTGTAGCGGCCGTCGGCGCTGAGCGAGGGGTTGTCGCTGTAGGCGTTGCTCGACGTGGACGCCCAGTAAGCCGTGGGAAAGTTCGTCGGCAGGAGACTGATCCGGGCGCCGTTGGTGTCGGGGGCATAGTAGATGTTGTTGCCGTTGTCGGTCAGATCGTTCTCGACCGTCTCGCCGATCCCGCTGGCGGTGTCGATTTTCGCCATCACGTAATAAGTGCCGGCGAAGTTACCGGGAAGGATTTGGTTCCAGGCAATCGTGGTGCTCGTATTGTTGGCCTGGAGCGGTGACCCACTTGACGCAGTGACGTCGTGCGAGGTGAGCAGGAAATCGTCGGCGTCGCCGAACGTGGGGTTGCTCGACAGGATGACTTCGATGCGGAAGAAGGCAGCGTTGCCATTGGTGCTCGAAACGTAGGGCACGTTATTGACGCCGTTGCTACTCGTGCGGTTGGTGTAGCTGAGCGTCATCGGAATGACGTCGCCGCCGCGATAGGCGGTGCCCGCCGGGTAGGTGAGCGCGGTGAGATCGAGGTCGGGTTTACCCGTGACGGTGAGCACGTTGGTCGAGGTGAACGAGCCGGAGGCCGTGCCGTCCGAGGCCGCCGTGAGCGTGACGCTCGCGTCGTAAGCGCCCGCCTGTGAGGTGACGGTCGGAATGGCAAACGTGCGGGTAAACGTGCCCGAGCCGCCGACCCCGGCGACGATGGCCGTGGTGCGGAAGGTGACGGAGCCGGTGGAGATGGTCGCACCCGTGGCGCGGTGGGTGAACGTCACCGTTCCGGTCACCGTGCCGCCCGCGCCCAGATCGTCGGCCGGGGTGGCCGCGCCGGCATTGGTGGCAAGGACGGAGACGGTGATGGTTTCGCCGGGGGCGGCGAGGGCCGCGGTGGCGGTGACGCCCGAGGGAACCATGATGGGCGCGGCGTGGCCGGCAGCGGCGAGCAAGGCGAACACGAAGCCGAGGAAGAAGCGAAAGAAAGGTTTCATAGAGGGAGGCACCTGGTCTGTCGGGCGGCGTGGCGGTTTCGGTTTCGTTGACGGGTGAGGTGGAGCGCGGGGGGCGCGAGGGGCGCGGGGGGCGCGGGGGGCGCGGGGGGCGCGGGGGGCGCGGGGAGGCGCGGGAGGCGCGGGAGGCGCGGGGGGCGCGGGGGGCGCGGGGGGCGCGGGAGGCGCGGGAGGCGCGGGGAGCGCGGGGGGCGCGGGGAGCGCGGGGGGCGCGTTACCGCTTCTCGTCGCTGTCCGAACGAAGGGAGGAGGATTTCTTCGCGGGCGCTTGTTCGCCGGATTTGAGCGAAGGCAGGAAGGGCATGGAACCGTCGCGATAGCCGGGGAGTTCCTCACGGGTGAGGCCGAGTTCGCGGACCCGGCCGGACTCGAAGATTTGCTCGGTCGCGCCGCCCTCCGCGCTGATCGTCTTGGCGGTGATGAAGATGATCAGGTTGGTCTGCTGCACGTTCTTGTCGTCGGACCGGAAGAGGCGGCCGAGGAGGGGAATCGAGCCGAGCACGGGGACGCGGTTGCCGACGTTGCTGGTCTGGGTCGTGATGAGCCCACCGATCCCCATGGTGAAGCCGTCCTTGAGGGAGACCTGGGTCTTGGCCTTGCGGGTGTCGACGACGGGGATGTTGGCCCCGTTAAAGGTGGCGTTGCTGGTCGACTGGCTGACCTCGGGCTCGACGGTAAGCTTGATGAAGCCGCGGGCGTTCACCTGGGGCGTAACCTTGAGGATGATACCGATGGGTTTGTAGTCGAAGCCGTTCACCTCGAAGGAACCGGTCTGCTGGTTATAGGCGTATTTCGGAATCGGGGTCTCGCGGCCGACATTGATCGTGGCCTCGGTGTTATTGAGGGTGACGATGGTGGGGTTGGAGACGATTTTAGAGCTCGTCTGGGTCTGCAGCGCGCTGAGCACGAGGCTGAAATCGCTGGCGGAGAAGACGGCGGAGAGAGCGCGGTTGGTGGCGCCGCCGTTGGCGAGCGAGGAGAGGGTGTTAAAGACGTCGCTGACCGCGTTGGTGGAGGCGTTGTTCGCATCGTTGGTGGTGCCGAGGGTCGTGCCGTTGGTGGTGCCCGTGTTCGTGGTGTTCGTGAGCGCACCGTTGTTGCCGGTGGTGGAAGTGGCAGTAGGCGCGCCGTTCGTGGCGGTGACCAAGCTGGTGGTGTTGGAGCCGGTGGCCTGAGTGCCCGTGACGGCGTTGGTGGTGGTCGCGGTGACGCCGTTCGTGGTGATGGCCGTGGTGCCGTTGGTGGTGGTGCGGTTGTTACCGCGATTGGCATTGTTGCCGTCGTTGGTGGTCTGCGTGCGGCTGCGATCGAGGGTACTGTTGAGGCCGCCGGCCTTGAGCTGGTAGTTGGCGAGGGACGCCCAGTTGACGCCGATATTCTTCACGTCGCTGCTGCCGACCTCGACAAATTTGGTCTCGATCATCACTTGGTCGGTCGCGCGATCGAGCTGCTCGATGATCGGCCGGATCCGGGTCATGCGCGACGGGCGCTCGGTAATGATAATGCTGTTACTGCGGGTATCGACGACGATTTTGCCGCCGACGGCGGCGTCGACGAGGGTCGTGATGGTGGGAAGAATGTCTGCGGCGCGGGCGTAATTGATCAGGAAGACCTCGGTGGTGGCGGGCTCGAGCGTGAGGCTTTCATTGCTGACGATTTTGATGATGTTGCCGTCCTCGACGAACGTGTAGTTCACCGGCGCGAGCACGTTGGAGAAGATCTGCCGCCAGGTGACGTCGCGGAGCTTGATGGTCTGCTTGCCCTGGAGCGTCTCCGGCATGACCAGGTTGATTTCGAAAAGATCGGCGACGTTGCTGAGGATGTCGCGGATGTCCTGGTCGCGGAAATCGACGGACACGCTGTCTTTGCCGGAGGAGTCTTTGGCCTTGGCGGCGACGCTTTTGGCGGCCTCTTCGCCCGGTTTGGCCGGCGCATCGGAGACCGCGGGTTGGTCGGCCGGCCTGGAGGGATCGCCGGCGGGGGCGGTCTGGGCGCGGGCCGGGGCGACGGGCTGGGCGGCCGGCGCTTGCGCCCGGAGGCCGGGCAGCAACGTGACCAATACGAGAGCGAATGCAGTGGTCGGGGAGATAGGGCGAGTGCTCATTGGGACTTTCCTGATTTGATGGGCCGGGTAATTACCTCGTGGCGGTAGCGAAGGGTGAAAGAGGGAGGCTCAATCGCGATCAACTCGAGCGTGTAATCCTGGCCGTTGGCCGGATTGGTCACGGTGAAGGAGCCGCCGATTTTGACATTGCGGCGACCGAAGATGAGGAGCGGTTCGGCCCCGACTTTGATCATACCGGTGGGAAGAATCTTGGCGGCGATGCTTTCGAGCAGTTCGCGATCGCCCAGGAGTGGCGCGGGGGCGCCCGCCGCCCCACCCGCGCCGCCGGTACCGGGCAGGCCGCCGGCGACCACAGCCTTGGCCGGAGCGGCCGCCGCCGCGCGCAGTTCCTCGGGATCCGGTTGGTCGAAACCCGGCGGGTTAAACGGTTGGGCGAGATCGGGGGACAACCGGACGGGCTCCGGCGGGCGGGTCAGCCGCTGGGCCAGCTCGACGATCGAGCGGCGTTTCTCCGGCGAAACAAGATCGGCCACGGGTTTGCCCGGCGCAGTGGCGGCGGCGGCTAGCCCGAGCAGAAAACCGACGGGGACGAGGACGGAGCGTGGGTTCATGGCAGGCCAAGTAACTCGAGATTGAGGGACAGGCTAAGCGGAGCGTTGCGGTCGGCGGAGCTCGTGAGCGCGACGTTTTGCACCCGGGCGAAATGCGTGCCGCTTTCCAGGCCACGAAGAAAAGCCAGAAGCTGCGGGAGGTTGCCCTGCACCGAAAGGTTGCAGGGGATGGAAACGTAGGCGGCCTGAGGATCCTTCTTGGCCAGCGGCGGCGCAATGCGCGGATCGGTGACGAGCTTCACGCCGGTGTCGCCCTCCAGCTTGTAGAAATATTGGAGGTTCTTGCCCAACTGGCTGGCCCGCACGATGCGCGAATCGATGATCTTGTTCGCGGCGACCAGCGCATCGAGGTGCTCCGGGAGTTGCGTGCCGTTCTTCAGGTTGGCGGCCAGGCGTTCGCCTTCCGCCGACTTCCGGGTGAGTTCCGCTTCGGACTCGGGGATCGCATCGCTGCGAAAGTAAGCCGCGCCGGCCAGCACGAGCGCGAGGGCGCCGCAGCCGAGGCTGATCGGATTCTTCCGCACGAAGGCGAAGAGTTCGGCGTTGCTCATGGTTTTTTGGCGGGCGCGCCGCGGATGCGGAAAAACAGCTCGACGGAGAGGCGCCCGGTCGCCGGGTTGCGAGTGGACGTGGTGATCGAAAACTCCTCGAACGCGGCGAGTTTCTTGTCGCCGCGGAGCTGTTCCAGATAATTGGTCGTGTAGCCGAGCGCCGCGTCGGAGGTGCCGCGCACGGTGAGGCGCAACACGAGGCCGTTGTCCCGGAGATCGAGCCCGTCGTAGGCGATGTTGGTGGGCAGCGTCTCGCCCAGGTGGCGCACGAGGGTGGAGACGGTCGGCTTCGACTTCACGAAGGTGTCCACCTCCGTGAGCTTCGCTTCCTCCGCCTGAAATTTCTTGTAAAGGGCGACCGCTTTGTCGCTGCCGGACTTGTCCCGGTCAATTTGCCGCTGCCAGTCGTCGATCTGGGTGTGCAGCCCGCGAATCTGCCACTCCTGCATGCCCACATAAATCAGCAGGGCGAGGGCCACGGAGACCGCCGCCCCGTTGACGAAGAAGGCCGTGCGCACGACCTTGGTATCCGGCAACCGTTCGAAGTTGCGGAAATTGGGGTGCCACGCGGGCACGAGGGGCGGAGCGCCGGCCTCACGTTTTTTCTTCAGGAACGGCAGCATGGGCGGGGGCGGAATGGTAGTGGGCCATCAGGCTGAGCAATCCGAACCAACGGATGTCCTGGGCGTTTTTGGCGAGCGCTTCGGGCAGCACAATGTGGCGCGACTGGAGCCAGGGCGCGGGATCGAGCTTCAAACGGGAAATGCCGAGCTCGCCAGCAATGGCGGCATCAAGCCAAGCGAGTTTCGGCGAGAGCTGGGTGCACAGCACCTGGCCGACCGACTGGCCGGTCTGCACCTCGTAAAATCCGATCGACGACTGCAGTTCTCTCAGCAGCCGCTTGATCAGCAGCGGGCCCATGCCGGTAAAATCAAAGGTGTTCGAATAAAAAAGTTTTCGCGCGGACTCCTCGTCCTTCAGGCCGAGTTCCTTTTGCACGATGGGCACCATGGCCTCGAGCCCCTGCGGAATCGGCCGCGACGCATCCACGCCGGTCGGCGAGACGATAAACGAGTGCGTGGCGTCCGCCCCGATTTCCAGCACCAACGTGGGGGATTTCGATTTTGAAAAAGCGAGGCAGTCGACGACGCCCCCGAGCATGGCGACCGAACCCAGTTCGAGTCGTTCCGGATAAATCCCGGACTCCAGCAGGTGGGTTTGCAGCGTGACAACTGCTTCGCCCGGCAGACCGCAGAACATCACGTCCTTTTGCGCCGCCTTCGTCAGATCGTAGTCGGAACCGTCGGCCGCGTTGAGGATCGCGATCGAGAACGTGTCCTGCTCGATGCGAAACTGCTGGGTGCAGATCTCCGCGAGGTACCCCGCCTCCTTGAGGCGTTTCATTTCCACCGAATGACGCCGTACCAGGCGCTTCGCCGGGAAAACCCCGACGGTCGCGTGCAGGTAACCGCTGGGCGATTTCTTCGGCTGGATCAAACGGATCGCTTCCGCCAACGCGCCCGCATCGCCTTGCGGACACTCCCGCATGTCCTCGACCGTAAACGGCGCCACCGCCGACGAGGTGCGAGCGAGCATGACCGTATGGTCGTTGAGTTCGACGAAGAACCCTTTGGTTTTCTGGGAAAAAAACATGCGGTCGCTGGAGAGTTGGTCGGTACGTGACGAGAATGCTACGGGGACTCGGTCGATCTGACCGGATGAGTGATTACTAGGGTGTTTACTCCAAAAATCTGGCTCGTACACCAATGGGCAATCGCAAAACCGTTCAAAAAACTCTTCCCTACCCTCCGCCATGACAAGATCAAACCTCGGCCTTACCCTCGGTCTGACGGCTATTTACCTTTTTTTCAGCAGCGGCTCCCTTTACCCGGCCGCGGTGGCAGCGGAGCGCCCCCTTGCAGGGGCGGCGCCCGCGGCGCCCACGTCGACTCCGTTCCAGGCAGCCGCCCGACCGTTTCTCTGGAAGGTCGAAGGGCCGCGTCCGAGTTGGATTTTCGGCACGATTCACAGCGCCGACCCGGCCGTCGCCCGTCTGCCCGCCAGCGTCACGAACGCCCTCGACGCCAGCCGCAGCTTTCATCCCGAAGTCGAATTATCGGTCGAGCTCGCCCCGACCCTCGCCCTGAAACTATTCGCGGCAGACACCCCGCGGCTTTCCAAGCGCCTCGCCCCGGCGCTGTGGCGTCGCACGCAACACGCCGCTGCCCAACTCGGCTTGCCCGACCTCCTCCTCGATCGCCTGACCCCAGGCCTCGCCGCCCTCTTTTTAAAGGCTCCGACCGACACCGAAGTTACCGCCACGGTGGACGGCCAACTGCAGGCCCGCGCCACGGCCCGTCGGCTCGCGACCGCGCCGCTCGAAACGCTCGACGAACAACTTGATCTGTTGGCGCAACTCCCCGAGGCCATGGCGATCACCGCCCTCTCGGAAGTGCTGACCGACGTCGAATCCGGCCGCCCCAACGAAAAAAAACTTCTCCGCGCCTACGCCAGCGGAGACGAGCGACTCGTCACGGCCGCCATCGCGGCCGAATTTTCCGCCTCGCCCGGCGCCCGCGCCCTCGCCGATCCCCTGCTCTATCGTCGCAACCGGCTGATGGCCGACCGCCTCGCGCCCCACCTCACCCAAGGCGGCGCCTTCGTCGCGGTCGGTGCCGCCCACCTGCTTGGGCCGAAAAGCATCATCGAACTTCTTCGGGCCCGCGGGGTGCGCATCACCCGCGCCCCCTGAAACCGCGTCGACCACGGGCCTCTTCGGGCTCCGGTCAAACCCACGCGCCTTGGGTGCGGACCCGCTTGCCGCGCCCGGCGCACACCAACTTCACCCCTCTTCCGGCCGCGCCAGACCCACTCTCGTCATCCGTGAAATCACGCTCATTTCCGCCACGCGCATCGAACAACCACTTTGGGGTCGTTCAAGTGACGGACGCGGCCGTGTGACCCTCCGGAGGTCGGGCCAGCGACAAAAAACCCGCCGCGGAATGCGGCGGGTGAGAAACTCAGGGCGCGGCCGGCGGACGAGGGAAGCGGAGGGGGCGCGAATGCGCGCAACTCACTGCTGCCAAGAGCGCTTCTTGTGGCGATGCGACTTCAAGCGCTTACGACGCTTGTGCTTGTTCATCTTCAGACGACGTTTCTTTTTGAGATTGCCCATAAATAAGAGGGACCAACGTGCGGAGCGCGCCCCGCGCTGTAAAGCCCGAATTTCGCCGCGACCTCCGGTTGCATCGCGGCCGCGCCCAAAATATGGACGCCCCGCGACGCCGCACCCGCGTGAATCCCACCGCGCACGCGACCGTCGCGGCGCCCTTCCCGCGAGTCGGGCCACCGCGCGCCGATCAAGTTCCCGCAGCCCTGCATGCCCCGCGGCCGCCGCGCTCGTCTTTCGCCGGATCGACCCGCTCCCGGCGCAGCGCGTACCGCAGCCAGAGACGGAAAGGACCCGCCAGCCAGTCGCGTAAGACCGTTACCGATACATTCGCCGGCGCCGGCACGTCCCGCGGCCGCAACCGCCACGCCCGGGCCCACGGCCGCGTCGGCCGCTCCGCCGCGACTTCGCGCCATCGCCACCGCACGCGCCCCAGCCGCTGCCTGTTCACACCGGGCAACCGCCGCCGCGCGGGCCGCAGCGGATCGGCCGCACCCGAGGTTTTCCCCACCAGCACCTCGAGCCGGCCCCCCGCCCCGCGCCCACAGGCCGCAAGCACCGGGCGCAGATCCGCGTCGCGCGCCCGCCGGTCCGCATTCGTCTTCCACCCGAGCCGCAGCCGCAACGCCTCCCGCCAAAGCACGTCGCCCACGATCACGTCCGGACCCGCCCGTCCTTCACGCCCGCGACGACCACGTGCGGGGCATCCACGCGCAGCAGCTCGCGCCCGCCGAGCAGATCGAGCGCGCCCGCCGGCCGCTCCACCGTGCGCGCCGCCGCCGCCCACGCCCCGCGGGCCACCGTCCATTGCTCCGCCCGCGTCGGCTCCGCCCACCACCACCCCGGCCAGCGCCCGCCCGGTCTCACGCCACGTCTCCGCCCATACCGACGCCCCCCCGCCGGCGCCGCGGTCCGGGGTCACGCCCGCAAGCCGTGTCGGCCGCCCCCGCCGGTTTCACCACCGCCACCGCCGCCGCCCGCCCGCGTATAAAAACCGAAACCCCGCCACTCGAGCGAGTGCGGGGTCTGGCGAAAAAAAGGGTCCTCCGGCGAGCGCCGGTGCGGATGAGTCAACCGGCTGGCTTACTTCGCGAAGACGATCTTCGCGATCTTGGCCTTGGCGCGGGAAGCGGCGTTCTTGTGGACGACGCCCGACTTGACGGCTTTGTCCATCGCGGACGTGTAGGCGGTCGCCGCGGTCTTGCTCGCGGCGGCGTCCTTCGTGGCGACGGCCGCGTCGAGCTTCTTGTGCAACGTCTTCAAGCGGGTCTTGACGCCTTGATTGCGGGTTTGGAGACGGGCGGATTTGCGCGCTGCTTTGATGGCAGATTGTGTGTTGGCCATAGTCGAAAGGGAATTAGAGCCGGCCAAACACTCAAACGCCGGGGGCAGAGTCAAGGGTTTTGTCCGTTTCCGACGAAAACGGGGATCACCGGCGGCGACCTCAAGGCCCGTTCCAGGTGCGCCGCCGACCGAGATCTGAGCGGACAACGAACCCGGCCACGGGCGCGAGCTCCGATCCAGTCAAACTCCGCCGGCTCGATCGACCGCCGCGGCGCCGCCCATCGCTTTCGCGCGCCACGCAAGCCCGATTCCGTCGGCCCCCGGCATGGCCGGCCCGCGCGCGACCCGCTCGCGCCTAGGAGAAACGCGCCAACCGTCCGCCGCTCCGGCCGGGGCCGAGCATCATCCCCAGCCGAGGGGGCGACCTGCCCGGGATCAACCGGGGCCCACCCGACTCCGGGAAGGCCCGTTGGGCCTGCGCCTGCGCGATCGATCCTCTTGCCAGCCTCGCCGTCCCGGCCACCCGCTCACCCGTGAGTTTGCACCCGCGTTTCAAGCTCCTGTTCTTACCTCTCCTCGCCGGCCGGGTCGCCTCCCTCCTCGTCATCGATCACCTCCCGGACCGCCGACGGCTCAGCCTCGCCCCCACGGAAAAGCCAAGTACGAACACCTCGGGAGGAAACGGTCCGTCCTCCGCAGCGAATCGACCCGGCAATTCGCCAGCGACTCCGGCACGAGGAACCAGACCTTCCGCTTTGTCACCGCCTCCCGCTTTTGCCCCCGACAACCCGGAGGCGGCCGGCCTCCGCTTCGACCTCGCCGCCGCCGGCATCGGCTTCGATTCCGCCCGCGTGGCGCCCGGCCGGCGGAGTCTCGCCAACGTCGCGATCCGCGCCCGCGGCCTCGGTGCGACCTTCCCCTTGCGCTCCGCCCTCGGCACCGGCACACTCCGCTTCCCCTCGTCTCTTCCGTGACTATCGCCCCCGGTTCCCGCGCCACTGTTCTCCTCGTGGACGATAGCAGTCTTATTCGCCAAGGCATCCGCGACGTCCTCAGCCTTCCGGGCCACGACGTCACATTTGAGGTCGTCGCAGAAGCCGGCACCGCAGCCGAAGGCCTCGCCGCCGCCCGCACCCACCGGCCGGATCTGGTCCTCCTCGATATCCGCCTCCCCGACGGCTCCGGCATCGATACTTGCCGCCAAATCCTCGCCGAACTCCCGGCCACTCGCGTGCTCATGCTGACGTCCTATTCCAACGACAACCTCGTCGACGCCGCGATTGTGGCCGGGGCCCAGGGCTACCTCTTGAAGGAGATCGCCCCTCCGTCCCTCCTCACCGCGATGTCCGCCGCCCTCGCCGGCCGCTCCGTCCTTTCGCCCGAAATCACCGCCCACGTGATGCAGTTTGTGCGGGGCAATCGTATGCCGGCGCCCGCCGCGGACCGTCTCGCCCAACTCTCGCCGCAGGAAACCCGCGTCCTTGTCCTGGTGGCCGGCGGACTCACCAACAAGCAGATCGGGGCCGAACTGAATCTCAGCGAGAACACCGTCAAAAACCACCTCGTGGGCGTGTTCGAAAAACTCGCCGTCCGCAGCCGTTCCCAGGCCGCCGCCCGCTATGTGCGGGGCCGGGCCCACCCCGGACCAGCCTGAACGGCCCCATCGGCCCTGGCCTGAAAAAGGCCGCATCGGCCTCTACGCGGCCGCCGCTGTTTCCGCTATGCTCGCAGGGTGCAATTCCCGCCCACACCCCACCGCCCGGCCGGAAGACCCGCGCGCCACCGCGGGTTCACCCTCGTCGAGGTCATGATGGCGGCGATCGTGATGGTCCTCGGCATCGTCACGTCGCTCACCACCCTGCAGTTCGGCATCCGCTCCGTCGATACCGCGCGCAACCTGACCCTCGCCGCCCAGATCATGCAGAGCGAGATGGAGATCCTCCGCCTCCAAAACTGGGCGCAAATCTCCGCGCTGCCCTCCTCCGCCAGCGTCGACCCCACCGCCACCATCAGCTCGGGCTCCTCCTCCGCCCTCGATGCGATGCTCACGACCATCGCCGGCCGCTTCACCTGCACCCGCACCGTCGCCGCCCTCTCCGGTCGCGCCGATATCAAACTCATCACGCTCACCATCGGATGGGCGGGCGTCGACGGCCGCAGCCATTCCGTGTCCTATCAAACCAGATACGCGAAAAACGGCCTCAGCGACTACCTTTATGTCACGCACTGAACATTTTCGCGGACGCCCACGCCGCGCTTTCACGCTCGTCGAGCTGCTCGTCGCCGCGGGTCTTTCCGCGTTCATTCTCACCGCGATCCTCACCACGTTCACCATGCTCGGCCGCAGCGGCTACAACGCCGCCAACTACAGCATCATGGAGGCCGAGGCCCGCCGCGCCCTCGAGACCTTCAGCGAAGAGGCCCGCCTCGCCAGCAATCTCACCTGGACCAGCGCCAACAGCATCACCCTCACGGTGGTCACCGCCACCGGCACCACCCTCGTCACCTACGCCTACGATTCCGCCACCACCGGCCCGACGGCCAAATGTTTCTACCGCCTCGCCGGCGCCGCCACCAGCACGTCCGCCCGTCGCATCCTCGTGCGCGAAGTCACCGACTTCGCCTTCCGCCGCTACAAGGTCGTCAACGGCGTCGACTTCTCCGCCGCCAACGACCTCGAGACCAAGCAAATTCAAATCACCCTGCGCTCCGTCCGCACCGGCGCGACCACCGTCGCCGCCACCAACGCCGTGCTCTCCGCCCGCGTCGTGCTCCGCAACAAAATCGTCAGCACCTGACCTCGCCATGATCGCTTTGCCCGTTCGCCCCCGCCCCACCTTTCCCCGCCAGCACGGACGCGGCTCCATTCTCATCGTCGCGATGCTGATCTCCGCCGTCATTGCCCTTTCGCTCGGCAGCTATATCGCCCTCAGCCGTAGCTCCCTCGCGCTCGCCAACCGCTCTTTTTATCTCACCGGCGCGATGAACATCGCCGAGACCGGCATCGAAGAAGCCCTCTGGTCCTTCAACCAAGCCACCGCCGGCGTCGCCCTCGCCACCGCCTGGCAGGGCTGGGACATCAGCGACGGGGTCACTGCTAAACGGACGTTCACCGATTTCACGCTCAGCGGCAACCACCAGGCTGCCGTCCAAGTCTACGTCGACCACTACAACCCCGACGCCAGCACCCAACCCATCGTCGTCGCCCAGTCGACGATCACCTTCCCGAACGACGCGCGTCCGCTCCGCAAGACCATCGAGGTCAAACTCCGCCGCCGTTCCAAATTCGCCATGGGCCTCGTCGCCAAAAACCAGATCGCCTTCAACGGCAACAACGCCTCCGTCGACAGCTGGAACTCGGACCCCGACAACAATCCCGGCACCGCCGCCATCCCCTACAGCGCCGGGGTGAAAAACGATCACGGCAGCGTTGGCAGCACCTCCGTCGCCGTCGGCTCCGTCGCCGTCAACAACGCCGACATCTGGGGCTTCGCCTCCGTCGGCAGCAGCAGCGCAGGCGCACTCAGCGTCGGCACCAACGGCACCATCGCCGCCTTCGGCAGCCCGGTCGGCACGGTCGACACGACGCGCGTCGCCACCGATTTTACCGCCAATTTCGACCCCGTCACCGACCCGGCGGGCGGCTCCACCATCGGCCCGATCGGCGCCACCCTCGGGTCCGCCGGGGTCACCGCGACCTACCGCTTCGGCGGCACGATCAACAGCGGTCTCACGGTTTACGGCCACGTCACGCTCATCCTCACCGCCCTCCCCGGCACCACCGCCATCAACCTCACCGGGTCCGACGGCCTCACGCTCGCCGCCAACTCCACCCTCGTCATCTCCACCGCCGCGGATGTGAAAATCGCCGGCAACGGTCTCCTCAACCCCAACGCTTCTCCCGCCACCTTCCAACTCTGGGCCACCGGAGTGGCCGGTGCGGGCCAAGACCTCCAGATCGCCGGCAACGGCGCCCTCAAGGGCATCGTCTACGCCCCCAACGCCAACGTAAAAATCAACGGCAACGGCGAGGTCATGGGCTCCATCGTCGCCAACAACATCACCGTCGTCGGCAACGCCGCGTTTCATTATGACGAGTCGCTCGCCACCTGGGGCGCCAACAACCCCTACGGCGTCGTCCGGTGGCGCGAACTCCTCAGCGCCGCCGACCGCGCCGCCTCCGCCGGCCTAGCCAGTCCCTGACCCCGACCCGGCCTTCCGCTTGGCCAGGCCCTTGGTCCCACCCACTGGCGGGCCGTCGCGGCGCCGCGTTCACCGTCCTCGAAGTCACGCTGGCCTCGATGGTCCCGGCCCTGGCCATCACCCCCGCGCTCACCCCGCTTCGACGCAGCTTACCCGCGCCCGACACCGCCCTCACCCCCACCGGCGCGTATCCCGCTTTATGTGACAACAAACGGGCTCGTTGATTTTTTCCTCGCCGTCAGCCAAAGCGCGACCGGTGGGTTTCCAAGCGGGGCTGGAACAGAGTCAAGGCTGGGCGCCACGGAGTTTTATCGTCGCGGCCAGGGCGGACCAGCCCGGATGAACTGGCCGGCGAGTTGGGCGGCCGGGCGGACCATTTCCTGAGCCGGAACGCGTTGACTGGCCGGACGCGCGGCGGCCGTGGCGGCCCGCTTGAGTTCGATTTTACGCTCAGCCACGCCGGGCTGCTCGAGCGGGGTGGGCAGCCGGGTGAGCCGGGGGTGGGTCAGGGCGGTAAGATGCGCTCGCGGGCAGGCGGCGCTCGCCCCGTTGGCCCCGGCCTTTGGTTGAGGCAGCGGGCGGTTGAACCCACCGAAGACCTTCGCGATCTTCCAGCGCAGCAGGGAGAGCAGCGCAATCCGGCCGGCTGGGCGCCTGAGCCCACCCCGGCGGCCGGCACCGCTCACGGCACCTCGTAGACTTCCACAAGCCCCACCCCCGTCGCATTGCCCACCCCTGAAACTTGGGCCGTGTAAGCCCCGGGCGGCAACGTCAGCACCAGCGCGCCGTCCTGACTGCCCGCGCCGAGCGCAAACGCCCCGAGGGTCGGCCCCACACCGCGCACCAACAGCGAACGCATCGCCGGCCCCGCCACGACAAAACCTACGATCAACGTGTCGCTCTCCTTGCCGGCATTCGTGCGCACCAAGAGATTGACCAGGCGACCCGTCGTGCCCGCCACCGCCCCCGCCACGCCCCCCATACGCCGTCATCACCACACTGACCACACTCGCGGGCACCCCCTGCTCCTGCAGCAGCTCCAGACACCGGCCATCCGGCAGATTCACATCCAAGAGCGCAAAATCGAACTCCAGATTGCGCAACCCCTGTCGCGCCTCGGCGAGCGTGCCCACGAGGGTCACCACCCCGCCCAGCTTCTCCCATGCGCCTCGAGCTGACGCCGCAACAAGGGCTCGTCTTCCAACAACAGCAGACTGGCGCCGGATAACTTCATGGCGCCCCCACCTTCCGCACCGCCCTCGCCGGAACAAGGTCGAAAGGGTCCGGGCCCTCTGCGCTCCGGCTCAATGCGGCTGCGCCCGCAGATGCTGCCGCAGCAAATCCTTCCCGTAGTCGTTCCCGTTCGGCGTCCGCACCACCACATGGATGTGCTGCCGGTTCGGCACCTGCGGGTCCTTGGCCAGCTGCTTCAGATTCGCCGGCCGCTGGTGGTCAAACTCGACCAGCACCACCGGACTGTGAATCCGGAAATAAAATACCCCGCCCTCCTCCGTCCCACCGGTCCACGCGAAATGCGTCGCGTCCAGCTTCGCCCGCACCTCGGCCATTTTCACCTGCGCGTGCCCGTCGTCCAGGTTGGCCACAAACACCGCGATCAGCTCGACGAGTTGCTCCCGCTGCACCGCCGACAACTCCGTCGCCCGCACGCCCGCATAGTCCAACACCACGTTGTCCTTGAACGCCTCGGTCAGAGTGTTGTTGCCCGGCTTCGCCGTCGCCAGCACCGCCTTCGCCCGCTGCCCCGCGTCGAGGGAACGCAACAGCGCGAACCCCATCGCCTGCTCCTTTTGCAGGATCGCCAGCCCCGCATATTTTCCGGACGGCGCAATGACCGGCTCCGAACCGTAAAACGCCGGCGACAGCACGACCTGGTCGCCCAACACAAAATAATTCAGGATCAGGTGGTGCCCGTCGACCTGGAAGCCCCACGGTTGCGTCGCCGACGGCTCGCCCATCACCGTGATCCAGTAGAGCTGCTCGCCATACTGCACAAAATCGCCGCCGCTCAGCTCCCCGAGCGTGTGGTTCAACTTCATGATGTCCTGCGCCAGCGTCAGCCCCTTCGCGCTGAGCGCCGCCTTCATCAGCGCAAACGCCGCCGTGCGCTGCGCCTCGCTCATCGCCTGAAAACTCACGCCCTGCCGCCGGTAAAAATGCTGGTTCATCCACTTCCGCCACTCGTCGTCGCCCACCGGAAACAACGCGGTCTTCCGCTGCTCCGCGCTCAGCGACTGCAGCCACGCCGCCGCGGCCGCCCGCACCGGCTCCGTCGTGACCCCCGTCGCGCGCACCGGAAACAACCCCGGCTCCACCTGCCCTTTCGCCGTGATGCCCCGAAACGGCTCGGCCAGGCCGCGCTGCTCCGCCTCGCGCGACATCCGCGTCGCCCGCTCAAGCCAAGCTTCCGACGATTGCGGCGCCGGCGCCTGCGCCCCTAGGCCCGTCACACCGCACGACGCCAGCAACACCAGCAGGGAATAGTTTATTTTCATCGGGGTAAATTTTCTGCCATCATCAGTCATTGGTCATTCTCTCTGGGCTTCGCGCAGAGAGTCTTAGCTTCGGGGCCGGTAAGCCGGATTCTGTTCCACGCCTTGCGGCGCTTCGGCAGTCATTTCTCTCAACGCCCTTGCGGGCGAGTCCTCCTTCGCTCCGGCGCTTGCGCGCTTTCACGTCGGAGGATGCGGCATACCCGTGACTATGGGACGGGCCGCCCAGTCACCTATTTTGCCTTGCACCGGAAGGGGTTTGTCCTGCCGCCGACGTCGCCGTCGGCGCGGTGGGCTCTTACCCCACCTTTTCACCCTTACCGCACGGTTGCCCGCGCGGCGGTATATTTTCTGTGACACTTTCCGTCGGCGCGCCTTGAAACGCGCCTCCTGTGCTCGCCGTGAAGCTGGCACAGCATCCTGCCCTATGGTGTCCGGACTTTCCTCTCCATGCATAAAACGGGCGCGGCATTACCCGCGCCTTGGGATCAAAGAACACGGAGCGACCGCCAGGCCCCAAAGCTAAGACCGCGCACCGTAGGCCCCGCTCCGCCGAATGCAAGGCCGCGCGCCACCACCCCTGTCAGGCCCCGCCTGACAGACAGCCGCCCCATCTTCCGCCATACTCCTGCCCATCGAAACGCTTTCCGAACCTCCAGTCCGCTCTCTTACCTCCATGACACCCCTCCGCTTACCCCGCGCGACGGCCACATCGGCAAGGGCCCAGGGCCCCTCTCCCCACCTTGCCCCTCGCACGGCCGCCGATCCCACCCCGGTCCAGTCGTCCGACTCCCAGCCCTCGCTCACCCACTCCGCACTCATCGCGGAACTCCGCACCCGCGGCCTCCGCCTCACCCCGAGCCGCAGCGCCATGCTCGCCGCCCTGCTCAACTGTTCCGCTCCCGTCACGCTGGCCCAACTCCAGCACGCCGTCCGCCCCCAACGGGTCGCGCTCGCCACCCTGTTCCGCAGCATGCTCCGCATGGAGGAAGTCGACCTCGTCACCCGCACCATCGACCTCCACGGCACCACCAACTGGGAACTCAACGTCGGCCGCCGCCATGCCTTTCATCTCGTGGACCGCCCAACCGGCGCAATCACGCCCCTCGATCCGCTGATCGCCCAGCCGCTGCACGACTTGCTGGCCCGCATCGCGGAGCGCCTCCACGACCGCGGTTACCGCCAGCTCCGACTCAACGTCGCCTTCCGCGGCGCCCTGCGCGACGGCGGCCAGCCGGCCACCTCGGTTGCGCCGCAGCGCCACGTCGCGTGACCGGCGGCGGCCGTTCGCCCCCGCCGTCCGCGCCCGTCGGCGGCCCTTGGCCCGCGCGGTGCCCTTGACCCGCCCGCCGCATTCGCCGACTTTCCGTCTCGCCGCCGTGTGAAACCACTCCCACTCCCGTCCGTCCCTCCGGACTCAGCCCCGCTGAGCCACCCCGCTTTCATGCTGCGCGCACTCGCGGCGTTCACGACCGCTCCGGGCCGGAGCCGGGTGCAGTCGCTCCTGATCGTGGTCTCCCTCGCCGCCGCGCTGGGCGGAATCGACTTCCTCTCCGGCATCTGGGTTTCCCTCCAGTTCTTCTACCTCGTGCCCATCGTCCTCGCCGTCGCCTGGATCGGTTGGCGGACCGGGTGCCTGATCGCGCTGTTCTGCGGCGCCGCCCGCTTCATAGGCGATTTCGCCGGCGGCATTTTCCAACACGTCGAACCCGGCGCCATCTGGTGGAATCGCCTCATCGATCTCTGCGTCTGCTTCATCCTGATCGGTATTTTTCACTCGCTCATCACCCTCCAGCGCCAGCTCGAACGCCGCGTCGAGGAGCGCACCGCCGCACTCCGCACGGCCGCCCACGCCCACCGTCTCCTCGAGCAGGAACTCCTCACGGTCGCCGCCACCGAACGCAATTCCTTCGGCCAGGAACTCCACGACGACATCTGCCAACACCTCGTCGGCACCGCGTTGGCCGCCCAAGTCCTCGCCGGCCGGCTCGCCGATCACGACGCCCCCGCTGCCACCGACGCCCAGGCCATCGTCGCGCTCCTCGAGACGGGCGCCGACAAGGCCCGCAAGCTCGCCCGCGGACTCCTCCTCGCCGATATCCCGCCCGACAGGCTCGGCGAGCAAATCGCCCAACTCGCCACCGAGGCCTGCAGTTCCGGCATCGTGTGTCGCTTCCACGAACAGGGCGACACCACCGTCGCTAACGCCAATGCCACCGGGCAGCTATTTCGCATCGCCCAGGAGGCGGTCCGCAACGCCCTCCGCCACGCCGCCCCGCGCCAGATCGAGATTTTCCTCACCGGCCACGCCGACGCCGTCTCGCTGACCGTGACGGACGACGGACGCGGTCTGCCCCCGCCCGACCAACGCGGCGCCGGCATGGGCCTGCGCATCATGTCGCATCGCGCCGCCTACGCCGGTGGCACATTCTCGGCCGGCCCCGATCTCCTCGGCGGCACCCGGATCTACTGCCATTTTCCGCGTCTGCCCGGCCCTGCATGAAATCCTCCCGCATCCGCGTCTTTCTCGTCGACGACCACCCCTTGGTGCGCGAATGGCTCGGGAACCTCCTCCGCCTCCAGCCCGATCTCGACGTCTGCGGAGAGGCGGGCGATCCCACCGCCGCACTCGCCGCCATCATCGACCGGGCCCCCGACATCGCCGTGGTCGATCTTTCCCTCAAACAGGGCTCCGGCCTTGACCTCATCAAATCCGTTCGCCTTCACGCCCCGGGCGTCCGCCTCCTCGTCCTCTCGATGCACGAAGAGATCAGCGACATCGAGCGCGCCTTCCGCGCCGGCGCCCTCGGCTATGTGATGAAACGCGAGTCCACCGGCCAAATCGTCGGCGCCATCCGCCAGGTCCACGCCGGCAAACTCTACGCCGATGCCGCCGTCCTCACCGCCCTCGCCGAACGCAGCCTCTCGCGCCTGCCCGGCTCCGCCGCCGCGACGCCCGAATCGCTCAGCGACCGCGAACTCGAAGTCTACCGCCGGCTCGGCGACGGCCAGACGACCCGCCGCATCGCCGACGAGCTCAATATCGGGATCAAAACCGTGCAGACCTACTACGCCCGCATCCGCGAAAAACTCGGCCTCGCCGACGCCGCAGAACTCACGCGCGAGGCGATCCGCTGGCGCGAAGACCACCGCTAGCCCGCGGGCAAGACCCCCGCCCTGCGCGACGCCCCCGGCCGGCATAGCGACAACCACACCTCTTGCGTCCTGCCCGGCGAACACCTTGAGACCGCCCGCCTCAACCCCTGCCCCCCCCTTCGACGGCGGGTAGGAGGATTCCTCCGCGGTCACCCCCCCCCCTGCTCAAGCAACACGCTCTGAGCGCCCCGCTCGCCGTCCCGCTTTTTCTCGTCCGATCGCACTCCGGCGCCACCGCGGAGATCCGTCTCACCGGCGAACCCGACGTGCCCTGCGCCCATCCCCACCTCGGCGGTTTCTGCACCTGGACCGAACGGCGCGAAAGCGCCCACCGCGGCCACGTCGTCCTCGCCGCCCACGGCTTCAGCCACCGCCCACTCGACGATGCCGGCGCCGAGCTCCACTCCGGGATCCCCGTATCCCGACCCGTGCTCGAAGCCCAGCTCAGCCCACCCGTCACCCGCTTCGTTTTCCCCTCCGACCGCTGAGTGCCGCCGCCGACCCCACCACTCCCCCGAATCGCGCAAAGCTCACGCCGGATCCCTCCGACTTACTCCCAATAGACAATCCGCCCGCACTGGTCGCAGGTGGGCAACGCCGCCAGCGGGTCCGTGCCCTTGCCGCGCGCCGCCGACACCACATCCCCCGAAACCTTCAGGTGGCAGCCACCGCATTTGTCGGTGTGCACGATCGGCACCACCACCGGCTGCTGCCGCGCAGCGATCCGGTCATACACGCGCAACCGCGGTTCGCCCACCGGCCCGCGCGCCGTCGCCACGTCGGCCTCCGCGACCTTCAGCTCCGCCGCCACGTTCACCGCGCGCTCGCGCAGCGTCTTGATCCGGCCTTCATGGCCCGCAATATTTCCTTTCAACACCGCCTCGGCTGCCGCGAAGGTCTGCTTCGCCTCGTCGATCCGATACATGATCTCCAGTTCCTGCCCTTCAAACTCCCCGATCGCCTTCTCCATCGTCTCGATTTGGTGCCCGAGCGCCTGATATTCGTCGTTTTTCTTCACCAACGACTGCTGGGTCCGGTATTTCGCCAGACTCGTCTCGGCGGATCCGATTTCAGTCTCCACCAGCTTCTTTTTCGTCTCCAGCTCCTTCAACGCCTGCTTCGCCGTCTCGATCGCAGCCTTTTCGGCAGCAATTTTCGCCTCCACGGCCAGAATGTCCCGCGGAACCCCTTTCAATTGGGCCTCCAAACCCAGTCGTTGGGTGTCGCGATCTTGGAGGATGAGGAGGCTTGCGAGGGCGGGACTAGGCATTTCGGGCCCGAGCTTGCCCCTACCCCCTCCCCGGTCAAACGAAAGCCGCGCTTAAAACCCAAAAGAACGGCGTTTCCCGCCTTACTTTTCTTCAAAAAAACCCTCGCGTCCCCCGCCGATCCGCGAGAGGTTTTTTCTTTCATTTTTCACCCTCGCAAATCCCTTTCATGCCCGATCAATCCGACTCTGAACGCAACGTGATCAACCAGGCCGGCGCCGACGCCTACGACGCGTCCAAACTCGGCAAACTCGAGGGGCTCGAAGCCGTCCGCAAAAAGCCCGGCATGTATATCGGCGGCACCGACGAACGCGCCCTCCACCACTGCGTCTCCGAGGTCCTCGACAACTCCGTCGACGAACATCTCGCCAACTTTTGCTCCCGCATCGAGGTCAACATCCACGTCGACGGGTCCATCTCCATCCGCGACAACGGCCGCGGCATCCCCGTCGACATCCACCCCACTTACAAAATCCCCGGCGTCGAGATGGTCCTCACCACCCTCCACTCCGGCGGCAAATACGGCCAAGGCGGCTACAAATTCTCCGGCGGCACCCACGGCGTCGGCGCCAAGTGCGTCAACGCCGTCTCCGAATGGTTCGAGGTCGAGGTCTCCCGCGGCGGCTCCGTCCACCACATGAAGTTCGAGCGCGGCAAAACCGTGAAAAAACTCGAGGTCATCGGCAAGGCCCGCGGCACCGGCACCTACATCAGCTTCAAACCCGACGCCGAAATCTTCAAGGAGACCACCGTCTTCCAAGCCGCCCGCATCGGCCAGCGCCTCCGCGAACTCGCCTTCCTCAACTCCGGGCTCGAAATCATCTTCACCGACGAGCGCCCCGCCGAACAGAAACCCGAACGCTACTTCTATAAAGACGGCGTCGAGGAATTCGTAAAACAGATCAACCAGGGCAAGACCCCGCTCCACCCGAAGCCCATCCGTTTCCTCAAAGAAACCCAGCTGCTCCTCGACGAGAAACCCGCCGAGATCCACTGCGAAGTCGTCCTCCAATATAACGACACCTACAACGACCAGGTGATGTGTTATACCAACACGATCCACAACCCCGACGGCGGCACCCACCTCTCCGGCTTCCGCAGCGCCCTCACCCGCGCCATCAACCAGTTCGCCAAGACCAACAATCTCCTCAAGGACAAAGACCCCCAGATCACCGGCGACGACGTCCGCGAAGGCCTCGCCGCCGTCATCTCCATCAAGCATAGCGACCCGAAATTCGAGTCCCAGACCAAGGTCAAACTCCTCTCCCCCGAAGTCGAGAGCGTCGTCGGCTCCGTCACCTACGAGGGCCTGATGCAATACTTCGAGATGAACCTCTCGATCGCGAAGAAGATCGTCGACAAGGCCCTCAACGGCGCCCGCGCCCGCGAAGCCGCCCGCAAAGCCCGCGAAACCGTCCGCAAGGGCGCCCTCTCCGGCGGCGGACTCCCCGGCAAACTCGCCGACTGCTCCGAACGAGATCCCGCACTCACCGAACTCTATATTGTCGAGGGCGACTCCGCCGGCGGCTCCGCCAAACAGGGCCGCGACCGCCGCTTCCAAGCCATCCTCCCGCTCCGCGGCAAACTCATCAACACCGAGAAGGCCCGCCTCGACAAGGTCCTCGCCAACGAGGAAATCCGCACCCTCATCACCGCCTGCGGCACCGGTATCGGCGAGGGCGACGAAGCCGTCGGCGGCTTCAACGCCGCCAAGGCCCGCTACCACAAAATCATCATCATGACGGACGCCGACGTCGACGGCTCCCACATCCGCACCCTCCTCCTCACCTTTCTCTACCGGCAGATGAAGGGCCTGATCGAACGCGGCTACATCTACATCGCCCAGCCGCCCCTCTACAAAATCAAGCGCAAGAAACGCGAGCAATACGTCGACAACGACGACCAGCTCAACCGCATCCTCCTCGAACTCGGCTCCGAGGACATCGTCCTCACCCGCCTCACCGACGGCCAGATCTTCGCGCCCGCGCAGATCGAGCAGATCGTCGAAAACCTCGCCCTCCTCGAGAAACTCGGCGGCGGCGTCACCCGCTACGGCGCGTCCCTCGCCGAATACCTCGACACCCACGAGCCCGCCACCCGCGGCCTCCCCCGCTACGTCGCCCGCATCCGCGAGGGCAACAAGGAGAGCCACGAGTTCCTCCGCGACGAACACGCCCGCGCCGACTTCCTCTCCGCCCACAAGCTCAACGCCGACCTCACCGACCAAATCGAGCCCGCCGCCGCGAGCACCGACCCGCTCGCCCCCCCGGCCCCGGTCGCGCCCGTCGAAAAAAAATCCTTCGCCACCCAGAAGCGCGTCACCATCCACGAAATCTTCGAAAGCACCGAGATGACGAAGCTCCTCGTCGCCCTCGCGAAAACCGGCCTCGACCTCTCGACCCTCACGCCGACCGCGACGCCCCGCTACACCGTCATCGAAAACCTCGGCACGAAGAACGAAAACAAGACCGAGCTCTTCGGCCCGCTCGAGATCGTCACGCAGATCCGCGCCAACGGCCGCAAGGGCCTCAGCATCCAGCGCTACAAGGGTCTCGGCGAAATGAACCCGAAGCAGCTCTTCGAAACGACGATGGACCCGGAGAAACGCCGCCTCCTCAAGGTCTCGATCGACGACGCCGCGAAGGCCGACTCCCTCTTCACCCTCCTCATGGGCGACGAAGTCCCCCCCCGCCGCCAGTTCATCGAAGACAACGCCCTCAACGTGCAGTTCCTCGACGTTTAAGCCGCCCCCACCCCAGTCGCTCCACCCGACCACTCGGCTCGGCCTTAGTCATCAGACATCAGTCCTCCGTCAATTTTCCCACCGCCCATGTACACGGCTAACGAAAAGCTCTCTTCCGCCAACATCACCGACATCATGCAGTCGGCCTACATCGAATACTCGATGTCCGTCATCATCTCGCGCGCCCTCCCCGACGCCCGCGATGGCCTGAAGCCCGTCCAACGCCGCGTCCTCTACGCCATGCTCCGCGAGGGCCTCGTCCACAACCGCGCCTTCGATAAGTGCGCCGGCGTCGTCGGCGAGGTGCTCAAGAATTACCACCCCCACGGCGACTCCTCCGTCTACGACACCCTCGTCCGCATGGCCCAGCCTTGGGTCATGCGCTACCCGCTCATCGATCCCCAGGGCAACTTCGGCTCCGTCGACGGCGATCCGCCCGCCGCCTACCGCTACACCGAGGCCCGCCTCAAGGACATCGCCGAAGACCTCCTCAAGGACATCGAGGAGGACACCGTCGACTTCGTCCCCAACTACAAAGAGTCCACCACCGAGCCCACCGTCCTCCCCGCCGCCCTGCCGAATCTCCTGATGAACGGATCCACGGGTATCGCCGTCGGCATGACGACCAATATCCCGCCGCACAACCTCGACGAGATCATCGACGCCACCTTCGCCATCATCGACAACCCCCGCATCTCCGTCGACGACCTCTGCGACATCGTGCGCGGCCCCGATTACCCCACCGGCGGCATCATCTCCGGCCGCGACGGCATCCTCAGCTACCTGAAGACCGGCAAGGGCATCGTCCGCACCCGCGGCAAGGCCCACACCGAGGAACTCAAGGGCGGCATGGAGCAGATCGTCATCACCGAAATCCCCTACAACGTTAACCGCAACACCCTCGTCACCCGCATCGCCGAACTCGTCGGCGAAAAGGAACTCGACGGCATCCGCGACCTCCGCGACGAGTCCGACGAAAACACCCGCATCGTCATCGAACTCAAACGCGGCGAGCAGGCCAAGGTCGTCATCAACCAGCTCTTCCAGAAAACCGCCCTCGAATCCTCCTTCGGCGTCACGCTCCTGGCCCTCGACAAGAAGCGCCCGAAGCAGATGAACATCAAGGAGCTCATCGAGTGCTACATCGAGCACCGCCGCGACGTCGTCACCCGCCGCACTAAGTTCCGCCTCAAGGAGGCCGAGGACCGAGCCCATATCCTCGAGGGTTACATCATCGCCCTCGATAACCTCGACGACTTCGTCAAAATCATCCGCGCCTCCGCCAACCGCGAAGACGCCAAGGTGAAGTTGATGGCCAAATACCCGCTCTCCGAGCGCCAGACCGACGCCATCCTCGAACTCCGCCTCTACCAGCTCACCGGCCTCGAGCGCGGCAAGATCGAGGCCGAATACCTCGAACTCATGAAGGTCATCGAGGAACTCCGCGCCATCCTCGAGTCCGACACCGTCCTGATGGCCCTCATCAAAAAAGAACTCGGCGACATGAAGGCGAAATACACCTCGCCCCGCCGCACCGAAATCATCGGCTCCGCTGGAGAATTCCGCATGGAGGACGTCATCCCCAACGAGGGCTGCGTCATCACCGTCTCCCACCTCGGCTTCGTCAAACGCACGCCCGTCGCCGACTACCGCTCGCAAAAACGCGGCGGTAAGGGCGTCATCGGCGCCGAGACCTACGACGAAGATTTTGTGGAAAACCTCTTCACCGCCTCCACCCACGACTACATCCTCTTCCTCACCAGCATCGGCCAGTGCCACGCGAAGAAGGTCTACGATATCCCCGAGGGCACCCGCGCCTCCAAGGGCAAATCCGTCGCCAGCTTCCTCCGCCTCGCCGAGGGCGAAAAAATCGCCGCCATGATCTGCGTGCAGAACTTCGCCGAAGACCGCTTCCTCGTCATGGCCACCAAGGCCGGCGTCATCAAGAAGAGCTCCCTCGCCGACTACGCCAACTGCACCCGCGACGGCGGCCTCATCGGCATCAACCTCGCCGAAAAGGACTCCGTCATCGGCACCGTCCTCACCACTGGCAGCGACGAACTCATCCTCGTCTCCCACCAGGGCCTCGCCGTCCGCTTCCGCGAACGCGACGCCGATACCGGCGAAGACCTCTTCCGCCCCACCGGCCGCGCCACCGGCGGCGTCACCGGCATGCGCTTCAAGCTCGAGAGCGATTACCTCGATGTCATCGAGGTCGTCGACCACTCCGCCAAGTTCCTCGTCGCCAGCGAAGCCGGCCTCGGCGTCCGCACCCGCTTCGAAGACTACCGCCTCATCAACCGCGGCGGCAGCGGCGTCTGGGCCATCGACCTCCCCGAAGACGGCTCCGTCAAACTCGCCGGCGCCCTCAGCGTGAAGGACAACGACGAGATCATGCTCCTCACCGCCAAGGGCCAGAGCGTGCGTTGCCCCGTGAACACCATTCGCGAAGTCAACCGCGGCGGCAAAGGCGTCAAGCTGCTCACTCTCGCGCCCGGCGACAAACTCCTCAGCATCGCCCGCGTCGTCGAAAGCGCCGAAGAACAGGAGGCCGCCGCCGCCGGCGAAGCCTCCGACGCGGCCCCCACCGGCTAACTCCGCCCGGCGCTTCGCGCCCCAGCGGCACCGTCCTCCTCCGGGGCCGGTGCCTTTTTTTGCCGCTCTGCTGCTCCGCGGCGGTCGCTCCGCACGTCACTTCGCGCCGAGCGGCAGCACCTTCACCCGCGACGCGACGCCCTCGATCGTCATCCAGAATCCGCCCAGATTCGCCGGCACGATCGTCACTTTCGGACTCGCCAAGGGCGGCGTCATGTAGGACCCGCCGTTGGCGATCTGCCAGCGCTGGCCGTTCTCCAACGTCAGCACCGCCCGCCCTTCCCAGCCCGTGAACTTTCCCGCGAGGCGGCTCTCCACCGTCGCATATTCGATCTCGGTGCCCGGCGTGAGCAGCACCTTCGCCCGCGCGAGCAAACCGCCCTCCGCCTTCTCCGCCTTCGCCGCGTCGGCCTGCACCGGCGCCACCCTCGCCGCTTGCGCGCGTGCGCTCGCGGCTTGCCGCGCCTCGGCCTTCGCCGCCTGCGTCTCCCCCTCCGCGCGCGCCGCCTGCGCCTCCGCCATCACGCGCGCCGCCGCCGCCACCGCCGCCTCGCGCCGCGCCGCCGCCAGCGCCCCGCTCTGGTAGTCGCGCACCAGCGCATCGAGCCGCGCCAATTCATCCGGCGAAAGTTTCGCGAGCCCCGCCGCCGAAAAATCCTCCGCGCGCACCGCCCGCGAAAAAGCCTCCTCCGCCCCCCGCACCCACACCCCCATCGCCAGCCAGCCGAGTCCGATTGCGACCAGTTTTTTCATCGCCGTAACTCAGCCCGCCCGCGCGCTCCCCGCAACGTCATTCCATGCGCCCCGCGCCTCCCACCCGCGCCGGCCCGCCGCCGCGCCGCCTTCCGGTATTTCTCCCCCCGGCGCTTTTCTGCTTTCGCCTCCCCCCGTTCTCCTTTCATTCTCCCCTTTCTTCCTCGCATGGCCGGCAAAATCACCTCGCTTCTCGCTCCCGCCCTCATCGCACTCCGCGTCCAGAGCACCAAGCGCACCGCCGCGCTCAACGAGGTCGCCCGCCTCCTCGAAGGTCACACCGACGTCGCCAACTACGCCGGCTTCTACGAAGAACTCCTCGCCCGCGACCGCCTCGACACCACCTGCCTCGGCAACGCCATCGCGCTCCCCCACGCCCGCACCGAACACGTCCGCCAGATCGTCCTCGCCGTCGGCCGCAGCGACGCCGGCATCCCCTTCGACGCCAACGGCGAGATCGTAAAACTCTTCTTCGTCCTCGGCACCCCCAAGTCAAAACCCGGCGACTACCTCGCCGTCGTCAGCGCCCTCTGCAAACTGCTCCGCGACCCCGCCGACCGCGCCACCTTCCTCGCCGCCGAAACCCCCGAGGCCTTCATCGCCGCCCTCGCCGCGGTGGAGAAGAAGCTCGGGCTATAGCCCGGCCCAGCGCCCGGCGGCCGGGCCGCCGCTCGACCGACCGACCGGAAGGCCCGCCGCCCCCCCCGCTCTCCCGGCTCGACCCGCCCAACCCGCTCCTCCACGGTTCCCTTCGATGATCCGCTCCTTCATCTTCAGCGACGGCAAACTCGTCGGCCAGGACCTCGAACGCGAAGCCCTCCGCCTCGTCCGCGCCGACAAGGGCCTGCTCCTCTGGGTCGACCTCGACAACCCCACCGAAGAAGAAACGAAATTCGTCCTCGAAACCGTCTTCCAATTTCACCCGCTCGCCATCGAGGACTGCGTCGCCCCCAGCTCGCTCCCCAAAGTCGAGGACTACGAGGACTACCTCTTCATCGTCACCCACGCCGTCGACTTCAAACGCACCGACAAGTTCAACACCACCGAGCTCGATCTCTTCCTCGGCCGCGATTACCTCGTCACCTTCCACACCTCCCCGCTCCGCTCGGTGTCCACGCTGATCGACCGCCAACTCAAGGGCGCCGCCGTCGGCCCCCGCGGGCCCGACCGCATCGCCCATACCCTCCTCGATCTCCTCGTCGACCACTACGCGCCCGTCATCGAGGAACTCCGCGCCGAACTTGAGGAACTCGAGGAGGACGTCCTCGCCCGCGAATCCGCGCAGAAAAAACTCGTCAACGAACTCCTCCACGTGCGCGGCGATTTCACCAAACTCCGCACGATCATCCGGCCCCAGCGCGACGTCATCGACCGGCTCGCGCGCGGCGACAGCAAACTCATCCGGCCGAAACTCCTCCCCTACTTTCGCGACCTCCGCGACAACCTCGTCCGCCTAGACGACACCGCGGGCAGCTACCACGAACGCCTCATGATGGCATTCGACATCTATCTCAACAAAGCCGCCTTCGAGGCCAACGAGGGCATCAAATTCCTCACCGCCCTCACCGCCGTCACCCTGCCCGCCGTGATGGTCGGCGGCTGGTATGGGATGAACTTCGAGCACATGCCCGAACTCAAATCCCCCCACGGTTACCTTTACGCCTGCGCGCTCACCGTCGTCTCCACCCTCGCGATGGTCATCTATCTGAAGCGGAAAAAATGGTTCTAGGATTGCGCTGACCCGGCCCGCGGGGAAATCCCTTGAAATAAAGTGTCACGTATTACGTGACACTACCTCTGGGAAAAGGGGGTTTTTTGGGAACGAACCTTAACGCAGTAATTCTAGCCGGCGCGCGTCGCCGCGGTCGTCCGCTCGGCGGCGCGGTCTGAACCGAGCTTTTCCCGCCCGAAAATTTCCACCTCCACCGCCGCCGCCTTACCTTTACGCCTATGCGCTCACCGTCGTCTCCACCCTCGCGATGGTCATCGATCTGAAGCGGAAAAAATGGTTCTAGGATTGCGCTGACCCATCCCCCGGGAAAATCCCTTGAAATAAAGTGTCACGTATTACGTGACACTACCTCTGGGAAAAGGGGGGGGTTTGGGAACGAACCTTAACGCAGTAATTCTAGCCGGCGCGCGTCGCCGCGGTCGTCCGCTCGGCGGCGCGGCCTGAACCGAGCTTTTCCAGCCCGAAAATTTCCACCTCCACCGCCGCCGCCGCCCCCACGTGGTCTGGCCCGCGCCCCGCCGGATCGAACCCTGCCAACCGCAGCATCGTGTCGTCCCACGCCGACACCTCCGCCGCCCCGAATCGATAGGGCGCATGCGCCACCCGCCCCGCCCACAGCTGCCCGCGCCGCGCGTCATGCGCGAACAACGTGTACCGCTCCACCAGAAAAAACTCCCGCGTGCCCGGCAACGTTACGCACCCGCCGGGTTCCGCCCGGTAACGAAACCGGCTTTCCGCCATCACCGCCCCCGCTCCCCCCGCCCGCCGCCGCGCCCAATAGTCCACCTCGCCGCCCTCCGCCGCCACCGTCGCCGCCATGTCCGCGTGCTCATACGGCAGATGAAACAAATTCCGCGCCACCTTCACCGCGAGCCACTGGTTGCAATCCAGCGAGTAGAACCACACGCCCGGCCGCCCCTGCGCATCGTGCACATAGGTCCGCACGTTCAGCTCCAGAAAATTTGAAATCCCCGGCACCGCGCACAACCCCGCCGGCCGCACCCGCCGCATAAAAAACGGCACCAGTCCCACCCACGCCCGCCCGTCAAACGTATCGACCGTCAGTCCCGCCGGCAGCGTCCGCTGCACCGCCGCCGCGTCCCACGCCCAGTGCAAAAACAACAGATGCGCCCACGTCTGGCGCATCACGACCCGGCCCGTCGGACGCAACCGGTCGGCCAATCGTTGGGCATCGGTCGGTGCAAAGGGCGGATTCACGGCTCCATCATGCCGCACTTCCCCGGTTCATCAACTGCCGCAGCCGCTCCTTCACCCCCGGCCACTCCGCCGCCACCACCGAAAACATCACCGAGTCGCGCACGAATCCGTCCGGCATCACCAGGTGCGACCGCAGCACGCCTTCCCGCACCGCGCCGATCCGCGCGATCGCCGCCTGCGAGCGCTCGTTCCGCGCATCCGTTTTCAACTGCACGCGCCCGCAGCCCAGCGTCTCAAACGCATACCGCAGCAGCAGCCACTTCGCCTCCGGGTTGACCGCCGTCCGCCACGCCCGCCGCGCCACCCACGTGTAACCGATCTCCACCCGGCGGTTCGCCGCCGAATAGTCGAACAGCGTCGTCCCGCCCACCGCCGTCCCGCTCGCGACTTCCACGATCGCGAACGCCACCGCCTCCCCGCGCGCCTGCATCGCCCCCAGCGTCGCGCACCACCCGCGCACCGACTCCCGCGGGTCCGCGCGCAAAAACCCCGTCCAACGCCACACCTCCGCCTCCGCGCCGCACCGCTCCAACCCCGTGTGGTGCCCCGCCGCCAGCGGCTCCAGTCGCACCGTTCGTCCATGGAGTATGATAGGGGAAAGTTTCATCGGCTGTCAGTGCGCCAGCGATTGGCCCCCGCGGCCGCGGCCGGCGCAACGCAAAACTCCGGCGCGCCCTCCCCGCCTCCGCTCCCCGGTCGCCCCTCGCCACTCGCCGGTCGCCCCACCCCTGCCACTCGGTTCGCCGGCTCCCGCGCCCTCCCCGCCGGCTCCCGCACCTCTTTTCTTGGATACGCCGGGCCCGGACCGGAAACCCGCCGCGTCCCGTCCGGCCCGCGCGGCCGGGCCGGTCCGCCCACGCCACGACCGCGGGACGAAAAATTCTCGCCACCCCCGCGCCGCCCTGCCTCCCTCCGACTCCACCCCTCGCCGTCGCCTCCCCGCGCGTCAGTCGCCCCGTCTCTCGTTCTCGCCTTCTTCCCGTCTCGTCCCCTTTCCCCACCCATGACTTGGTCCCAAACCTATGCTCCCGTCGGTAGCATCGGCACCTCCGCCCTCATCGCCGCCATTCCCGTCGTCTTGCTGCTGGCGTTACTCGCCTTCTGGCACGTGCGCGCGCACCTAGCCGCCCTCATCGCGCTCGCTGCAGCCGGCGCCGTCGCGATTTTTGTGTACGGCATGCCCGTCAAACTCGCCCTCGCCTCGGCCGGCTACGGCGCCGCGTTCGGTCTGCTGCCCATCGGCTGGCTCATCCTCAACGCCATCTTCATTTACCAGCTCTCCGTCGAAACCGGCGGCTTCGCCACCCTGCAACGCCAGATCGCCGGCATCTCCGGCGATCGCCGCATCCAGGCCCTGCTCATCGCGTTTTCTTTCGGCGCCTTTATCGAGGGGGCCGCCGGCTTCGGCGCCCCCGTCGCCATTTCCGGCGCCCTCCTGATCGGCCTCGGCTTCAAGCCGCTCGAAGCCGCCAAGCTCGCCCTCATCGGCAACACCGCCCCCGTCGCCTTCGGCTCGCTCGGCACCCCGCTGGTCACCCTCGCCCCCCTCACCGGCCTCGACCTGCTGCAACTCAGCGCCATGGTGGGCCGGCAGCTCCCGTTCTTTTCGCTCATCGTGCCTTTCTGGTTGGTCGCGGCTCAGGTCGGGTGGCGCGGCATGGTCGCCATCTGGCCCGCCTGCTTGGTGGCGGGCGCCTCATTCGGCTCCGTGCAGTTCCTCGTGAGCAATTTCCACGGACCCTGGCTCGTGGATATCGTGGCCGGAGCCGTTTCGATGCTCGCCGTCGTTGTGCTGATGCGGTTCTGGAAACCGACCGAGGAACAGACCCATCCCGCGCCAGCGACCGCACCCGCGAAAAACACCGACCCCGTCCGCGCGACCGCGTGGCAGGCGTGGCTGCCGTGGATTTTCCTCACCGTCTTCGTCTTCGCGTGGGGCATGCCCCAAATCAAGGGACGACTCGATGCCTGGTTTTCTCCGCTGATTCCCGTGCCGACCCTCCACCATACGATCATCAAAATGCCCCCGGTCGCGCCGAAACCCACGCCCGACCCGGCGATCTTCAAATTAAACCTCCTCTCGGCGACGGGCACCGCCCTCCTCCTCGCCGGCATCGCCTCGGCGCTCGTCCTCCGCGTCGGCGCCGGCCGCGCGCTGCGCATCTACGGCCAGACCGTGTGGCGCGTGCGGGTGTCGCTGCTCACGATTTCGACGATGATGGCGCTCGGCTTTACCACCAAATACAGCGGCACCGACACCACCATGGGCCTCGCGATGGCCGGCACGGGTTGGCTGTTCCCGTTTTTCTCCCCGATCATCGGCTGGCTCGGCGTCGCCCTCACCGGGAGCGACACCTCCTCCAACGTCCTGTTCGGCAACCTCCAAAAGGTCACCGCCGAACAGCTTGGTCTCCCACCGCTCCTGACCTGTGCCGCCAACAGCTCGGGTGGCGTCATGGGCAAAATGATCGACGCCCAGAGCATCGTCGTCGCCGCCGTCGCCACCGGCGGACGCCCCGACAGTCCGACCGCCGGCGCCATCCTGCGCGTCGTCTTCTGGCACAGCGTCGCGCTCGCCACGTTGGTCGGCATCTTCGTCATGCTCCAAGCCTACGTCTTCCCGGGCATGATTCCAAGGTAGGGCCGGGTCTCCGACCCGCCCTCCGCGCACCGCGTCCCCGTTCCCACTGCCTCGCTCCCACACGGTTTCCCACGGCCGCCTCGGCGGCCCCGCGCTCACTCGGTCTTATCCGAGTTCATCCGTGTCCATCCGTGGTTAAATCTCCGGGCTCTTTCCATAGGCATCCCGCAGCACCTGCATCGTGTGCCGCACCCGTACAGGGGAACCGATTTTTTCTAGGTGCACCCGCAGCTGCGTGAGGCAGCCAATGTTCCCACTCGCCACCACGCCCTCGCCACCGCCGAGCGCCGCCAACGCCGCTTGGGCCTTCTGGGCGCCGAGCGAATTCGCCGTCTCCGGTTGATCCAAATTATAGGTCCCCGCGCTTCCGCAGCAGAGGTGCGCATTGGCCAACTCACACACGTCCACCCCCGGGATTGCCCGCAACAACGCCCGCGGTTGCTCGCGCACCCCCTGCGCATTCGCGAGGTGACAGGCATCGTGATACGCCACCTTCAGCGTCTTCCCACCGCCCGCCGCACCCCGCGGCTTTTCCCGCAGACCGATCTTCGCAAGAAACACACTCACATCCATCACGCGCCGCTCAAACTCCTTCGCCCGCGCCTCGTCCGCCGTGCCGCGCAAAATCAGATGATACTCGTGCATCGCCGACCCGCAGCCCGCCGCATTCGTCAGAATCGCATCCACATCGGCCGGGAACGCGTCCAGATTCTTCCGGGCAAACGCCTGCGCCGCCGCGAGGTTTCCCGTGTGCCACGAGAGCCCGCCGCAACACCCCTGCGACTCCGGCACGATCACCTCCACGCCGTTGCGCGCCAGCACCTCGATCGTCGCCCCATTGATATCCGGATCGAGCACCTGCTGCGCACACCCCGCGAGCAGGGCCACCCGCGCCCGCCGCTCGCCCTGCGCCGGCGTCACCCGCGGCAACGTCACCGCCGCCGGCACCTTCGCCGGCGCGAGCGTGAGCATCGGCCGCAACCCCGCCGGCACCAGCCCGCCCAGCGCCCGCCCCACCTTCGCGCCCGCCAGCGCCAGCCGAAATCGCCCCGGATGGGGTATCGTCAGCTCCGCGAGCCACCGCCGCAGTTTCTCCCCCGGAGTGCGCACCGCCTTTTCGCGCCCCACTGCCCGAAACGGACTGATCAAATCCCGATACGGCACCCCGCTCGGACACGCCGGCTCGCATGACAGACAGCCCAAACACCGGTCGACATGCGGCTGCGCGTCCGCCCACGGCAACGTCCCTTCGAGCACTTGCTTCATCAGCACAATGCGCCCGCGCGGCGAATCCATCTCCTGGCCGAACTCCTGATACGTCGGACACGCCGCGAGACAGAACCCGCAGTGCACGCACGCCTCCACCGCATGCGCCATCGGCGCCCCCAACGGCCCGTGCTCTTCCGGTTTGATCGTGTGCTGCATGATTAGTCGTCGAAATTCGGAAACCGCCCCTGCGGATCCAGCGCCGCCTTCACCGCACGATACACCGCGGCGCTCCCGCGCTTCCCCGGCCACAACGCCCCATGGCCGCGCAACGTCATCGCCGGCCACGTCAATCCGCCCGCCAGGTTCCCTCCGCGCGGCAGTGAAAAAAACCCCACGTTTCCGCCCAACCCCACCCACCCCCGCGCACCCGCCATGCAGTCCGTCAATCGCACGAACTCCCCGACCTGCGCCGGCACGAGCGCGACCTTCACCAGCTCCCCGCCGTCGTGCGCCCAACCAAACTCCCGCACCTCGCCCCAGAGCTTCGCCGCGGCCTCGTCCGTCAACGCCACGCCCGGCCAGCGCGAAAACATTTCCGCCGCCAATGCATCCAGCGCCGCCGCCGGCCCGGCGAGCCGCGCATACACGGCCCCTTCCCCCGGCGCCGCCTCCAGCGCATCCAATTCCCACCGCTGCACCGCCGCCTCGGTAAACATCGCCGTCATCGCCGCCGCATCCCCCGCGCTCAGTCGGAGCGTCCGCGTCGTCACCGCCCGCGGAAACACCTTGAAGGTCACCTCCGCCAGCGCTCCAAACCGCCCGAGGCTGCCCACCAAAAACTTCGGCAGATCGAACCCCGCCGCGTTCTTAACGACCTTTCCGCCCATCCGCAGCAGCCGCCCGCCGCCGTCGACGAAACGCACCCCCACGATAAAATCCCGCAGGCCGCCAAAGCGAAACCGCCCCGGCCCACCCAGCCCTGCCGCCACCGTCCCGCCGATCGTCGCCCCCGCGTCCACCAGCAACGGATCAAACGGCAGATACTGCCCGCGCTCCGCGAGCGCCGCCGCGATCTCCTTCACCGATGTCCCCGCCAGGGCCGTAAACGTAAACTCGCTCGGCTCATACTCCACGATCCCCCGCATCCCCACCGTCGAAATCCGGGCCACCTCCGCGCCCACCGCCGACAACCGCGGCTTCGTCCCCGCCCCCACGGCCAGCACGCGTGGCGCCGAACGCACCGCCTCCGCCAGCTCCTCCGGCGTCGTCACCACCATGTTTTTATCCGGGTTCATCCGCGTAAGCCGTGGTTAAAAAAAATCCCCCACCCGTCCCTGGCCCCGCCGCCCCCGCGCGCACCCCTGGGCGCGCCGCGGGATTTCCGCTCGGTGCCCTCGGTTCGCCCCTCGTCCGACCTCGGGGTCGCCTGTTTGGTGGGATTCATCGTTACGTCATCACCCGTTCACTCCCGCGTGATCACACCGGCCTGCTCCAGCGGATGCAGCCCGTGCTGCGCCGTCGTCATCACCTGCGGCGCCCCCTCGGGAAACATCTTCCCGGGATTCGCGATCCCCAGCGGATCGAACGCCGCGCGCACCCGCTTCATGCAGTCCAACTCATCCGCCGTAAACATCTCCGGCAGGTAGTCGCGCTTCTCCACGCCCACCCCATGCTCGCCCGTGATCGACCCCCCCATCGCAATGCACATCCGCAAAATTTTCCCGGCGAGCGCTTCCGCCCGCGCCAATCCGTCCGCCTCCTTGCCGTTGTACATGATCAACGGATGCAAGTTTCCGTCGCCCGCGTGAAACACATTCGCGACCCGCAGCCGCGCCCCCCCCGCCAGCTCACCGATCCGCTTCAACGCCTCGCCCAGCCGCCGCCGCGGCACCACGCCGTCCTGCACGATGAAATCCGGCGACAACCGCCCCACCGCACTGAACGCGCTCTTGCGCCCCTTCCAAATCGCCAGCCGCTCCGCCGCATCTTTCGCCACGCGCACTTCCACCGCGCCACTCTCCGCCAAAATTTTCTCCAGCCGGACGCGATCCAGCGCCACCACTTCCCGCGGCCCCTCCAGTTCCACGATCAACACCGCCGCGGAGTTCGGCGGATAATCCGCATGCACCGCCGCCACCGCCGCCTCAAGCGCCAGCGCATCCATGATCTCCAGCGCCCCCGGTAACAGCCCGCTCGCAATCACCGCCGACACCGCGTCGCCCGCTTTCTCCAGCGAATCATAGCCCGCCAGCACCGTGTGAAACGTCTCCGCGCGCGGCAGCAGCTGCAGCGTCACCTCCAGCGCGACGCCGAACAAGCCTTCGTTGCCCACGAACAGCCCGGTCCAGTCCGGCCCCACCTGCTCCCGGCTCGCACTCCCGAACTCGACCACCTCGCCCGTCGCCAGCACGGCCTTCAACCCGAGTACGTGGTTCGACGTCATCCCGTATTTCAGACAATGCGCCCCGCCCGAGTTGAACGCCACATTGCCGCCGATCGTGCAGATCGACTGGCTCGACGGATCGGGCGCGAAATGCAGCCCAAATTTCTGCGCCGCCAGGGTGACGTGCGCGTTCACCACGCCCGCCTCCACCACCGCAATCCGGCCCACCGGATCGATCCGCACGATCCGATTCAGCCGGTTGAGCGTGATGACGATCCCCTCTTTCACCGGCAGCGATCCGCCAGACAAGCTCGTGCCGCTGCCACGCGCGACGAACGGCAGTTGCTCCGCGTGGCAAAACTGCACGATCTGGATCACTTCGTCCTGCGACTCTGGCACCGCGACCGCCAGCGGCCGCGTGGCAAACGCCGTCAGCCCATCGCTCTCGTAGGCCGCCAACTGCGCCGGCGCCGACATAATCCGCCCCTTCGGCAGCAACGCCGTCAGTCGCTGGATCGCGTCTTCTTTCATACGAAAGACCCACTCCCGCTCACGCCAAAACCGCCTGCAACGCCGCGAGCACGAGATCCACATTTCGCACGGTCGAGCCGTGGCCCATCAAACCGATGCGCCATGCCTTGCCCGCCATCGGTCCGAGGCCCGCCCCGATCTCGATGCCATATTCCTCGAGCAACCGCCGGCGCACCTTCGCATCGTCCGCGCCCGCCGGAATCGAAATGCAATTCAACGAATGCAGCGAGTGCCTTGGAATGTAGCTGAGCCCCATTGCCTCCAACCCCGCGCGCAGCCGGCGATGCATTTGGGCATGCCGCTCGATCCGCGCGTCGAGCCCTTCCTCCAGTACGATCGTCAACGCCTCGTGCAGCGCGTAGGTCATGTTGATCGGGGCCGTGTGATGATACACGCGCCCGCCGCCCGCCCCCGCGCCGCCCGTATAATATTTCCGCAGCATCGACACATCAAGATACCACGACTGCACCTTCGTCTTGCGCGCATCCATCGCCGCCAACGCCCGCTCCCCAAAACTCACCGGCGACAACCCCGGCGGGCAGCTCAGACACTTCTGCGTGCCGCTGAAAATTGCATCGATCCCCCACTCGTCCACGCGCAGCTCATGGCCGCCCAAACTCGTCACCGCATCGACCACCAAGAGCGCACCCCGCGAGTGCACCAGCTCCGCGAACCCCGCCAGCGGCTGATGCGCCCCCGTGCTCGTCTCCGCGTGCACGATCGTCACGAGCTTCGCCTGCGGATGCGCGTCGAGCGCCGCCTTGATCTGCTCGAGCGAAATCACCTCGCCCCACGTCGCTTCGACTGCATGGACCGTCGCGCCGCAACGCTCCATCACATCCTTCATGCGCGCGCCGAACACGCCGTTCACGCACACGATCGCTTCGTCGCCGCGCTCCAGCAAATTCACCGCGATGCACTCCATGCCGGCCATGGCCGTGCCGCTCACCGGAAACGTCAGCGCATTCTTCGTGCGCAACACTTCCCGCAGCATCGCACAGGTGTGGTCCATGATCGCCAGATACTGCGGATCGAGGTGGCCCAACGTCGGCGCCGCCATGGCGCGCAACACGCGCTGGGGCACCGGACTGGGGCCGGGCCCCAGCAAGATACGTTCGTTCGGGATAAAGGCGGAAGCGGGGGCGTTTTCCATGGGGACCGACGATGATTGTGCACCGCCACCCGCGCTGACGAGCGCAGATTTTTCATCGGGTGAAAATCTTCCCGGCCGCCCGATCCGGCTCCGCCACCCTTCAACGCGCGTACTCCACAAACCACTTGTCCGTATAGAGGGCATGCTCCGCCACCGGCTTGAAACCGATCGCCGCGAACCACGCGTCCGACTGCGCCTTGGTCACCTGCAACGTCGGATCGTTTTTGTGCGGCCCGAGCTCGGGGTGAAAATCGATCACCGCGATCCGTCCGGCCTGCTTCAG
>CANHJG010000028.1 GCA_947461205.1 Opitutia bacterium
AGCCGCAGGAGTTCGCCGACCTGCGGGGCGGTCTTGTCGGCGGCGACGGTCGGGAGGGAAAGATTCAACGTCGTGAGTTTCAGGTTACGGCGCAGTTTTTCGGCCTCGGCGGCCACCGGCTCCCGGAAGCGTTCCGGTTTCAGCTCCGCGGCGTGGGCAATGATCGCCTCCAGGCTCCCCCACTCCGCCAGCCATTTCGCGGCCGTCTTCGGGCCAACGCCGTTGATGCCGGGGATGTTGTCGGAGGTGTCGCCGACCAAGGCGAGGTATTCGGCGATTTGCGCGGGCGGGACGCCAAATTTTTCCGTCACGCCCGCCGCGTCGAGCAGGCGCCAGCCGAGCTTCGGATTCGCGGTCGGCGGCGGAAGCATCATCTTGATTTTATCCCCGACGATTTGGGCAAAATCTTTGTCGCTGCTCACGATGATGACCTCGTGACCGACGCTGGCGAACGCGACCGCCTGGGCGGCGAGGAGGTCGTCGCTTTCGACGCCCGACTGCTCGATCCCGACGAGGCCCATCGCGCGGGTCAGGAGTTTGACGGGTTCGATCTGTTTTTGCAGGGCCTCCGGCATCTCCTCGCGATGCGCCTTGTAGTCGGGATGGAGCGCGAGCCGATCTTGCGCGCCGTCGAGATCGAAAAACACGAGGGTGGCCTCGGGTTTTTCCTGGTCGGCGAGCTTCCAGAGCGACTTGACCCAGCCGTGTAGCGCGCCGGTGGGGAAACCGTCGGCGCGGGTGAGCTCCGGCAGCGCAAAATAGCAGCGGTAAATGAGATTGAAGCCGTCAACGAGGAGCCATTTGGACATGGGAAGATCGGATGGATTGCTTCGTCGCCGCACTCCTCGCAATGACAAAGGGCGAGCCGAGAGCCGGCCGGGGAGCGCATCTCCCTTTCTGGCCAGCACCGCCCGAGGATGGGGCCGGCCGCTCCGCGGGCGGCAAATGGGAGAGGCGTGGGCGACGGAGCCGCGCGCGGAGCGCACGGCCCACCCGGCACCGGACCCGCCACGAAACGGAGATGCGCAGACCCGGCCCTCCGCTTACGGATCGATGTCGTAGACTTCCACGATGCCGATGCCGGTCGTGTTGTTGACGCCGCTCAGCTGGACGGTGTAGGCCCCGGGCGGAAGCATCACGATCATGGCCGCATCGCTGCTGCCGTTCGCGAGGGCGAAGGCCCCGCCGGAGACCGCGGCGGCGGCAATCACGGCCGCATCGTCGCCGGTGGACCAATTATCGTTGGTGCGCAGGGTGATTCCGGCGGCATCCTTGAGCGTGAGGAACGGGTCGGCGAGGAGCGCGTTTTGACCGATGCCGAAGCGATTCAGCGTGGGGCCCACGCCGCGGAGGAGAACGCGGCGGGAGGTCGTGCCGTTAATCACGAAGCCGGCGATCAGGACGTTGGCTCCGGTGCCCACTTCGCCGCGCGTGGCGACGTTGGTGGCGCGCGGGCTCGTGGCGGCGACGTTGCCCGGCGTGGCGTCATAGACCTCGATGAGGACGACGCCGGAGCTGTTGGCGTTGGGTCCGGTGGCCTGCACGGTGTAGCTGCCGACGGGCAGAGTCGCGAGGACGGCGGCGTCCTGCGAGCCCACGGCGAGCGGGAAGGTCCCGACGCGCGTGGTGGCCTGTTGGAGGGCGGTGACCGCCGTCGTATTGGCGGCCGGGGTGGCGCTCTGCGTGCTCCAATTATCGTTGGTCAGGATGCGCGCGCCGGCGGCGTTGAAAACCTCGAGCGAGGGGTTGTTGAGGACGCCGGCGACATTGAGGTTCAGCGGCGGGCCGTTGAGGGCGGGGCCGACCACGCGGATGAGCATCTGGCGGGTCTGGTTGGGCGGTGAGCCCGCCGGCGCGGCAACCACGAAGCCGCCGATCAGCGCCTGGTTGCCGCCGTTGGTGACGCCTCGCGTCGAGATATTGCTGACGCGGGTGGGTGCGTTGGAGAGCGTGAGCGTCGCGGGATCGCTGGTCGCGGAGCCGGCGGTCGTCGTGACGACGACGGTGTAGGTCCCGACCCGGCTGGTATCCACATTGGTGAAACTCAAGGTGGCGGTGGTGGCGTTGGCGATCGGCGTGCCGTTGAAAAGCCACTGGTAGAGGATCGGCGGGGCCCCGACGGCCTCGACCGTGAAGATGGCCCCGGAGCGCGGATTCACCACGAGAGACTGCGGATGCTTCACGAAGGTCACGTAGCGGTAGGCGTAGAGCGTATCCTTCAAGACGGCGTCCACGCGGGCGGCGTCGTCGGGCAACTTCACGAGCGCGTCGATGCGGATGGCGATGGCGTCGGTGATGGCCTTGGCGGTGAGTTCCGTCGGCGTCGGCGGACGATCGATTTGGTAATAAAGGGCGGCGGCGCGGGCCTTGGCGATCAACGCGGCATTGCCCGAGTTGGTATTCGTGATGAACTCGGCGAGGGCGGCGGGCAGGCCGACGGCGTTGTAGCCGCGCCCGAGGGAAAGGGACAACACGTTATTGCTGCGGAACTGGACGTTTTGCAGCTGATCCGGTGCCGGGAGGCCGGCGGCGCGCCAGAGGCTGGCGATGTAAATATCGGCCGGGAGTACGCTGGTCGGGCTGTTCAGAAGCGCGGTCGTCGGCACAACTCCGTATTTCAGGAAATACTCGTTCGAAAAGAGGATTGAATTGATGCCGTTCGACAGGCCCGCATTGCGGGTCGTGCTCAGCAGGGCCGTGTAATTCGTCGGAGTCGGCCACTGCCCCATCAGCACCCAGTAGGCGGCGAGGAGGTTGACCGGGGCGACGAAGCCCGGCTGCGTCATCAGATCGGTGACAATCTTGGAGCGGGTGATGGTGCCGGCGGCGAGCTGGTCGGCGAGGTCGGCGATCACGAGCGGGTTGTTGTTCGTGGTGTTCGCAATGTCCGAGTAGGATTGGAGGATGAACGAGGTGTCGTCCTGGATCGGATTGTTGCGGCGAACGGTGACATTGATCGGAGCGGCGACCGCGGTGTTGGCCGGACTGGAATTATCGGTGGCCACGGCGGAGATCGTGAAGGTTCCGGAGGTCGTCGGCGTCCAGTTGACCAGGTAGCTGTTGTTGGCATTGCCGCTGGTGCCGAGGCTCACGCCGTTGGCGAAATACTGGACGTTGACGGTGCCGTCGGTGTCGCGGGCGTTGGCGGTGAACTGCATCTGGCGGCCGGTGGCCACGGAATTGGGCGTCGCCGTGATCGTGGTAAACGTGGGCGCGAGGCTCGTCGCGGCGACGATGTTGATGAAGCTGGTCGGGGACGCGGCGACGTTGTCCGAGTTGTCGCGGACCAGCGCGACGATTTCGGTGAAGCCGAGCGGGACGCCAACGAACGAGGCGCTGAGACGCCACGTGTTGGTGAGCTGGTCACGGGCCGCAAAGCCGATGCTGTTGCGGTTGAGATAGAATTCCACGCTCGAGACGCCGCCGTCGGAATCGAGGGCGGTCGCGGTGAGATTGGCCGTGGAGGCGGAACTGACGGTATTCGAGACCGAGATGGAGACCGTCGGGCCAATGCCCACGAGGTTGTTCACGACGACGCGGCGCGACACGGTGCTGGTCGCGGTCGGCGAGCTGCCGACGACGGACGAGGAGACCACGGTGTAGGTATCGGCCAGGGTGGGTGTCCAGATGGCGCGATAGGTGGTCGTGGTGCCGACGCGCGTAGCGTTGATCGTGGTGCGTTGGCCGGTGGTGGCGGAGGCGATGAACTGCACGGTGGGCACCTGGGTGATGTTCGCACCCACGGCGGTCGCTTCGAGGAAGACGGGCGCGCCGACGGTGGTCGTGGTGTTGTTGTTCGTCGGACTGACCAACTGGGTGCTCGGGGCCGGAATGGCGGTGACGTTCAACGTCACCACCGGGGTGGAGACGGCGGTGTTGCCGGAATCGTCGGTCGCGACGACGTAGAGGTTGTAATTGCCGGCGACGGACGGGGTGTAGGTAACGAGGCTCGGGCTCTGGGGATTGCCGATGGCGCCGCTGGCCGCCGAGCCGTTCGCGAAGAGCTGCAGGCTGGTGACGGTGCCGTCGCTGTCGACCGGCGTCGCGATCATGAAGAACGGAGTCCCGATCGTGACCGTGTTGGCGCCGCCGCCGACGGCGAAGGATTGGAGGGTGACGGAGGGCGGCGAACTGATGGAGGGCGAGAGGTTGATGAGCACCGGCGTCGGATTAGTCGCCGTCGGCGCGGGGAAGATCGTCTGGTTGCCGTTGCTGTCGCGGGCGATCACGTAGAGATTAATGGGATACCGTCCGGTGGTCTCGTTGATCGTCAGGCCAGAGAGATCGTAGGCGCTGAAGTCGAAGGTGCGGCGGTAGACGCTGGTCAACTGCTCACGGGAGCCGGTGCCGATGCTGACGTCGTTGAGGAAAAACTCGACGCTGGTGATCGTGGCGTTGCTGCCCGGGGTCGCGTTGACGCTGAAGTTCACCGTCGAGAAACTCTGGATGATTGCCCCGTTACCGGGAGAAATGGCCGAGAGCGTGGGGGGGGCACCAACGGGGTTGGCGACATTGACGTTGAGCACCACGGGGGTCGTCGCGCTGAAGGAGTTGGTATCGGTGACGCGTGCCGTGATCTGGTGGGGGCCGAGCTGGGCTAGCGTGGGCGTCCACTGGAAGCTGTAGATGCTGCCGCCGGCGGCGGTCGGCGTGAGACGGGTGCCGACCTGCTGGCCGTCGACGAGGAATTCGACGAGGAAGACGCTCGCGCCGGTGCCGGCGGTGGCGGTGGCGGTGATGGTGAACGGCACGAGGGGGGTCGCGCGGGCCGTGACGTTGGTGCTGGGCGACGAGATGAAGATTGAGGGCGTGCCGAACGCGGCGGTGAGGTTGACCGAATTGGAGACGGTGGTGTTGCCGCGGTCGTCGGTCGCGATGGCGTCGAGCGCGTGGCCGCCCGGGGTCGTCGGGGTGTAATTGGTCGCGAAATTGGTCGGAGGCGCGATGGGGCTGCCGACGGGGTTGCCGTTGGCGTAGAACTGGACGTTGGCGATGGAGCCGCCGACCGCAACGGCCGAGGCCGCGAGGGTGACCGCGGTGTTGGGGACGACGGTGGTGTTGGCGGTCGGCGTCAGGAGGCGCAGCGTGGGCGGGGCGCCGACGGCCTCGGTGACGTTGAAAGTATAATACACATCGCGCGAGAGGCCGCCGTTGTCGGTGGCGCGGGCGGTGAGGACGTAGATGCCGGGCGCGGTCGGCGCGGTGAACCGGTAGCTGTAGGGCGCGGTGACCTTCTCGCCGACCTTGGTGGTGCCGTTGATGAAAAATTCGACGCGGGTGATCGCGCGGCCGGCGACGGCGGCGTTCACCGTGGCGACAACGTTGCGCGTGGCCCCGGCGGGCAGCGTGGTGCCGGTCGCGGCATTGATGCCAGGCGTGACACCGAGGGCGATCGTGGGCGCGGAATTGTCAGTGACGGTGACGTTGGCGGCGGCGGAGACGGTGGCGTTGGTCTTGTCGTCCGTAGCGATGGCGACGATCGAGGCAGGACCGATGGCGGTGGGGGTCCACGCCGTACTCCAGATGCGGTTGGCGAGAGCGGTGCCAGGCAGGAGGATACCGTTGGCGAAAACTTCGACGCGGGAGATCGTGCCGTCGGTGTCGGCCGCGATCACGTTGACGGTGGTCACAAAGCCCGACGTGGCAAAGGCGCCGTCGGTGGGCGTGAGGACGCGCACGGTGGGCGCCGAACCGATGGCGGCGACGAAGGTGACGGCGACGGCGTTGGACGTCGTGGTCAGGCCGCTATTGTCGGTGACGATGGCGGTGAACTGGTGGGCGCCGACGTCGGTGCTCGCGACGTAGTTCAAGGTGTAGGGCGCGACGCCGTCGGTGCCGAGCAGCACGCCGTCGAGGTAGAAGTCGACGCGGTCGACGACGCCATCGTCGGCGGTGGCGGCGACGAGCATGCGGGAGGAGCCGACGGGCACGACCAGACTGCCGCCGCCGCCGACCATCGAAAGGGTGATCGTAGGGGTGCCGGCGGGGTTCACGATGATCGGCACGGAGACGGCGGTCGTCGTGACGTTGTTCGAATCGGTGACGCGGGCCGACAGATTGGGCGCGCCCGCAGCGGTGGGGAGCCACGCGATGCTATAGGGCGAGCTGGTGTCCGTGCCGATGAGTGTGGTGTCAGCGTAGAAATCGACCTTGGTAATGCTGCCGCTGGAGCCGGGAGCGGCGCTGGCGGTGATCGTGACCGGCGCGCCGACGACGGCGTTGGAGCCGGCGATGGGGGCGGTGATCGAGATCGCCGGGAGAGAGATGGCGCTGACGTTGACGTTGATTCCGGTAGAATCCGCGGTGTTGCCATTGCTGTCGGTCACCCGGGCGAAAATCGAATGCAGACCCGCGGGAGCAGCGACCCACGAGACGGCATACGGTGCGACGGTATCGAGGGCCCCGACCTGGTTGCCATCGACGAAGAACGCGACGCTGGCGACGGTGGCGGGAGCACTGGCACTGGCGGAGGCCGAGAGCGTGACCGTGGCGTTGCCGGTCAGATTGGCGTTGGCAGCGGGGGCCGTCATCGAGACGGACAGCCCGGAGGCGGCGACGGTGACGCTGACCGCAGTCGAGTTGACGACGGCGTTGTTGGAATCGGTCACACGGGCGGTAAGCGAAACCGCGCCGGTGGCCGTGGGCGTCCAGTTAAACGTGAAGGGTGCGGTCGTCGAACTGCCGAGGAGCGTCGAGCCCGAGAGAAAATCAACCCGGGTAATTGTCGCGGCCGACCCGGGAGTGGCGTTGGCACTGAGGGTCGTAGCCGTGTTGACGGTGAGAACGGAACTGGGGATCGGTGTCGTCAATGACACCGTCGGGAGGGAGTTGCCCACCGTGACCGAAACCGCAGACGACGTGGCGGTGACGGCGGCCGAGTCGAGCACTTGCGCGGACAGGGCGACCACGCCCGCGGCGGCCGGCGTCCACGCGACGGTGTAAGGGGCGGAGGTGACGGGCACGCCAATCTGGGTCGCCCCGGCAAAGAAAGTGACGGAGGTGACAGTATTACCGAGGCTCGCGGCGGGCGAGGCCGTGACATTGACCGCCGTGCCGACGGTCGCGGTGGAGTTGTTGGCCGGGGCGGTGAGCGACACGGAGGTGGCGGTGTTCGCCGTGACCGTCACGGGCGCCGAGGTCACCGAGTTGCTGAAGGAATCGATCACCCGGGCCGTAACGGAGAAATTACCGGAGGTACTGGGAATCCATGTGACCGAATAAGGCGCGGTCGTATCAGTGCCGACAATGGTGGTGCCCACGAGGAACTGAACCTGGGCCACCGTGCCGCCCGCAGCGGACGTGGCATTGGCGCTGAGCGTGACGTTGCTGCCGACCGTGAAGACGGAGCCCGCGGCGGGAGCGGTGACCGACACGGTGGCGGTGGCCGCCGCAGCGACGGTGACACTCACGGCCGCCGAGGTAACAGTCGCGCCGTTGGAGTCGGTGACGCGGGCGGTCAACGAAACCGCGCCGGTGCCAGAGGGCGTCCAATTTACAGAATAGACCGGACCGGCGGAGGTATCGATGAGCGTCGCCCCGGCGAAGAAATCGACCTTGGTCACGGTCCCGGAAGGAGCGACCGGGGTGGCGGTGATCGCGACCACGGTGCCGGCAGTAACGGTCGATCCGGCCGTCGGCGCGGTGATCGAAACCGAGGGCGCGGTCACCAATACGTTGACGATACTCGATGTGGCGCTGACGCCGTTAGAGTCGGTGACCTTGGCGGTGAGGGCCGTGATCCCGGCGGTGGTCGGCGTCCAGTCGAAAGAATAGGGAACGGTCAGATCAGTGCCGACGATGGTGGTACCGACGAGGAAATCCACGCGGCTGACGGTGGCGCCGCCGTTGGCGGTCGCGGTGGCGGTGAGCGTGGTCGCGGCGGCGAGAGCGAGGTTGGCGCCGGCGGCGGGAGCCGTAAGCGACACGGTGGGAACAGCGGCTGCGACCGTGACACTGACGGCGGACGACGTAGTCGTCGTGCCGTTGGAATCCGTAACCCGCGCCGTCAACGAGACGGTACCGGTCGCGGTGGGCGTCCAATCGAAGGAATAGGGGAACGTGGTATCGGTGCCGAGGACCGTGGTGCCCGAGAGGAATTGAACCTGCGTGATCGCGGCACCCGTGCCTGGCGTGGCAGTTGCGGACAGCGGCGTGACGGTATTTACGCCAACACTACTGGGAGCAGTCAGGGAAATGGTGGGGGCGGCCGCGGAGACGGTAACGTTGACGGCGCTGGAGGTCACGACGACGCCGGCGGAGTCAGTCACCCGGGCCGTGAGCACCGACGTGCCGATGGTGGCGGGCGACCACGAAAACGAGTAAGGAGCCGTCGTATCGGTGTTGAGTACGACCCCATTCTCCAAGAATTCAACTTGGTTCACCGCAGCGCCGGGGCTTGCGGTCGCCGTGGAGCTCAACGTCGTCGCGACGCCGATGGTGGCGGTCGTGCCGGCGGTGAGCGAGACGGTCGGGAGGGCGGCGACGGCCGTGACATTATAGGGAATCGCGGAGAGCGTGGAGTTGCCCTTGTCGTCGGTCGCCGAGGCGCGGAGGGAATAGACTTTGGCAACCGTCGGAGTCCACGAAACCGAATAGGGCGCGGTCAGATCGGTGCCGATGGGATCGCCGTCGGCGAAAAACGTTACGCCGCCGCCGGTGGTGCTCGGAATAAATCCGTCGGCGTCGCTGGCGTTGGCGGAGACGGTGACAGTGGAGCCGGTCGCGACAAAGCTGCTGGCGGACGGGGCTGTGAGATTGACGGTCGGCGCGGCGCCGACGGCGGAGCTCACGTTCAAATTGATCGTGGTCGAATCGAAGGTCGTGACGCCGTCGCTGGCGGTGGCGCGGGCGAGCAGCGTATGGGCGCCGCCGCCAGCCGTGACCGTGTAGGCGACGTTGTAAGGCGCCTGGGTCGCGGTGCCGAGGACGGCGGCCGCGCCCAAGGGATCGAGGATGAAGTCGACCTTCTGGACGATGCTGTCCGACATGGACGCGCTCGAGCGCAAGAAGAGCTGAGAACCGGCGGTGACCGTTGAATTGTTGGACGGAGCGCTGAGCGTCGCGACCCGGATCGCGGTGACCGAGACCACACTGCTGATGGTCGCCGTGTTGGTCGACGCGCCGGCGCCGGTGGTGATCGCCGAAGTATCGGTGACCGTGGCACTGATCGTGAAGGTGCCGATCGAGGTGGGCAGCCAGTTGACGACGTAGGGCGCGGAACCGGTGGCGATGCCGATGCTCGTGCCGTTGACGGTCACGGCGACCTGCGAGAGGGTCGAACCGGCCGTAGGGGCGGCGGTGACACTGATGTTCAGACCGGCGGGCGTCGAGACGAGGGCGACGGGCGAGCCCGTCGCCGGGAACGCACCCGGCGTAAAAGAGATGGTGGGGGTGGCGAGGGCGAAGGGCGCGGCGAGCACCGCGACCAAGGTCGCGGCGGCTGCGAGGGATCGCCGTAGAATCGTTTTCATGGATGGGCCTCCGGGTGGTCGGTTGCTCACTTGGCGCCGCTGCGGGTGCGGCCTTCGGCGCTGGCGGGGGTGACGATCGTCGGATTCTGGAAGAGCGAATTCGCCGGCGTGTTCTTCAGATCCTGCTTCTTCGGCGAGCCGCCGGGGCTCACCAGATTGGCCGTCACGAAGATCAGGAGATTGCGTTTTTGGGAGCTCTCGCCCTTCGAACGGAAGAGCCGGCCGACCAGTGGGAGATCGCCGAAGAACGGAATCTTGTCGTTCACCTTTTTCACTTCCTCGCGGGTCAGACCGCCCATGACGAGGGTGGCACCGTCCCAGATCGTGACCTTCGTCGTGACTTCGCGGACGGAGAAGATCGGCTGATAAAAGCCGGGGGGCACCGTGACCGTGGTGACGCCGGAGATCGCGACGCTGGGGCCGCCGTATTCGACGAAGCCCTCGAACTCGGTGACCTTCGGGTTGAGGTCGAGACTGATCGAGTAGTCGTCCTCCTCGACGGTGGGCGTGACTTTCATTTCGACGCCGACGTTGCGGGTGGTGAATTCCTGCGGGGTGCCGGCCGTGATCGTGACGCCGGCGGCGCCACCGGTCGTCGCGCCCGAGCCGACCTGGCTCTGGATTTCGCCGTAGCTCTGCGGGTAGCGGAGTTCCTGGGCGACGGTGATATTGGCGGGGTTGCCGGAGAGGACGGTGACCTTGGGGGAGCTGAGGAGGTCGGAGCCCTGTTTTTGCGAGAGGGCGCGGATGACGGCGCTGACGTCGAACTCGCCGACGAAGCCGGTGATGTTAGCGAGGGCGGTGGCGGTCGACGCGAGCTGCACGCCGCCGGGAATGGTCGCGGGGGCGACGGGCACGTTGAGCTGGCCGCCAGCGAGGCCGGGGTCCTTGATGACGAGGCCGCTGGTGTTGGTGGTGCTTGGGAAGGCGCTGACGAGGGAGCGGGTCACGCCGTCGCTGGTGTAGGTCTCGCGAGGGGTGAAGACCTGGCGGCCGGTGGAATCGAGGATGGGGGCGCCGGTGGCGGGATTGATCTGCGCGATGCCGCGGCGGGAGAGATTCCATTTCACGCCGAGTTCCTCGAGGGCGCCTTCCTGGACCTCCATGAATTTCGACTCGATCTCGACCTGGCGGACGTCGTTGTAGCGGGAAAGGATATTGCGGATCCGCTCCACGTTACGGGCGGTCTGGGTGACGATAATGGCGGAGCCGTCGTAGGCGAGGCTGGAGCCGGGGACGGCCTCGAAGTTGACGCCGGCCTGCTGGAGAAACGCCTTCATCGAACCGGCCTCGCCGCCGCCGCCGGAGCCTTCGGCCGCGGCGCCGCCCGCGGCGAACGGATCGGGCTTGCTGCCCGCAGAGGTGCCGGCAATGCCGGTCATGCGGAGGACGGTGGCTCGGGTGACGGGGAAAAAGGCGGTGTCGAGCGTGGAGGTTTCGCCGCCGGGGCGAACGATCACGGCGTCGGCCTGGACCTCGTATTGGTAACCGACGGACTCGGTGACGAAATCGAGGACACGTTTCAGCGACGTGTTGCGGAGGGTGAGGGTGATGGCGGGATTCTTGTTGCTCGGGTCGAGGAGGACGACGTTGACGCCCTTCGGGGTGGTGCCGCTGAGATCGTATTCCTCGGAGGCGGCGCTGAGGGCGGTGACGACCTGACCGATTTCGGCGCGGGTGAAGCTCACGCTGGGCAGAATGATGTCGGAGAGTTTCTTCGCGAGCGGAGCGGCGGCGGCGGCCTTGTCGAGTTCGCGGGTGCGCTCCTGGTAGATGCCGGGGCGCTGCCAGCCCTTCGCGACTTCCTCGAGGAGCTGGGCGCGGGTTTTCTCGCGGTTGAGGGCGCCGGTCTCGGTCTTTTCCTGGGCGATGCGGAGGAGGAAACCTTTGGCGACAGTGTTGTCGGGCTCTTTGGCTTCGACGGACCGGAAGGTGGCCTGGGCGCCGTCGATGTCACCGGCGACGTATTGGGCGCGGCCCTTAGCGACGAGTTGGGCCGTGGCGGCGCGTTCGGCGAGGAACTCGGGGTCGACGCCGGGCGTCGGGGCGGACTTGGTCTCGGCGCGGGTGATCCGCTGGGCCATCGTGGCGGCGCGGGCGTCGGCCGGGGAGAGTTCGGTTTGGGCGGCGAGGGCGGAACGGGCGCCGTCAGTGTCGCCGCGCTTGAGGCGGGCCTGGGCCTGGTCGAGGAGGGCGGAGGCTTTTTCTTTTTTCAGGTCGGCGATGAGTTTTTGGGTGAGCGGATTGGCGGGCAGCGACGCGAGGGCGGAGTCGAGGGTGGTGAGGGCCTCGTCGGGCTGGCCGGCGCGCAGCTGGGCGCGGGCGGCGGAGAGTTGGGCCTGGGCGTTAGCGAGGGCGGCGCTGAGGCGGCCGGCTTCGGCGCGGGCCAGGGCTTCGGCTTCCTCTTCGGGCGTGGGTCCGCGCGGGGCGGACGGAGGGGTTTGGCCGGGCTCGGGAATCTTGACGTCGATCATCGCGGGTGCGACGGCCGGGGCGCTGGCGAGCGCGGCGGCGGCCGGTGCGGGTTCCTGGGCGGGAGCGGGAGCCGGCGTGGCGGCGGCACGGGCGGCGGCGGCGGCCTGCGCGGCGCGCTGGGCGTCGAGTTCGTTGCGGAGGCGCAGCACGGACGGATCGTTGGGCGAGAGGGCGGCGAGTTTCGCCAGCGCCTGCTGCGCGGTGTCGAGGTCGCCGGCATCGCGGGCACGGAGGGCCTCGGACATCAGGCGGATCTTCACGTCGGTCTGGCTTTGCGCGACGACGCGTCCGGCCGGCACCGCGAGGGCGACGAGCGCGGCAGCGAGCAGAACGTAAAGCGACGTGGGAAGGGCGTATTTTTTCATTGCAAGAAAAGGGGGATCAAAGGGGGGTGGGTAGGACGTCGGACGGCGCGGTGGGGTCGTCGGATTCGCGGGGAGTGAGCGTGCGGCGGTCGGGTTGGGCGAGCGTCGGCGCTTCTTTGATAATTTCCACGCTGGGAGGCGAGAGCTTGATGCTGTCGACCCGGTAGGTGGCGGCGCCGAGGGTGAAGCTTTCGCCGGCGCGGACCTCGCGCGTGGCGGTTTCGCCGGTGGGGGCGACGAACGCGGCGAGCCCGCCGGTGAAGTGGCGTTCCCGATGGGTGATGGTGACCTCGCGACCGGTCTTTTCATCGCGCACGACCGCACTGGCGACGCGCTGGCGGGTGGTCATGCTGTCGGGGATTTTGATTTCGACGGAGCGGACCGTGAAACTGCGGATGGTGAGGCCGAGTTTCGGCACCCGGTGGCCGGCACCGGCGAGGAACACCTCACCGCTCGCGACGTTTTCAAACGTGCCGCGCTCACTTCCCGGCACGCCCACATAGCCAATGAGCTGGAGCCGGAAGGGTTCCGGGCGCACCACGACGAGCTCGACGCCGAAGGCTTCCTCGAGCGCGACCTCCTCGCTGACGGCCGCGGGCGGCTTGACCGTGAAGTGCCTGGAGCGGGCGTTGTAGAAAATCTCCGGCGGCGTGAACGTTTCGTAGACCCAGTCGCGGCCGCGCGTCTGCGAGGGCGGCGGCGTCCAGATGTCGGTCTTGACGATCTCCGGCTCGGACACGGTCGCCTGGTAAGGGGTCGTGGCAAGTTGGACCGTGGCGACGGCGGCCGGTGGGGTCGTGGCGTGCCGATACGCGTAGGCGCCGCACACGCCGGCGGACGCGAGCGCGAGGGCGGCGGCGGCGAGGAGGTAGACTTTTTCCTGGGAGAGGACGGCCATGGCTCAGGGGGTCGGTTGGGCGTCCGCGGCCGGGGTTTCGGAGGCGGGCGCCGCCACGAGGTCGAGGTATTCCACCGTGACAGTGAATTTCGACAGCGGCTTGGACACAATCGGGATGGCCACGGGGACCTTGGGGAGGGGCTTACCGGAGGTCGTCGCCGCGGGCGCTTTCGGCACAACGGAGAGGACGACGGACGGAGCCGGCGGGGTATCGGCGGGGGCATCGGCGACGGTGCCCTCCTCGGCGGGGACCACGGCGGCAGCAGCGATTTCCTCGGCGCTGGCGCGATCGACCTCGACCTCGCGGACGAGCACGGGGAGTTCAAAACTGGCGAGCTTGTTGAGGAAGGAGCGCAGCACGGCGGTCTGGCCGGTGAAGACGACCCGCACCGGCGTCGTATCGATATAGGCGTAGGCGCGGGCGGTGACCCGCGGGTCGATCACGAAGAGTTCCGGGCTCTCGGGCTCGGGCGGGGAACCGGGGCCGGCCGTGCCTTCCGGCGGCGGCTCGGGGGCGACACCCCCACTCGCGGCGGCCGCGGCGGCGGCTTGGTCGGCCAGCAGGGCGGCCTTCTCGGACTTGTTGAGCGCGCGTTCGCGTTGGACAGAGAAAAGGGAGCGCGGGCGGGCCTCGATGAGCGATTCGAGAACGAACTGGACGACCTGGCGCTGGTGGAAGGCGGACGCAATGCGGTCTTCCTTCGGGCCTTCGTTGGCGTACAAGGCAAAGCCGAGGCGCGCGGCTTCGGGGCGGATCTCGACATCGTTTTTCTTGGCGAGCTCGCGGGTCTTTTCAACGAAGGTGGCCAGATCGAAGTAGGCCTCGGTGCGGGCGGTGGGGACCTTCGCGCCGGCGAGCCGCTCGGCGGCGGGACCGCGGCCGCTGAGTTCGACCCGCATGGCCGCCACGGCGCGCCGGGCGCGGGCGAGGTCGGCCTCGATCGCGGTAGCGACCGGCCGGGTCGGCACGGGCACGAGGTCCTTCATCGCCAGCAACTCGGCCTCGCGTTCAACGAGTTTCTTCTGGGCGGCGCGGGACGCGGCGAATCGGTCGTAGATGAGCCAACCCTCGCCCAGCACCAGGAGCCCGCAGAGGGTGAGCGCGGACGCGAAGAGGGGATATTTGCGATACCAGTTCATGCGCGGCTCAGAGCGTTTTCTTCGGGTTGATCACGAGCGTGAAATCAAACCGCAGCAGCCCGTTTTGGTTGTTGTCGAATTTCTCGTTCTCGACGGAGGCGATGAACTGGGAGCCGGTGAAGCTCGCGAGGAGTTGTTGCACGCGTTGGCGGGCTTCGGCGCTGACCTTCGACTGGGGATTGGCGACGTCGAGCAGGCGGCCGCTGAGCGTGAGCCGGAGCGGCGGCGCAGGCGGGCCGGCGGGAACGGAACCGTCGACCGGCGGCGGTGCACTCGGGTCTGGCTGGGGCTGCTCGCCCGGTTCGGGCAACGGCGCGCGGACGACCTGGAGTTTGTCGAGCCAGACATCTTCGATCTTCACGAGCCGATTCTGGAGGTCGGTCAAGAAATTGATCCAGTTGGCCTTCGTCTCGTAGGCCCCGCGATAGGCGGCGATCTGTTTCTTCGCCTCGTCGATCTGACGCAGATTGTCCTCGTTGCGGGTCTGGATCGCCCGGAGCGGCATCAGCTGGCCGTCGACCGCAGAGACCTGCGCAAGTTTTCCGGACGCGACCTGGTGAAAATAGATGATCGGCGGCACGAACGCCATGACGACGAGCGCCGCGGTGGCGACGATGAGGGGCTGGCGTTTGCGGAAGGCGATGGCCTCGGTGACGGACGGTGGGAGGAGGCTAGCTTCGGTTTCCTTCTTGGAGACCAGGCAGGTGGCGAGACCGACGAGATCGGCGAGGACGGAGGCGGCGCCCTCGGCCCCGGCGGCGCGGGCGTTGGCGGCGAGGTCGACATGGCGCAGCGACTCGTAGCGGTGGACGGGCACCTTCAGCTTTTCGCCGAGGGTCGCGGGCAGTGCGTTGATCAGCGATCCGCCGCCGGTCAGGTAAACGGCCGCGGCGGCCTCGGTCCCGGATTGGCGGCGGTGGTTGACCGCGGAGCGCATGATCTCGAGGCCGAGCTTGGCGTTGAAAGCGGCGGCCGCTCGCTGCACCGAGGCGCGCGAGGGAGAACCCGCCGGCAAATCGGAGTGGCCGGACAGCACCTGCACCTTGAGCGTTTCCGCCTGCGAAAAATCAATGCGCAGATCGTCGGCGACCGCCTGCGTGACGGCGTTGCCCGCGAGGGCGAGGGTGCGGACGTAGAAACGTTCGCCTTCTATAAAGAGGAGGTTGGTCGACCGGGCGCCGACATTGATCACGATGACGCTCTCGTTGACTTCAGGATAATTATAACGGAAGGCGTGGTTGAGCGCGAGGGCGGCAGGGACGGCGCGCTCGGCCGGGAACCCGGCGGAGTCGGTCGCGGTGCAGAGCGTCTGCATCGACTCGAACTTCGCCGCGGTCAGCATCACTTCGAGGTCGAACCCGTCGTCGGCGACGACCAAGTGGTCCCAGACGACTTCTTCGAGCGGATAAGGGATGTTTTCGGCCGCCTCGAACGCGATGATCTTGCCGCGTTTCTCTTTCGCCATGGAAGGCGTCTTGATAAACTTCGTCAGCGCCAGATGGCCGGGAACGGCGAGCGCACTGATGCCGCCGAGCTTGTGGCGGGTGGAGACGGCCCCGAGGGACTGGGCGATTTCCGTGGCCCAGCGCGCCTCGTGCGAGGGGTCAGAGCTGTGCGCCTCGATCGCGAACTGCTGCAGCACCAGGCGTCCCGCCGCTCCGGCTGTGAACATACCGCACGCGACATGACCTGCTCCAATGTCAACGGCTAGAACCCGGGGTGAACGCATATTTGGGGTGAAGAAAGAGGTAGAGGCGATTTCAGATGCGGCGAGACGCAGCAAGCGCAAACTCAGTTACGGAAAATCGCCGGAGATTTTAGCGGACCTCCCGGCGCACAAATGACGGCGTGGCGCGGGGATAGTCATTGACGAAGGGGGTGAGGTATTGCGGCTGCAGGAGACCGTCGTTAATCGCGACGGCGGCAGCGGCGCGGGTCTGGAAATTTTTCCGGGCTTCCGCCGCCGGGAGCGAAGTCGAATAACTGGCGCGACCTGCCGGCAGCGTCTTCCCGCCGGCGGCGAGTTCGACGCCCCAAAATTTCGGATCGCCGTGGAGCTGGTCGCGTTTCACGAGTTCGGGCGGCAGATAGAACCGCACGTCGGCGCGGCCGGTCTCGAGGGCGACGCACTCGGCTTCGGCGCGATAATACTCGAGGCGACGCTCCCCGCCGGCCGGCGCGGGCAGTTCAAAGCCAAGGGTGAGCGTCACGCGCACCCGCGCGACCATGCGCCCGGACGGGCTCGGCGTGGGCCGGACCTCCAGCGCGACGTCCGCCTCATACCAGTTGCCGATGGAGCCGGTCGGCGCCCGGAGGTTGGTGAATTTGACCATGGTGACCTCGACGTCCGACGCCGCGGACGCGGTCGCGCCGGTGCAGAAAAAGCCCGCGAGGCATGCGAGAGCGAGGGGGACGATCTTGTGCGAAACGCGATTCACAGGGGGAAAAACGTTGAGCACCCCTCCGGCGAGGTCACGCTCAAAACTTGGTTCCTGCGTTCCGCCCCTCCTTTTCCGATGCCGACACCTCCCCTCGCCTACAAAATTGCCGTCCTGGTTTTCCTCGAAAATCCCGCGGGTGAACACCTGCTGCTGCTCCGGGCGAAGGCGCCGAACTTCGGCTCGTGGAGTCCGATCGGCGGCAAACTGGAAACCGCCGTCGGCGAATCGCCTTTCGAGTGCGCCGTCCGCGAGACCCACGAGGAAACCGGCCACGTGGTGACCACGGCCGACCTCCACCTTTTTTCCATCATCGCGGAAAAGGCCTACGAGGGGCAGTCGCACTGGCTGATGTTTCTCTTCCGGTGCAAGAAACCGATCGCCGGCCTGCCGGCCGACATCGCCGAGGGCAAATTTGGATTCTTCTCCCGCGCGGCGATCGAAACCATCCCGCTGCCCGAAACCGACCGCACCGCCCTCTGGCCGATCTACGACCGCCACCGCGACGGCTTCGTGTCCCTGCGGGCCGACTGCGCGCCCGACCGACCGATCCACATCGTGATCGAGGAAATCTTCGGCGCCTGATCGCCCGAGACCCCGTCCTGCGAGCCGCGGCGCCGGGGATTCCCGCAACCGAGGCAGCCGTCCGGCGGCGGCCCCGCTCTCGTCGCGACCGCCGCGGTCCGCCGGGCGCGCACCAAACCGCTTGCACGCGCCGCGGGTGCCGCGTAGCGATTCCCCCGTGCGCTTCTTCCCCCCGCTCTTTCCCGCGCTGCTGCTGCTCGCGGTTCCCCTGCTCCGCTCCGCCGACCACTACCAGCTCGGCGTCGACTCGCAGCCTCGCGCCGACGTACCGCGTGGCACCGTCCGCAGCGGCACGTTCACGACCAGCAAGGTGTTCCCCGGCACCACGCGCGACTACCAGGTCTATATACCGGCCAGCTACGACGCGGCCAAACCGGCGTGCCTCATGGTGTTCTTTGACGGCGGCGGCATGATGAGCGCGACCGGCGCCTATCGCGTGCCCGTCGTATTCGACAACCTGATCGCGAAAAAGGACATGCCCGTGACCATCGCCGTCGGCATCAACCCAGGCACGGTCGCCCCCACTGCCCCCGGCGCGAAGGCGCGCAGTCAACGCAGCTATGAATACGACTCGCTCGGCGACGCCAACGCCCGCTTCGTCCTCGACGAACTTCTCCCCGAGGCACTGAAAGGCCTCAACGTCACCGCGGATCCCGCCGGCCGCGCCGTCTGCGGTAACAGTTCCGGCGGCATCGCCGCGTTCACGGTCGCCTGGGAACGCCCGGCTGCTTTCCGGAAAGTCGTCAGCCATATCGGCAGCTTCACCAACATCCAGGGCGGCCACGTTTACCCGGGCCTCATCCGCAAATCGAAAGCCGAACCCAAGCCGCTGCGCGTCTTTTTACAGGACGGCAGCAGCGACCTCGACAACCTTCACGGCAACTGGCCGCTCGCCAATCACGACTTGGCCGCCGCCCTGAAATACGCGGGCTACGACCACACCTTTGTTTTCGGCACCGAAGGCCACAACGGCAAACACGGCGGCGCCATCTTCCCCGACACCCTGCGCTGGCTCTGGCGCGACTGGCCCAAGAATTAACCCCTGCCCTCTCTCCCATGCGCCCCCTCTTTCGCCTCTCGTTGCTCGCCCTCCTCGGCTGCCTCGCACCGCTGTTCGCCGCCGACGGTTTCAAGGCCACGCCCGATCATTCCCCGCAGCCCGGCGTGCCCACCGGTAAGCTCGTTCAGATGCCCGCGCTGCAATCGAAGCTTTATCCCGGCACCACGCGCGACTGGTGGGTCTACGTGCCCGCCGGCTACCAGCCGGACGGTTCCGCCGCCCTCATGGTTTTCCAAGATGGCCGCAACTATCACAATCCCACCGGCAACTTCCGCGTGCCGATCGTATTCGAAAATCTGATCGCGCGCGGCGAGATGCCCGTGACCGTCGCGGTCATGGTCAACCCCGGCAACGATCCGACGCGCCCGGCGAATCCCGCCAAAAAAGCCGGCACCACCTTCAGTAACCGCGGCCTCGAATACGACTCGCTCGGCGACCGCTACGTGCGGATGCTGCTGGAGGAGATTTTACCCGAGGTGGAGAAACGGTATCCCGTCTCAAAGGATCCCGCCCTGCGCGCGATCAGCGGGTCCAGCAGCGGCGGCATCGCGGCCTTCACCGCCGCCTGGGAACGCCCCGACCAATTCGGCAAGGTCCATTCGACGGTCGGCAGCTACGTGAATCTCCGCGGCGGCGACGCCTACCCGGCCCTCATCCGCAAAACCGAGCGCAAGCCCCTCCGCGTCTACCTCGAAGACGTGAGCGGCGATCTCGACAATCCGTATGGCAACTGGCCGATCGCGAACCAGCAAATGCACGCCGCCCTGCGCTACATGGGCTACGACGTGCATTTTGATTACGCCGAGGGCTACAGCCACGGCTCCGCGCACGGCGGCTCCGTCTTCCCCGCTGCGCTCCGCTGGCTCTGGCGCAAGGAGACGACGAAGCCGACCATCGTCACCCAGGGCGACCTCGGCGGCGACATGACGCTCCACCGTCTGCTCATCGAGGGCGAAGGCTGGAAGCCCGTCGTGGAAAACATCGGTTTCGGCGATGCGCTCGCGACCGACGATGCCGGCAATTTTTATTTCTGCGACATGCGCGGCACCGCGCCCGGCCTCTACAAGATCGCCCTCGACGGCACGAAAACAAAACTCAGCGACGAAGTCGTGAGCGGGCTGAAATTCGGTCCCGACGGCCGCTTCTACGCCTGCCAGGGCGCGAAGAAACGCCTCGTCGCGATCACACCCGCCACCGGTGCCGTCGAGGTCATCGCAACCGACGTGCAGCCCAACGACCTTGTTGTGACCGCCAGCGGGCACCTCTACTTCACGCACACGGCGAAGAAAGAAATCGGCCACGTCGTCCTCGCCACCAAGACGCTCCGCGCCGCGGCCGGCGGCATCGCGAATCCCAACGGCATCACGCTCTCGCCGGACCAAGGCACGCTGGCCGTGAGCGAGCACCGCGGCGGGGCGGTGTGGACGTTCCGCATCAATGCCGACGGCTCGCTCGATGCCGGTGCGCCCACGATGGCCATGCGCCGCCCGATCGATCCCAAGGGCGAGTTCAAGAGCCAGCAGCCGCCCCCGTATCTCGCGGGCGCCAGCGGTGACGGCATGACCACCGACGAACAAGGCCGTTTTTACGTCACCACCGCCCTCGGTATCCAAGTCTTCGATCCCACGGGCCGGCTCTGCGGTGTGCTCGCCAAGGCGCGCGCCGGGGTCGGCGAAGTGAGCTGCGTGCTCTCGGGCCCGGGCCGCGGCTACCTCTACGTCGGTGCCGGCACGACCATCTACCGCCGCAAAGTGCAGGCGACGGGCGTGGCGCTCGCGGGTGTGGCAACGAAGCCCTGAACCGAACGTCGGATCCGGCGCGCAGGCGATTTCGTGCCACGGGCTTTCCCGCCTATGATTTCCTGCCTTGGAACCCCGGACCACGAACAGGAAAGTCCGGGCCATACCCACTCCGGCGCCCGCGAGCGGCCTCCTCCCTCGGCCGCGCTTCCCTTCAAAACAGCGGCACGTTGTTCTTCGGGTCGTTGCGCAGCGCTTCGAACCGCGGGTCGTCTTGAGCGGAAAAAATCCGGATGACGACGCATGATGGGGACGATGAAATGAGCGTCCGTGTACGACGTGCTGACCGCACCGCCGAACAATGGCCGCCGTAACCGACGCGCAGATTCCGCCCCTGCGCGCTCTTTGCCCCGGTCCAAGCGGGGACGGAGGCCAAGTTGGCTCGATCGGGCAAACCAGCCCACGAATCCACCGCTTCGGGCACGAGCTAAACCGCCCCCGGTGCACTCCGCCGAGCCTCCTCGCGATTCCCCCACAGCGCTTGCGCGAAGCTGAGCACCGCCCACCGCCTCGCATTCGAGGCTCCTGTTCGATCCGTTTTCGCAACCGGCTGAGTCCATCCACGAAAAGCTCTCGGGCCGCCGGCACGCCGCCCTGCGCCAACCGCGCCGCGACTCCAATAAAATTATCCCGAATTTCTCCGGTCTGCGAAAATTTCGGCGCGCTCTGCACGACCCTCGCGAGATCGCCCTGCACCAGCACCAAATCCAAGCGCATTCGGCGAGTAATCGCCGATTCTGCCTGGCCAGCGCCTAGACCAGCCAGCCTCCCGCGTGGAACCGGAAGACCAAAAAATCGGTCGAGCGACGGCCGCCAATCGCTGGTCCTGCGGATTTTGACGAAGCTCAGCCACCGTGGGGTGAGCGTCCCGCCCTTGGGCCCACCGCCGCGCGCGTGTCCCCAGCAGATAAACTTGGACGCCGGTGTCGATTATCGCCGGGATCAAGCGCCGCAGCCTCGCGGAACGCAGTCAGCGACTCCTGATATTTCCCTAGCCGACGCATCGACTCCATCCGGAACGCCGCCTGCGTCACCGTTCGAATCCGCGCTTGATTTCGCCGCCATCCACCGAACACTTTCCCATTTTCTCCAACCGAACCATCTGCCGTGAGCAAGAAACCTAGCGCCCCTGCCGCCAAAAAAGTCGAGTCCGCCGTTCCGGCTTCCGACTACGCCCTCACGCCCATCAATGCCTCGCTCTCGCGCGAGCAAAAGATCGAACTCTATCGCACGATGGTGCGCATCCGTCGTTTCGAGGAGCGCTCGCTGCGCGCCTACCAGGGTAAGAACGCCGCCGGCGGCACCAACATCGGCGGGTTCCTCCACCTCTATATCGGCCAGGAGGCCGTCGCCGTCGGCTGCTGCTCCCTGATGGGCAAAAACGACCATGTCATCACCGCTTACCGCGACCACGGCCACGCCATCGCCGTCGGCATGGACACCAAGCCCCTCATGGCCGAACTCTACGGCAAGATCACCGGCTGCTCCAAGGGCAAGGGCGGCTCGATGCATTATTTTTCCCCCGACAAAAATTTCTGGGGCGGCCACGGCATCGTCGGCGGCCAGATCCCGCTCGGCACCGGCCTCGCCTACGCCTTGAAATATCAGGGCAAGAAGGGGGCCGCCATGGCGTTTATGGGCGACGGCGCCGTCAACCAGGGCGCCGTGCACGAGGCCTACAATCTCGCGTCCCTTTGGAATCTCCCGGTTGTGTTCGTGATTGAGAACAACGGTTACTCCATGGGCACGAGCCAGGCCCGCTCGTCCGCCGGCGAACTCGCCAAACGCGCCGCCGGCTACAATATGGATTGGGGCCAGTGCAACGGCCACGATGTGTTTGAAGTGCGTGCTGTGATGGATCACTTCCTCACCCAGGCCCGAGAACACTCCCGCCCCAGCACCGTCGAGATCGACACCTACCGCTACCGCGGCCACTCCGTCGCCGACCCGGACAACACCTATCGCACCAAGGCCGAGGTCGAGGAATACCGCAATAACAAGGACCCGATCCAGGTGGCCCTCCACCAACTCCTCGCCGCCGGCGTCTTCACCGCCGAGATCGCCGAACAAATCGACGCCGAAGCCCGCACTGAGGCGGAGATCGCCGCCGAGTTCGCTGACGCCAGCCCCTACCCGACCGTCGACGACATCCAGAAAGACGTGTATTGGGAGTCCGACCATCCCGCCGAACGCAAATCCGAAGGCCGCCTCTTCTTCGACTGAGCCGCCCCACCGTCCGGTCCTCCACCCTCCCCTCTCCCCTCTCAACTTTCCGTCGTCCGATGCCTCAGATCACCTACCGCGAAGCCATCCGCCACGCCCTTGCCGAGGAACTCACCCGCGACCCGAACGTCGTCGTCATGGGGGAGGAAGTCGCCCAGTTCAACGGCGCCTATAAGGTCACCGAGGGCCTCCTCGCGAAATTCGGCCCGGACCGCATTGTCGACACCCCGATCTCCGAGGCCGGCTTCATCGGCCTCGGCGTCGGCGCCTCCATGCTCGGCATCCGTCCCGTGATGGAGCTGATGTTCTGGTCGTTCTACTCGGTCGCGTTCGACCAAATCCTCAATAACGCCGCCAACGTCCGCTACATGAGCGGCGGCCAGATCAACTGCCCGATCGTCATCCGCGGCCCGGCCAACGGCGGCACCAACGTCGGCGCCACCCACTCGCACACGCCGGAAAACGTTCTCGCTAACCACCCCGGCGTCAAGGTCGTCGTCCCCGCCACCGCCTACGACGCGAAGGGCCTCCTCAAATCCGCTATCCGCGACAACGACCCCGTCTTCTTCCTCGAGAACACCATTCTCTACGGCGACAAGGGCGAAGTCCCCGAGGCCGAATACGTCATCCCGCTCGGCAAGGCCGACGTAAAACGCACCGGCACCGATCTCACCATCGTGACCTACGGTCGCTGCGTCATCCACTCGCTGAAGGCCGCCGAGACGCTCGAAAAAGAACACAACATTTCCGTCGAAGTCGTCGACCTCCGCACCATCCGTCCCCTCGACATCGACACCGTCCTCGCCTCCGTGCAGAAGACCCACCGCGTCCTCATCGTCGAAGAACAGAAACCCTTCGCCAGCGTCGGCACCCAGCTCGCCTACATGATCCAGCGCGAAGCCTTTGACGACCTCGACGGCCCGATCCACCGCCTCGCGACCGTCGACGCGCCCGCGATCTACAGCCCTCCCGTCGAAACCGAACAACTCCCGAATCCCGGTCGCGTCGTTAAAGCCGTTCTCGCCGCCCTCGCCTGATCGGCGTTCGCTCCGGCCCTCCCCTCTCCGCTCTTCACTCTCAACTTCCGCCCAGCCATGGCCCAACTCATCGATATGCCGAAACTCAGCGACACCATGACGGTGGGCACGCTGGTCAAGTGGCTGAAAAAAGAAGGCGACGTCATCAAAGCGGGCGACATGCTCGCCGAGGTTGAGACCGACAAGGCCACGATGGAGCTCGAGAGCTTCTTTGCCGGTACGTTGCTGAAGATCTTCTCCGCCGCCGGAGCCCAGGTCGCCATCGGCGATCCGCTCTGCGCCATCGGAAAACCCGGCGAGGTCGTCGCGGCCCCCGCCCCCAAAGCGGCGGCACCGGCCGCCGCCGCCGCCCCGGTCGCAGCCCCCGCGCCGACGCCCGCCCCCGCCGCCGTGATCGCCAGCGCCCCGCCGCCCGCACCCGCCCCGGCTCCGGCTCCCGTCGCGCCGCCGCCCGCGCCCGCCGGAGGCCGTATCCGGATTTCCCCCCTCGCGAAGAAACTCGCGGAGGAAAAGAAAATCGACGTCACGCGCGTCACCGGCTCCGGCCCCGGCGGCCGCATCGTCCGCGCCGACATCCTCGCCGCGGAAAAAAATCCGCCCGCCGCAAAGCCCGCCGCCCCGTCGGCCGCCGGCGCCTTCACCGGCGGTTCGTCCACCAAGACCGGCCCGATCCAGGAAGAGCGCGCCGTGCCCGTCTCCACCATGCGCGGCGTCATCGCCAAGCGCCTCCTCGAGTCGAAGACGCAGATCCCGCACTTCTACCTCGACATCGAGGTCGACGCCGCTCCGCTCCTCGCGATCCGCGAGCAGCTCAACACCGGCCTCGAAAAAGAGGGGGTCAAACTTTCCGTCAACGACTTCATCCTTAAGGCCTGCGCCGAGGCGCTCCGCCGCGTCCCCGCCGTCAACGGCTCGTGGGAAGGCACGCAAATCCGCTACTTCGGCGCCGCGCACATCTCGTTCGCCGTCGCAATCGAAGACGGCCTGATCACGCCGGTCGTCCGCGACGCGCACCTCAAGAGCGTCTTCGCCATCTCCACCGAAGCGAAGTCGCTCGGCAAACGCGCCAAGGAAAAGAAGCTCACGCCGGCCGAATTCACCGGCGGCACGTTCTGTGTCTCGAACCTCGGCATGATGGGCATCCCGAAATTCAACGCCATCATCAACCCGCCCAACGCCGCGATCCTCGCCGTCGGCGCCGCCGTCACGAAACCCGTCGTCAAACACGGCCAGGTCGTCGTCGGCCAGACGATGACGCTCACGCTCTCCTGCGACCACCGCGTGGTCGACGGCCTCGTCGGGGCCCAGTTCCTCGGCGCGTTGAAGGCGCTGCTCGAGTCGCCGGCGCTGCTGCTCGTCTGAGTTCGGCCGTTTCTCACCCGGCGGGCCGGTGCCCCGCCGGCCAATAAAATTCGCGCCGCCGGGACCGCAGCTTGCCATGCGCGCGTGCCCGGTGTCTGGATGACCGCCTGTCATGACCACGCCTCCGCTTCCGCGCGCCCCTTCCCCGGTCGCCACCGCCCCGTTTCATCTGATGACGAAACCGATCGGGTCGAAGTGCAATCTTGACTGCACCTACTGTTTTTACCTCGAGAAGGAACGACTCTACGGCGACGCGGGCAATTTCCGGATGACGCCCGAGGTGCTCGAAACCTACGTGCGCGACTACATCGCCGCCCAGCCGGGCCCGACGGTCAGTTTTGCGTGGCAGGGCGGCGAACCCACGCTGCTCGGCGTGGAGTTTTTCCGCCAGGCCGTGGCGCTGCAGGCCCGATACGCGAACGGCAAGACCATCGAAAACGCCTTCCAGACCAACGGCGTTTTGCTGGACGACGAGTGGGCCCAGTTTTTTGTGCAACACGGTTTCCTCGTCGGCCTCAGCATCGACGGTCCGGCCCATCTGCACGACGCCTACCGGGTGGACCGGGGCGGACGGCCGACGTTTGACCGCGTCATGACCGGTCTCCAGCTGCTGAAGAAGCACGGCGTGGCCTTCAACACCCTCACGACCGTCCACCGGAAAAATTCCGCCCACGCGCTCGAGGTCTACCGTTTCCTCCGGGAAATCGGTTCGGGCTATATCCAGTTTATCCCGATCGTGGAACGCAACGCGGCGACCACCTCGGAGGAGACGTTGTGGCTCGCACCGCCGCCCGATCACGAGGACGCCGCGGCCCTCGATGCCCAGGTCACGCCGTGGAGCGTGCGGCCCGCCGAGTACGGCGACTTCCTCAGCCGGATTTTCGACGAATGGGTGCAACACGACGTGGGCCGGGTTTTCGTGCAGCATTTCGACGCCGCGCTGGCCAACTGGATGGGGCAGCCTGCGGGCATCTGTGTCTTCTCCGCCAACTGCGGGCGCGCCCTCGCCGTCGAGCACAACGGCGACGTCTACAGCTGCGACCACTACGTCTATCCGCGCTACAAGCTCGGCAACCTGCTCAACGCCTCCCTCGCCTCGCTGGTGGATTCGCCGACCCAGCGCGCGTTCGGCCAGGCCAAGTCGGCCACCCTGCCCCGCGCCTGCCGCGAGTGCCCCGTGCAATTCGCGTGTCACGGCGAGTGCCCGAAGCACCGCTTCCTGCGCACGCCCGACGGCGAACCCGGGCTCAACTACCTGTGCGCCGGCTACAAGAAATTCTTTCTGCACGTGGATTCGCCGATGCGCACGATGGCCGCGTTGCTCGCCACGCGTCAGCCGCCCGCCAAGATCATGCAGCTTCCCCGCGCAAAATGGGTGCCGGCCCGCCTCAAGCGAAAATCTCCGGCGGCGCCGTTCTGATTTTCGCCGGGCCGCCCGGGCGGTCCCCGCCCCGCCTCACTTCCCGCCCGCCGCGGTCCGGGCCCGCTGAAATTCCGGATGGTCCGGCGGCGGCGTGCGCAGGTAACGTTCCGTGCACTGGTCGATCACGACCGTCGGCCGCTCCCTCGCCGCGATGTCCGCCACCATCGCGTAGTCGGCCAGATTGGTCTCCCCGGCCCAGCTCCACAGGCTGACAAAACGCTGGAAATTCAAGATCAACGGCGACTGGGAATTCACGTCGCCCGGCTGACCGCCGACGCGGAAAAACGAATCGCACAACATCACCGCGCGGCCCACCCCGGAGGTCCGCTCAAACGCCAGCGGCACCGCCCACGGGCCCACCGTCTTCCAGACCGGAAAATCGCTGAGCGGCGTCGGCACCGCGCGCAGATCCGGCGGAAAGGTCAGGCGCAGCTGCGAAACGGGCTCCAGCGGCCAGCGGCCTTTCATCGTGAGCAGGCCGATGCAATCGCCTTCGCGCACCACGTATTCGTTTTTCATCCACGCCGCCTCATCCCGCTGGCCGGCGGGCACGCCGAGCTCCCCGAGCCGGGCCAAAATCGCCGCGCTGGCGACCGTCAGTCCCTCGGCATTCCAATGGCTGTCCGTCGGCCAGTAAACCGTCTGCTGCGCCTTGGCGGCAAACAGCGCCGCCCGCAAATCGAGCACCGGCACCGGCGACCGCTGGTCGCGCAGATGTCCGACCACTTGGTCCAGTTTCCCGGGCCGCGCCTGCGACCGCAAAAACGCCGGCAGCCGCTCCGGATAAATCGTCGTTTTGTTCGGGACCAGCACGAGCAGGTATTCGGCGCCGCGCTCGCGCCACCAGGCGCGCCGTCCTTCCACGGCGCGCCGCCACTGCGCCAGTTCCGCGTCGCTCAGCCGGTCGCGCCCCAGGAGATCCTCCACGGTCCTCTCGCCGCTGTAGAACAGCCAGTCGTCCCGCCCGACGACGACGCGCGCGGACGGTTCGCCAAGCCAACGGTGCCGCACGATCCCATACCACTGCACGACGCGCGTCCGCGACGGAAAGTGGTCGCCCAGCCACGACTCGAACGCCGCCGGCCATTTCTCAAACTTCGTCGCGCGCCAGTCCGGCCACTTTGCCAGCGGACGCATTTCCTGCACGTTCGCCAACTCCGGCACGCGGAACGCCCACGCGAGCAGCGGCGCGCACAGCAAGACCACCATCCCCGCGAAGACCGCGAGCGACCAGACGGACGCAGACTTGGGTGCGGGCGGCGTCATGGTCAAAAGCGGTAATAGATAAACGGATTGTGCGTGCCCGCGCCCACCAGGAGCAGACACAGCAGCAACACCGCCAACGCAAAGCCGGCCTCACCGACCCCCAGCGCTCGGTCGGCGACCGTCCACCGGGCCGTGCGCGTCCGCAGCGCCGGCCACCACGGCGCGCACAGCAGCACGCCGGCCGCCGACGCATACAACACACCCGTCGTGACCACATTCGCCGGAATCGCCGTGAGGCCGCCCGACGCGGTCAGGCCGGCCATCGACCGCAAATACCCGATCGTCTGCGCCCAGGTTTCGCAGCGAAAAATCACCCAAGTCAGCAACACCGCGACCAGCGTGTAGCCGTGGCCGAAGGGCCGCAGCCAGCCGGGTGCGCGCTGCGTCACCGGCTCCAGCACGCGCTCCGCGGCGAGGAACAGCCCGTGAAACAGGCCCCAGGCCACAAAATTCAAACTCGCCCCGTGCCACAGTCCACACAGCGCGAATACCGCGAGGAGATTCAGCGCCGTGCGTAGCGCCCCATGACGGTTGCCGCCAAGCGGAATGTAGAGATAGTCGCGGAAAAATCGGGACAGCGTCATGTGCCAGCGCCGCCAGAAATCCCGCATCGAGCCCGCCGCGTAGGGATGGTTGAAATTTTCCGGAAACCGAAAGCCAAACATCCGGCCGAGCCCCACCGCCATGTCGGAGTAACCCGAGAAATCGAAAAAAATCTGGAGCGCATAGGCGGTCACACCCACCCACGCCGCCGCCGCCGAACGCCCGGCCTCGGGCAGCGCAAAAATCGCATCGGCCAGCACCGCCACCTGGTTGGCGATCAGCACCTTTTTGCCCAACCCCACGATGAACCGGCGCGCGCCTTCCACCAGGTCCTCGCGCCCGACGCGCCGCTGCACGAATTGCCCGGCGACCTCCGAGTAGCGCACGATCGGTCCCGCCACCAGTTGCGGAAACAACGTCGAGTAGCACAAGAAATCGCGCAGGCTCCGGCATGGTGCGACCTTCCCGCGCCACACATCGACGACGTAGCTGATGCCGTGAAACGTGTAGAAACTGATCCCCAGCGGCAGCACGACGCCCGCCCACTTCAGATCCGCGCCGAAGCCGTGCCCGAGCGCGGCGTTGAGGCGGTTCGCCAATTCCACTGCCAGCCCGCTATACTTGAACCACGCGAGGAGGACGAGATTCGCCGTAACCACCCCGATGAGCGCGGCGCGGCGTCCCGCCCGTCCCGGCTCGCACCAAAGTCCACCCGCATAGTTGAGCAAACAGGAGGCCACCATCACCCACACGAGGTAAACTTCGCCCCAAGCGTAAAACACCATGCTCGCGACGAGCAGCCACGTGTTGGCCAGTCCGAGCACCCAACCCGCCCCGGCACGACGGTTCGCCCACGCCTGCAACGGCAGGCCGACGGCCATCACCAGAGGGAGAAAAAAGAAGAGGAAGATGACCGACGAGAAAACCACTCCGGCCGATTAACGGAAGCACCCCCGCCCGGAACAATCCAATTCTTCAACGCCGTCGCGCCACCGCCGCCCCAAACCCGAAGACGAGCCCCGCGCCAAAGCCCGCCAGATGCGCGCCGAGATCCACCCGCGCCCCGCCCGCGCCATACAGCGCCAGCACACTCAACCCCGAACCGAGCGCGCCAAACATCGCCCGCCCCCGCTCCCGCCGGTCCACGCCGGCCAGCACTCGCAGCATGTGCCCGGTCAACAGACCCAGCCCGGCAAAGATCGCCGTCGACGCCCCCAGCGAATGGTAAGGGCCCGGGTAGGCCAGCCCCGCCACCGCGAGATTTCCCACGAGCGCCGCGGCGGCGACCAGCAGCCACCCGGCCGCACGGCCGAGGGTTTTCACCACCGCGGTAAACAACAAAATTCCGCCGAGCGCATTCGAGATCACATGGGCCCCGTCCGCATGGAGAAACAGCGCCGTCGCCACCCGCCACCCTTCGCCGCCGTCAAAAATGGCCACCGTATCCAGCGCACCGCGCGCGGTCCACGCCGGCCGCGTGCCCTGCAGATGGAAGATCAGCAGCACCGCGAGCGCCCAGCCCAACGGCGTGATCACATCCGTGCCATACGTCGGCCCCGGCGGCAGCGGACGCGGCGGCCAGTCGACGCTCTCGCGATCAAAGCGCCGCAACTGGTCGCCCACAAACCCCGCGACGTCCGCCTCCACCAGCAGCCGATGCCCCGCGGTCGACGCCACGAGCCAATACGGCCGACCGAGCGCCAGCACCACGAGCCCGTGGTCAAAAGCTTCCCGGGTCGTCGCGTAGCACCCCGCCTCCACCAAGTCGGCGGGAAGCTCGTCGTCGAGGGCGGGCGCGGCCGGCTCAAGCTCAGGCATGGCGTCGACCGTAGCCATCCGCCGCTAAAGCGCCACCGTGCACTGCGCGATTCGCGCCGCCGTCGCGGACCCGCCCTTCGGCGCGGCCACCGCACGCGTCAGCCGATCGACCGGGAGCGCGTTCGCCTTCCCCCATCGAAGTCGAACACGACGCAGACGTCGCGCTCGCCCAGTCCCGGACCTTTGCCCGCCGCCCAGGTCAGCGGGTAGCCGTAGCCGGCGCCGCTGTCGGTCTCGACCTCCCCTGCGACCCTCTCGCGCCGCGGCGCGATCGTCGGATCCAGCCCCACCGCCGCGGCCAGTTCGTCCCGCAGCGGAAAACTCTCCGCCCACTTTTCTCCCTAGCGCGCCAGCGCCGTGACCGCCGCGGCCGCCCGCGCGATCATCTCCGCGGTGAACAGCGTCTTCGTCGACGGATCGACCGGAACCTAGGTGTGGCTCCGCCACGGGGCGTGCAGCGTGAGCGTGGCCCCCGACGGGTCCCGGCGAAACTTAAACTCGAGCTGGGGCGTGAACCCGTCTCAGCGGCGTCCATTCCACCCGATGCCCTTATCCTCGGGTAGGCAAAAACCGAACGGTGACTTCCGTCGGCCGCCCGCTGGCGGGCGCGTTTCCCGAGCGCGCACAAGCGCGCGGCCTCCGGCAGACCGAATCGCTCCGACTTCGAGCGCAAACGCGTTGCTCGCCGGATGGGGACTGAAACTCCCGCCCATGAACACCCGTTCCTGGGCCGCCGCCGCGTTCGCCGTTCCCGCCACCGCCACCAGCCGCACGGCCGCGACCACAAATCCCCGACGAAAACAATCGTTCGGGCCAGTCTGAGCGCAGGGGCGGTCCTCGCCCGGAAAAATCTCTCTCCTTCCGCCTCGGCTGCAAAAGCCGTCCTTGCCTTCGCCCGTCCTCACCTGCCGAACTCGTGGCGATGCCTACCGCCCCGTGCGCCCTGTTCGATCTCACCGACCGCGTCATTGTGGTCACCGGCGCCACCGGCGTCCTCGCCGGCTCCGCCGCGCGTTATCTCGCCGCCCAGGGCGCCCGCGTCGTCTTCCTCGGCCGCGATCAGGGCAAGCTCGACACGGCCATCGCCGAGGTCACCCGCAGCGGCGGCACGGCCCTCGGTTTTTCCTGCGACGTGCTTGACCGCGCCGCCCTTCAGCGCACCCGAGATGCCGTCCTCGCGCAATGGGGTCGCGTCGACGTCCTCATCAATGCCGCCGGCGGCAACCAACCCGGCGCGACGATCGCCCCCGAAAAAACGTTCCTCGATCTGAACCTCGAGGCCTACCGCCAAGTCCTCGCGCTCAACCTCGACGGCACGGTGCTCCCCTCCCAGGTCTTCGCCACCGCGCTCATCGCGCAAAAGCGCGGCGTCATCATCAACTTCTCGTCGATGGCCGCGGCGCGTGCCATCACCCGCGTCGTCGGGTATTCCAACGCCAAGGCAGCCATCGACAACTTCACGCGCTGGCTCGCGGTCGAGTTCGCCACGAAATATGGCGACGGCCTGCGCGTGAACGCCATCGCCCCCGGCTTCTTCGTCGCCGACCAGAATCGCCGCCTCCTCCTCAAAGAGGACGGCACGCCGACCGCGCGCGGCCAGTCAGTCATCGACCAGACGCCCTTCAGCCGCTTCGGCACTACCCCCGAACTCCACGGCACACTGCACTACCTCGTCAGCGACGCCTCTGCGTTTGTCACCGGCACCGTTGTTCCGGTCGATGGCGGTTTCTCGTGCTTCTCCGGCGTGTGATCGGTCCGTCGCGGTCACCCGGCGCGTTCCGTCGATTTTTCGTTCGCAGGCCATAACGCACGCGGGCGGTGGGCTGCACCGGGCTTCGGCACGGGAGCATGGCGGAGCAAAGCCGCCCCCGCCGCCGCCGCGTCGCGTCGGCGACGCGGTTCTGCCACCCACTAGGATCGTCGGCGCGACCGTCGAGTTCGCGCCCCTCGCGTCCGCCCTCCCGCTCGTTCTAACGCTCGTTTTCCGCGATCACGGTGCACCCGAGCACGTCCGTGCAAGCCGGCCGCGAGAACGAACGATTCCCCAACAGCGGCCTTTTCCTCCCCCCCCCCGCAACATCGTACGCCCATTTTTCCCGTCGCGGGTGTGGGCTCCCTCGCTGGGCAACCCATGGGACGCCGGGCGAAAGATCCCACGACTCGGCGGCGCTCACGTTGGTGCGGTGGAAAATCTTTCCCGCTCCGGCGGCAAACTACCCGCGTTGACGGAAAAAAATGCGGCAACATCATGGCGTCCGGAAGCGCGGTGCGCGCCGGTAGGTTCAACCCGTAAACGCCGCTCGTCTCGGACCGGCGCCCGCTGAGAAACAAGCCGCGGCTGGAGTTGCACAACGGATACTGAGCACAGGGGCGGTCGAATCGCACCCGCGCGCCGCAAGCTGGTCGAAGTTCGGCAACTTCACAGCCAGACTGCCGTCGCAGCCCAAGGCGCGGTTCAGATCGTCGACGCCGCTGAAGAGAACGTCGGCGGCACGCGGTGCTGGCGCGGCCGCTGCGGCCGAGCCGATCGCCACGAGCAGCACTCGACAGAGGATCATGATCGCTGAGCGGCGAGAGCGGAGCCGGACTAGTCCGATCTCTTGATCAAATCCTCGGCGGCCCGCGCCGTGTAGTTCTCCCCACCGCCCGCGGACGAGGAAACCGCCAGCCGACCCAAAACCGCGGTGATCGACACTGGCGCCGGGCGTGGAATGCGCGCGACGACATTCACGGCAAAGAGCCGCGCTTCAATCTTCGTGCCGTCGTTCAGCACGGACTCAACGACCGCCCAGGCCGCACCATTGTCAGCGCGCCGGAGCATCACCTCCGCCGCCGCCAGTCGCACCACCGGTTCGGCGTCGGCCAGCAGCGCGGTCAGATCGGGGGGAGTCGAGGCACGCAGAGCCGCGACGGCACCCCAATAGCGGAGCACCGGCTCCGGCGCCCGCAGCGCCGCGGCCAGCGCGGCCGCGTCGGGCTGGGCCGGGATCTGCAGGGCATCGATTTGATCCAGAATACGCGCGAGCGGATAGCGTTTCTCATCCATCGCGACGAAGGAGGGTGAACCTTTGCCCGACCACGCGACCATGAGCGGCTCCGGCATGAACCCGGTGTCGCGGATCGCCAGTTGGTGGGCGCGCAGGGCGGCGCGCAAACGGACGAGTTGCGGACGCGCCGCGGGGTCGCCCGCCAGATTGCGCACATTGTCGGGATCGGCCGAGCAATCGAAGAGCTCTTCGGCCGGCTTGTTCTCGAAGAAGGCGCGCTGCGTGGCGTTAAGTTTGCCGGCGGCGAAGAGCCCGGCCCACTCCTTCATCGAAGCCTGTTTCCACAGGTAGTCGAGGTGCTGTCCCCACGGCTGGCTCGGATAATAGTTGCGGATGTAGCGGAAACGCCCGTCGGTGGCCGCGCGGGCCATGTCGTAGCGCTCGTCCATGCGGTCGCGGAAACTGAAGGTAAACTCCGGCGCCGCCTGGCGGGCCGCTCCGGCGATCGCACGCCCCTGAAACTGCGCCGGCAACGGAATGCCGGCGAGGCTCAGCACCGTCGGGGCGAGATCGACAAAGTTAACGAGCTCACTCACGCGGGAATCCGGCGCGGCGGGCGCGAGGTGCTGGTATTTCTTCGGGAAATGCGCGACGAGCGGCGGGTGCGTGCCGTTCTCGTAGAGGAAGCGCTTGCTCCGCGAGACCGCGCCGCCGTGGTCGCCGTAGTAGAAGATGATCGTGTCCTCGGCCAGACCGTCAGCCTTGAGTTCCGCCAGAACTTTTCCGAGCGCGGCGTCGGCCCGGGTGACGTTGTCGTAGTAAAGCGCGATGTCGGCCCGGACCGTAGGGGTGTCGGGCAAATACGCCGGCACGCGGACTTTTTTCGGATCGGTCACCGCCTCGCCCTTCCGGTGCAGGCTGCTCTCGTGCGATTGTTCGAAATTGAAAATCGCGAAAAAGGGCTGACCGGACGCGCGCTGCCGCCAATGCGCCGTCTTGCTGTTCCCATCCCACGCCGCGTCCCAGGACGACGACGTATTGTAGTCGGTCTTTGCATTGTTCGTCGTGAAATAGCCGGCCGCGCGCAGATACTCCGGAAAAAACTTCACGTCCTCGGGCAACGCGCGCTGGCTGCGCATGTGCTGCGTGCCCATGCTGCTCGCAAAGCGGCCCGTGATGATGCTCGAACGGGTTGGCGCACACACGGCGGACGTCGAGTAACACCGTTCAAATACGATTCCGCCCTTCGCCAGACCGTCGACGTTGGGTGTGCGGGCGAGCGGATCGCCATAGACGCCGACGGTCGTGCAGACGTTGTCCTCACTGACCAGCCAGAGAATGTTGGGTCGGTCGGCGGCACAGAGGTCGCCGCTTGCGCCCGCGAGCAAAAGCAAAAGGGAACAGAGCCGGTGTTTCATGGGTAAACGGGGGCTAATTACTCTTCGCCGGACTTTGTGGCCGCGCCTTTTTTCTTGTTGGCGCCGTTGGCCGGATTCGCGGGCCATGGAACGACATTAGCCCGCTTCGCCCACGCGTCGTAGCTGGCGACCATCGCCTTCAGACGGACGGGCTCTTTCGCCGCGAGGTCGTGCAATTCGGCCCGGTCGGCGGTCATGTCGTAGAGTTCCCAGCCGCCGGGAAACTTTGAAACCAATTTCCACCGGTCCTCGCGCACGGCCCGGTTGCCTTCGTGCTCCCAGAAGATCGGCTGCGCGCGCTGGAGCGACTTACCTTGAAGCGCCGGTCGCAAGCTGACGCCTTCCATGGGGGTGATCCTCTCGCCGTTGAATTTCGTCGGGTAGTTGGCGCCCGAGAGATCGACGCAGGTGGCCATGAGATCGATCAGATGGCCGGGTTGGGCCTCGATTTTCCCACGGCGCGCGTCGGGAATTCCCGCGGGCCAGTGAACAATCAGCGGAGTCGCGATACCGCCCTCGTGCACCCAGTGCTTATATTCGCGAAAGGGCGTGTTGCTGACGTTGGCCCAGTCGCCGCCATAAGCGACATAGGTGTCGGCCGGACCGGGCATCACGCCATAGCCACCGCGCACCGGATAACCGTCCCGCGTCTGATCGGGCCGGCTGCTGAATTGCTGGGTCTCCTGCGCCATCGACGGCCGCGACGGGGCCGCCGCGCGCGGCGTAAACGGACCGATGCGGCCGTTGGTCTCGGCATTGCCGCCGTTGTCTTGTAGGTAGCAAATCACGGTGTTGTCATACTGCCCCGTCGCCTTGAGCTCGGCGACGATGCGGCCAATACCTTCGTCCATCACCGTGAGCATCGCGGCGTAGACTTCCATGCAGCGGATCTCGAATTCCTTGTTCTTCACTTTGGCCCAATCGCCCGCCTGAGGAGCCAGGCCCCACGCGGCCTCGGCGATGCCGAGTTGTTTTTGCTTGGCCCAGCGCGCCGCCCGCACCGGAGCATAACCGCCGTCATATTTCCCCCTGTATTTCGCGATGTCCCGCTCGCGGGCGTGCATCGGCCAGTGCGCGGCCGTGTAGGGCACATAAAGCAAAAACGGCTTGCCGGCCTGATCGCGTTTGTGCTCGCGGATAAACTTCGCGGCGTGGTCGCTGATCGCGTCCGTGTAGTAATAGTCCTCGGACGGACGATACTCGGGGTCGTTGGCCGCGGTGATGAGTTGATGGTCGCGCACCAGGGAACTCGGGTCCCAGAAACTGCCCGCGCCATGGATCGTGCCGTAGAAGCGGTCGAAGCCGCGCTGCAACGGCCAATTGTGCTGGTCGGCGAGTGCCTTCGGCGTATCCCCCGGCGTAACATGCCATTTGCCGGCGGCGTAGGTGCGGTAACCGGCGGGCTTCAGCGCCTCGGCGATCGTCACGCTGCGCCGGTTCAAGTCGCCGCGATAACCGTCGATCCCGTAGTCGCCCATCATGTGGCCGATGCCGGCCTGATGCGGGTAGAGGCCGGTGAGCAGGGCGGCGCGAGTCGGACAGCAGCGCGCCGTATTGTAGAATTGCGTGAACCGCACCCCGCCCGCGGCGAGCGCATCGAGGTTCGGCGTGGCGATCTCGCCGCCGTAACAACCGAGGTCCGAGTAGCCGACATCGTCGGCCATAATGATGATCACGTTGGGCTTATCCGCCGCGCGCACCAGGCCGGCAACAGCAGCCAACCACACGAGCGCGCAGGCGCAGATCTCTTTCCGGAGGTTCATAGGAGTAAGGGCTGGGGAAACAAGGCAGGTGGGCGGACGCGTCCACCTGCACGAACGATCTAGGGGCGTCGCCTGCCGCGACGCGAGCCCTCAAAGCCTGGCGGCAACGCCGGGTTTTGCTCCTTGCCAGCCTTTGCGCCATTGGACGAGAAGCTTCTCGACCAGCTCGTGGTTGCCCGGAGCCTTGGCGATATTCGTATTTTCCTGCGGGTCGAGGTTGTGGTCGTAGAGCTCGATCGCATCGATCTTCGCATGGTCGTCCCGGGCCACCCACACCACGAGGCGGTAGCGCTCGGTGCGCATCGCGTAGCCCATGAGCTGGCCCCCCCCAGACTTTCCGGCGTTACGGGGATATTGGCTGAAGGCCGCCGATTTCCACGCGCGCTGCGGATCGTCCAGCACGGGCTTGAAGCTCACTCCTTCGAGGTGCTTCGGCAGCGGCAGGCCGGCCAGTTCGGCGAGTGTGGGATAGATGTCCACGAATTCGACGATGGCGTTGGTCTTTACGCCGGCATTTTTCATGCCGGGAACCGACAGGAGCAGCGCCGTATGGGTGTCGTTCTCGGCATTGCTGTGTTTGCACCAGGCGTCGTGTTCACCCAGTTTCCAGCCGTGGTCGCCCCAGAGGATGACGATCGTGTTCTTGCGGAGGTCGAGGCGGTCGAGTTCGTCGAGCACTTTGCCGACCTGGGCGTCCATGTAACTAATCGCCGCGTAGTAGCCGTGCTTGAGCTGCCGGGCGAGATCGTCGGGCACGGAGCCCTCGGGAATGCCGAAATAATTGCGCAGTTCGCCGCCGGGTTGAATCGCGTAGTCGGGCGCTCCGATCGGACGGTATTTATTCGGCGCGAGCTCGATCTTGGCCGGGTCGTAGAGGTCCCAATATTTCTTCGGCGAGATGAAGGGCAGATGCGGTTTCACGAAGCCGACCGCCAGGAAGAACGGCTCCTTTTTCTTGCGGATGTCCTGCAGCGTTGAAACCGCGAGTTCGGCCACCTTGCCGTCCTGGAAAAAATTATCGGGCACCTCGGATGCCTCAAACGCGGGGCCGCGGATATTCTTCGCGGCGGGCATCGAATCGGGCACCGTCGGGCCGGCGGCTTTCGCCGCTTTGCCTTTTTTCCCTTTCGCGGCGGGCGCATTGTCGCCGTCGGGGTCGACGCCGTAACGACGCTCATTGAGTTTCACATTCTCGGGCAAAGCGTAGGTATCAGCCTTGGGCGTGCCCCACGGCACGGACCAGGACTGCGGGTCATCGAGGCTGCCGTGGTAGATCTTGCCCATGCCCTGCACAAAATAGCCGTTGTTTTTAAAATGCTGCGGAAGCGTGACGACATCCGGGAGTGCCTCGCGGAAATGGGTCACGAGGTCCCAGACCTTGGTGGTGTCGGGGCGCGTGCCCGTGAGGAGACTGGAGCGCGTGGGCGAGCAGACCGCCTGTTGGCAGTAAGAGCGATTGAACGTGATGCCCTGCTTCGCGATGCGGTCGAGATTGGGGCTCTTGATGTCGTTCGCCCCATAAGCACCGAACTCGGGCCGCAGATCGTCGACCGCGATGAAGAGAATATTGGGACGGGACGGCGCGGGATCCGCGGCGCGGGCCAAGCCGACGGCGGTCAGGCAGAGGAGGAATCGGAGCAGCGTTTTCATGATTGTTGCAGGATCAGGGCGGGGGCGGAACGGCGGAGTGCGGGTGAATTTTTTCAGAGCGTGGTGCGTGGTCTCTAGCGGTGCTTCTTTTTCTTTTTCGGTTCAATCGAAACCGCCGGCGCCGCGGACGACAGGTCCTCGACCGCCAGTCCGCCTGCTTTGCGCAGTGCGCCAATCCAGGCCGGGCCGACGTCTTCCGCGGTGAGGGGCTTGAGGGTCGCGCGCTCCTGCGCCTCCGACCAACCGGAGGGCAGGGTCTGGGTCGCGAATCCGTCCCGGGCGACTGCAGCGACGCTCCCGCTGCCCATCAGGACGTTTCCGCTGTAGACATTCGGCTTGAAGGTGAAGCGATCCAAGGGCGGCGCGCGCTCGGCCTCCGTCGCGACCACCGACGCACCGCCCTGCGGACGCACAAAGCGGTTGTTCCGGATGAGGCATTCCTCCGGGAGCAACACCTGCTGGGACTCCGGCCAGTGGCCCTTATAGGAAGACCCGACCTCAAGATCGGGGCCCGAGATTCCGACTATCACGTTGTCGGCGAGCGTCAGCTTGCGCACCTGCGGATAGGTCGGGATTCGCACCTGCGCCGTCTTCCGGCCGTTCGGCTTGACGTCGGGCGTGTAACTCGGGGTCAAGGCGTCCGCGATGTATTCCCCGCAAGCGACCCGGATGCCGTAGTCGCAGCCGGCGACAAAATTTCCCTGCACCACATTGTTGTGTCCCGACATCCGCAGGCCATGCGCCCCGTCAGCGCCCTCTCCGAGCACGATGTTGTTTTGGACCGTGTTGAAATTTCCGCGGCGGATATTGATGCCGCCGCGCGTCGCGATGACGGTGTTGTTCCGGACCACATTGTGATTCGACTTCAACGAAATCGTTTCAGTCCCCTCCCCGTCGGCGCGGTCGAAGAGATTACCTTCGATGGTGAAGTAGGCCCCATCGTCGTCTCGCTCCTCAATTTTCCCCGAGCCCCAGACCCGGATGATTTCCCGGCCGTTGGCCTTCGCGACATAGGGAATGTTTTTAAAATACGAACCGCGGACAGTGTTGCGGCGGCTATCCTCGATGGCGTTGCCGATCAGGGGATGTTGATTATTCTTTCCCTTGAAATAGCAGCGTTCGACGAGGTTGTCGTCCCCCGCGAAAAACACCCAGTAGCACTCGATCGCGAAGGAGGCCGGGTTGTAGTCGATGATCGCGGTATTACGCACAATCCCATGATGCGACTTGAACTGGATCACCGCACTTTGCGTCGTGGCCCCGCCTTGGAACAGCAGTCCGTCAATCGTCACGTAGGGCGCGTTGATCTCCAGCGAGGACGAGCCCCCCAGCTTGACGCCACCCGGGGTCTCGGCGCGGATCTCGATCGGCTTCCCCGCACTGCCGCCTTGATTGATCACGAACTTGGCATCGGTCCACTCACCGTTTTTGAGCGTCACGATGTCGCCGCCCCGGGCGGATTTGAGTACACTCGCGAGCTGAGCGGGCCTCTCCACGCTGAGATCGCGAGCCGCGAGAGGACCCGAGGCGAGGCTGGCGACGACGCCCCAACCGAGCAGGCGGGCAACGGCAGTGAAAGGACCACGTGGTTTCATGGAGAGGAGTTCAGCGGGATTCAAACCGCTGAAGGCCGAGCGCGGAACGGGCGACTGCCAGCAGCGCACCGCAAGCGAACCGCCGCATCAGAACTTGGTGCCTTTGTGGTTGATCGTGTAGGTGAGGAAAACGGCGCGGTCGTCGCCTGCCAAAATACGCGTGGCTCCGCTGTTACCGGCACGGATGAATTGCTTGTTGAAGACATTGTTCACGTTCACCGCAAAGGTGTGGCTCATGTTCCGGCTGCTGGGGAGGGTATAACGGGCGCCGACGCTCCAGACCTGGTAGGAGGGCACCGTGAGGGCCCATTGGCGGGAGGAGACAGTGACCGCGCGCCGGCCGGCTGGACCGGTCACCGTGTCGCCCGCGATCGGCGTTTCGGTGGGGGTCGCGCCGACGAAGGTCACGCCAACATTGGTGGAGAAGTTTTTCAGGAGCCCGCGCGCGGGGCTAAACTTGACGGTGAGGCTGCCGTTGTAGGGGGCGACGTATTGCACCTTGCGACCGATGGCCTGGGGATTCGCATCACCAAAATTTGTATAGATCGAATGGACGTTGCCGTAGCTGCCGAGCAGGAACCATGCGTCGGTCAGGCTCCAACTGACATCCGCCTCATAGCCCCGCACCAACTGGTCCCCGTCGCGCCGGCTGATCGTGAGGCCCGTGACCGGATCGATGTCGTCCACACTCACGTTTTGCCGACTGATATAGAACCCGCTGAGCGTGTAGGTCAGGCGGTCGCTGAGCCAGGACCCCTTGAAACCATAGTCCCAACCATCGGCCGTTTCCGGCTTGTAGCTCGGATTGGCGATCTCGACCGGGTTGTCGCCCTGCGATTGAAAAAAGCTCTGGCTGTAGCTGGCGTAGACGCGGAAGTTTTCCTTGAGCTTAAAATTGGCGCCCAGATTCGGGTTGAAGGAGGTGATCGTTTTGTTGATTTGATCTCCGACTTGGTAGCCAGGAATGAACGGCGTAAAGGAGGACGCTGCAGTCAGGAAATCGCGGTGGCGATAGCGGATGGAATCGAAGCGGGCGCCGGTGAAACCCAGCAGGCGGCCATTCAGGAATGACGTCTGATGGCGCAGCAGGCCACCCATCACGGAAATGCGGCGCTTCATCTTTCGCGTGGAGACAAAGCCGTTCACCGGATCGGGGCTCTTCGTAAAATAGCCGATGGGTCCGACCGGATTGAAATTGGCATCGACCGTGACGCTGCGGGCCAAATTCCAAGCGACGATGTCGGGGTGCGCGGCGGCGGCGTAGCTGATGGTCGGATCCCACCGATAGTAGTCGTTGAAGTCGAAGGTGAGCAGCGTGCGATGCTCGAGCTTGCGGTCGTTGGTCCAATAGTGAGCGAGCAGGTCCCCCTGGAAGGAACCGCCGTCCTCAAAAATCCTGCCCCAATTGGGCGTGGCCCCGCGCTGGGAAAAGGGCGGCACGGTGTTGGCCTTGTTGATGAGAATGGCGCCCCAGTTGGTGTTCTGATTGTAGTCATCGCGCCCGGCCGAATAGAGGTTGCCGGAGGCGCGGAGGCTGAAGATGTCGCTGAGCTTTTTCTCCAGCGTGCCCGTGACCGAGGTGTTGTCGCGGTTCAGGCGGCTGTTGGGCCCGTAGGCACTGTTGGTCGCGAGATTGTGGGCGTACCCGATGGCCACGTCGTCCGCATCGATCGTCGCGGTGGTTCCGGTGCCTTTCTTGTCGATGATGACCGGCGCTCCACTGAGCGGAGAGTGGCGCTGCTGCTTGAAATGCTCGGCCATGAGCGTGAACTTGGCGCCATTCTTGAAGACATGATCAAGGGCGAGGAAATATTCTTGGTTGCGGGCCAACGTCCAATCCGCCCCGAAATCGCGCTGATAGTAGCTCGCCGTCAGCAGGTAATTGGTCTGGCCGAACCGGCTCGTGAGGAGGGGGCCGGTGCCCTCGAAGGTCACGCGCTGGGTGCCATAGTCGCCGTAGTTGAAGGACAGTTTCTGATTGGCCGCGGACTTGGGTGTCTTGGAGATCATATTCATCATGCCGCCCGGCGAGGAACGACCGTAGATCGCGGCGTTGGATCCCTTGATAATCTCGATGCGGTCGATGTTGCTGGAGCCGTAGCGCCCGAGGCGGAAAAATCCGTCGCGCAGTTGATTGTTCGAGGTAAAGCCACGCAGCACGAAATTGCCGCCCACATCGAGCCCGGTGAAGCCGCCGACGTGGCTAACGTTGTCGGAGAGCTCGAAGATCCCGAAGTCCTCGAGAAACTCGTTGGTCATGACGTTCACGGTGTAGGGCAGATCGATGATCTGCGTTTTGACGCGACTGCCGCTCATCGTCTCGGAGGCGACGTAGCCGCGGACGGACTCGGCGCTGACCGCGAACGGCGAGAGTTCAACCACTTCCGATCTGGGGGGGGGCTGCCCCACGCCTTGCGCAGCGAGTCCGGGCATCACAACGAGGAACGGAATAAACGCGCGTTGCATGACTTTAAACAATCGAGGAGAGCTCATGGGCATCAGTGAAAGGGTTTGGGCCGGAGGCTGGCAAGAAGGGGCTTCGGTCAATGCGGGGAAGGTCAGCGATTAGCCGGAACCGGAGGGAGGTTCTTGGCCGCCTACCACGCGGGGAGCTTCCAGTGTACCTGCTCGCGGCGCCCAACCGCGAGGAAGTTCACGTCGTTTTGGTTCTGACCCGTGGCATTCGTCGAATGGATGACCACCCGACGGGACATGACATCACGCCCAGGGCGACCAGCCGGAATTCCCGGGCCAGGTAGTCAAATCGCTCGTAGACCGACGCTCGTTTCAACCGGCCGGCGGCAGGCTCGGCCTTGTGGTCGATTTTGCCGTTTGGATGGACGGAGCGGAGATCGTCGGAGTAAACCGCCGCCAGGCGCGCGTGATCTCCGGCGATTGTGGCCGCGACCCGCTCGTCATCGGCCGCGCATACGGCGGCGACCACGCCGTCATCAGCCCCCGAGGCCGCGACGGTCAGTCCACCGACCAAGCCCCCCAGGGAGGCGTAAAACGAGTTTCAGTGTCATACGATGCGTTGGGTGGAGACGGCCGAAGCGAAGCCTCGGGTTATTTTTTCTTTCTCTCTTTCTTGTTCCCGTTCGAGGCGTGACGACCGGAGGGATCGCCGGTGTCGGTGATACCGCCGGCGGGATTCAGGTGGGTGAGCGCCGCGGCGAGGCGTTGGCGCACAGCGAGGCCGGCGGGGCTCTCGGAGCCGGGAACGACAAGTTTCTCACCCCACGGAGCCTCGCTCATGTCGAAGAATTCGCCCGCTTGGTTGAGTTTCCACCCGGTCGTGCGGACATACCAGTTGCGCGCGAGTTGGATGAAAGCCCAGTCGCGAGGCTGGCCTTTTTCGCCGCTGAACTGCGCCGCCAGACTGCGGCCATCGATGACGATTTTCTCCGGGAGCTTGGCTCCGGCGAACTCCGCAAACGTCGGAACAAAATCGGTCGAATCCACCATATCGGCGCAGAGTTTTCCGGCGGGCGTCCGCCCGGGCCAATTCACGATCATGGGCACAAGCGCCCCGCCTTCGAGCATGTCCCCCTTGGCTCCGGAGAGACGGCGCCCATTTACGGTGGAGCGATCAGCATACCCACCGCCGGTGCCATTGTCGCCGAAGAAGACGACGAGGGTGTTTTCGCGGAGCTTGAGACGATCAAGTTCGGCGACGAATTGGCCGACGAGTTTATCCATGTAGGCGATGTTGTCGGCATAGTGATCCTTGCTGTCCGGCGCGCTGTCGGGCGTGGGGAGGATCTCGCCATGGATATGCGACAGGGAGTAGTAAAGGTAGAACGGTCTCTCCCGGTTCCGCGTGATGAAATCCACGGCGTGGCGGTGCATGACATCGGGCAGATAGACCTTGTCGGGCAGCGCGACGGTCTTGCCGTTCAAGAGATAGGTTCTGCCCTTTTCTTGGGTGTTCCAGTAGGTGCCGCTGCCCTGAAATTTCAGATGATCGTCGAAACCGAACTCCGCCGGCCCGAGCGGGAGCTGCCCCCACTTGCCGATCATCGAGGTCACGTAGCCCGCGGGCTTGAGGATTTGCGGCATGAATTTCTCCGCGGACTGCGTGATCAGCCCGGTGGCGTCCTGATTGGTGGCGCCGGTGCGGAAGCCGTAGCGGCCTGTAAGAATCGCCGCTCGCGACGGGCCGCAAAGAGGAACCGTGTAGGCGTTGGTGTAGCGCGTGCCGCCCCGGGCGAGGGCATCGATGTTCGGCGTCTTCACCGTCTGGTCGGCGCCGTAGCAGCCGATGTTTCCGATGCCGAGATCATCGGCGAGGATGAAGACGATGTTGGGCTTTGGCGAAACGGCGCCGGCCGCGCGGGCAGCTGAGATCGTGCCGAGCAAGCCGAGGAACATTGTCAGGCGGAGGAGAAATTTCATCGGGAGGAAACGACTAAAACTTAACGGTGACGGAAAGATCAAACTGCGCCGGCATGACGTAAGCGTCGGGGTCGATGTTGGCGCCGTTCGCCAGGCTGGTGAAACCGGTCTTGCGAATCGTGCGGTTATCGAGGTCGCGCCGTGTCTTTATCCCGGCGCGGAGGCGAATCTGCCGGCCCGAGATTTTCTGGTCGCGCAAGAGGTAGGCGTTCACCGGTTGGTGTGTGCCGCCGAGCAGGCTCGGGCCGCCGCGCGTGCCGAGCAGGTAGTTATCACGCCAACTGCCGTTGACGCCGACGCGGACACCGCGGAGGACCGGGGTGCTTTCGCGGGGAAACGAGTAGTCGATCACCCAGCTGCCCGACCACGGGGAGGCCCGGGCGCCCGCCGAACGGACGCTGATTTCGAGCGAATCGAGGAGGAGCTTGGCGGTGGCCAGCAGCGCGGGGCTCTCGTTGCTGCACGCGCCGGCCGCGTCGTAGCAGCCGCGAAACGACACCGAGTCGGGCGTATGGAGACCACGGTCCGCGCGAACGTGCGGGCCCGCGACCGCATCGACACATTCATGCCGGAAACCCGGGAAACAATTCCGGTGCTCCTCAACGCGTGGATTGAGCGCCATCGCCTCGATGCGGTGTTTTTTTTCCCAGCGCACGCCCGCCAAAATGTCCCGCGCATCCGCCGCGGTCGGCCCCGTGTCCTCCTCGGTGCACGAAGCCAACGGAACGATCGCCGGCATCAGGCAAAACGAGGACCAGGTCGGCGAAGAGGCCGTCGAGCAGCTCGGCTCGAAGTTGCACGATGGAACACCGGGGAAGCCGCCGCACCGCGCTAGCTCCTCGTGCGCGGCGCATGGACCGACGGCCTGAGCGCGCCCGGGGCGGGAAAAAGGCGGAGCGGTCTGGTCGGAGTGTCGGCCGGCGCTGGCCGCCGGCCGCCGACGGGAAATCAGAACCGCACCGTCAGGCTCGCGTCGACCTGGAGCGGAACCACATAGCTGTAGCGGTAGACATTAGTCCCGTTGGTGAGCGTTGTGAAACTCGTCTTACGCAGCTGGCCGTTCTCGAGATCGGTGAGGTTGCGGAAACCGAGGCGGGCCCGAACCTGTTGGCGCCAGATTTTCTGGTCGCGCATGACGTAGCCGTGCACGAGGTGGGTGCCGCCGCCGCCCAGCGACTGGCCGTTGGCGATGCCGAACAGGTAGTCGTCGCGCCAGCTGCCGTTGAGCCCGGCGCGCACCCCGCGCAACGGGGCCCACGCATCGCGTGGAAACGCGTAATCGACGACCCAACTCGCGGACCAGGGCGAAGCGCGGGCCCCGGTGGGCTTTTGGTCGATGTCGAGCGAATCGAGGAGCGTCTTCGCCTCGTTGAGCAGCGCGGCGCTCTCGTTGCCCCGGGCCACGGCGGCCTCGTAGTAGCCGCGGAACGAATCGAGGTTGGGCTGGCCGGTCACCTCCGTGCGCGCGAGCGTGAAACGCAACTGCAGGCCTTGCAGCGGCCGGAGGCTGAGCGTGACGTCGGCGCCGCGGGAATTTTCGGTGGACTTGTAGTAGCGCGCCCCGCTGGCCGTGCCTTCCTCGCCGTATTTGTAACGCGGATCGCCGGGCAGGATGTTGTTGGGATTCATCAGATCCTCGATCTCCGCCGTGGTAAAATCGATTACCCCGTTCCAGCTCAGCGCGACATTCTGCCGGTCGATATCGAACGCCCCGAGATTGATCGATCCGCGGTCGCCCCAGAAACTCCCCTTGAGGCCCACTTCCTTCGTCACGCCCGTGATCGGTCCGAAACGTTCGCGGTCGAAGGTGCGCACGCCCTGAAAACGGAACGACTCCGAGTAGACCCCGTAAAAATTTAGATCCTTCGTGAGCACCACCGTGAGACCGGCCGTCTTGCTTGTGTTCTCGAGACGCAATTGCTGGTTCTGGACGTATTCGCCAGGCAACGCGTCCTGGATTTTGGGCGGCGCCACCTCTTCGCCATATTTGCCGAAGGTGCGGACGCCGTTGTATTCGTAATTCCGGTTCCAGTCGTGGCGCGCGCCGAGCAGCGTGAGGATGCGGCCGTTGAAATAGCGCCCGCTGGCGGAGAAGGCGACCGCCGAAGCCTGGCGCCATTGCGTGCCGTCGGTCGCGCTCGTGCCCGAGGGGAAATACGCGAGCGACACCGGTTTGATGTCGGCCGTTTCCGGCAGATTCGCGGGCTTCATCGCGTCAAACAGCGCGCGCGAATAGAACCGCGGGTCATCGAGGAAAAGCCGGAGCCGCACGCGGTCCGTGTTGGTGTTGAGCCCGGTGGCCGTGCCCCGGTCGACGTTGCGCACGTTGAAGGTGTTGAAGCGGTAGTTCAGCACTTGGTCCTCGCGATACTCGGCACTGCCGACGAGGAGCTGCTGCATCCATTTCCATTTGTCGAATTTGTAGACCGCGATGCCGCGGAACGAATCGACCTCGTTGGCAAAGCGCTTCTCGTCGAGTTCGGACTCGACATAAGGCCGCCCGTTCACGTCGACGCTGATCGTGGCGGAGAAGAAGTTGTCGTTGCGGATGGCGGTCTGTTTCTGGTGGTTATAGGCCACCTCCAGCCCGACCGGGCCGACCCGTTGCTCCACGGTCACCGAGGTGGTGTCGAAGGGCCGGTTCTGGCGGTCGAAGGAACCGCGGAGATTGTAGCGCTTGGGATAGCCCGCGAAACGCTTGGTCCCGACGGTCGCGCCGGCGGCATTGCGCATGGTCACGTCGAAGAAATCCCCCTCGATTAGGGAAGGCGACCCACCGGCCGGGCCGTTGGAACGGTCGGCCGAGGGCAACTGCGCGCGCACAATCCACTCGTTGTCGGAGGTGTAGTAGAGACGGTCGGTCGTGTAGGCGCGGGAACGGGCGGAGACCTCGCGAATCGTCACGCCGCCGAAGCCGCGGACATTGGCGAAATCGCCGCGTTCGTATTCGATGCGGACCATCGTCTGCTTCAGCGGCTGCCACGTCGTCGTGATCGTCTCGCCCGCGAGCGCGAACGTCGACGCATCCTGGTAGGTGCGCTCTTGGCGGCGCACGGCGTTGAAGCGCACCGCGAGGTTGCGCGCGATCTTGCGGTTGTAGTCGAGCTGAAAGCGGTAGGCGCCGTCGCTGGTGTACTGGGAGAGCAGCGTGCCGAAATTTTTCATGATCGCGCGCTTCGTAAAGACGGACGCCTGCCCGCCCGGTTCGACGTCGCCGAAGATGAGAGAGTTCGAGCCCTTGCCGAAATCGATGCGTTCGACGTTGTAGGTGTCGCTCGGGACATACCACCGGAAGTAGTTGCGCGTCGCGGTGGAGCCGCTGAGCCCGCGGAAGGAAACGGCGCCGCTCTGGTTGTCGTTCTCCAGGGTGGGCGGCGCGTAGGCGTTCGCGACGTAGTTGGCCACTTCGTCAGCCGAGAAGAGCCCGAGGTCTTCCATGAAGTCGGCCGTGATCGCATCGATGTTCACCGGCACATCCTTGATCGCCTGCTTGGTGCGCGTGGCGGACAGCGTGTCGTTCGCCGACCACCCGGTTTCAAGTTCGGTCGAAACCGTAAACGCGGAAAGCATGACCGTCTCCTTATCCTCGACTGGCGGCTTGGCTGTGGGCGCCGGCACAGGGGCACCCTGGCCGACCAGGAATGGCGCAGCGACCACAGCCCCGCCAAACACGGCGAAGCGAACAGCAGATACGACTCGGCTCAGATTCGGCAGTGGTTTTCTCATGGAGGAAAACACAACCCCTAGGGAAGATAGGGAGGCGTGCAACTCTCTCCGGCCATAAAATTCGGTGGTGGCCGGAACGCACGGTTCCCGCACCCGCCTTCGGCCGCATCGCGCG
>CANHJG010000029.1 GCA_947461205.1 Opitutia bacterium
CAACACCCAATACGCCCCCGATATCAAGACGACACGCTTCTACCGCGACGCCCACAGCGACTGGCTCCAGTCCCTCGCCGAGCACGGCTTCGTCGGCACGACCCTGCTGGCCCTGGGCGCCATCCTCCCTCTGCTGAGGCTGCGCCGCCGCCACCTCGCGAACCCCGTGCCGACCTACCTGCTGGCGGGCTGCGCCCTAGTTCTGCTTTACGCCTGGGTCGAGTTCCCCTTCGGCAACGTCGCCGTCGTGCTCGTCTGGTGGTTGAGCTTCTTTTGCGCCGTCCATTACGCGCGGCTGTACGACCGCGAAGCACCCGCCCCGGTGAAATGGGTGTCCGCTTCCGGCTGAGCCCGCGTCCCCATGTATTCCGTCCTGATTTTGACTCTCAACGAGGAACGCAATCTGCCGCGCTGCCTCGCGTCCGCGGCCGGCTGTGACGACATCGTCGTCCTCGACTCGGGCTCCACCGATCGCACCGTGGAAATCGCCCGCACCGCCGGCGCCCGCGTGTTCACGCGCTCATTCGACCATTTCGCGGGCCAGCGCAATTACGCGCAGCGTGAAATTCCGTTTCGCCACCCGTGGGTTTTCCACCTCGACGCCGACGAACAAATCACCCCTGAACTCGACGCCGAATGCCGCGTCGCCGCACGGCGCACCGACCTCGACGGCTTCATGATCGCCCCCCAAATGCGCTGGACCGGCCGCTGGATTCCGCACTGCACCGACTATCCCGCGTTTCAGGCCCGCTTCGTCCGCGCGCCGCACTTCGCCTTCATCGAGGTCGGCCACGGCCAGCGCGAAGCCCCGCACCTGCGGATGGCGCGCTTGCACACAAACTACCTTCACGATCTCTCGTCCGGCGGTGAAACCGAATGGCTCGAGAAACACCGCCGCTACGCCCGCTCCGAGGCCCAGGCCCATCTCGCGTCCGCCCGCACTCTGCGCTGGAACGATCTGCTCGCCCGCACGCCCCTCCTGCGCCGCCGGGCCTTGAAACGCTTCAGCTATGCGTTGCCCTGCCGTGCGGCGCTGCGCTTCGTCTACCAATACGTCCTGCGCGGCGGATTTCTCGACGGCCGCCCCGGCTTCCACTACTGCCGCCTGCTCGCCCGCTACGAGGGCTTTACCGCGGCCGAGCTCCGCCGGCTCCGCGCCGCCGCGGCCTGAATCGTGCGCGCCCTTTTTATCAACCGCTTCTATTGGCCCGACGAGGCGGCCACCGCGCAGCTGCTCACCGACCTCGCCGAAGCGCTCGCCGCCCGCCAGCTCGCCGTCGTCATCATCACCAGCCAACCCGACAGTCCTGCGGTGCCCGCCGAGGAGACCCGCCGGGGCGTTCGCATCCTCCGCGTGCGCGGTTCGCGTTGGGCCGGCCGCCTCGGTCTCGTCGGAAAGGCCGCGGACTACGGCCGTTTTTATGTCGCGGCGCTCTGGCGCCTCGCCCTGATCGCGCGGCGCGATGACACCGTCGTGGCGATGACCGATCCGCCCCTGCTCGGCCTCGGTGTCTGGATCGTTGCCGGGCTACGCCGGTCCCGCCTCGTTCACTGGGCGCAGGACATCTACCCCGAACTCGCCGTCGAACTTGCCGCCCAGCGATGGCTCCGCGGGCTGCGTCCCCTCCGCAACCTCGCCTGGCGTCGCGCGGCCTGCTGCGTGACCCTCGGTTCCGATATGGCCGCTGTGTTCGCCGCCGCTGGTGTCGCCGGCGATCACCTCTTCATCGCCCCCAACTGGGCTCCCGCTGGGCTCACGCGGCAACCCGCGCACGCCGCCGACGCCTTGCGCTCCGTGTGGGGCCTGACCGACAAATTCGTCGTCGCGTATTCCGGTAATCTCGGCCGGGTGCACGACCTCACGCCCGTGCTCGCCGTCGCGGAGGCCCTCCGTAACGAACCCCGTATCGGCTTTGTGTTCATCGGCGCCGGCGCGCAGCGGGCCGCCCTGCAGACCGAGGCCGCGCGCCGCGGCCTGACCAACGTTCAGTTCCGTCCACCGCAACCCCGCGCGCAACTCGCCGCCGCGCTCGCCCTAGGCGACGTTCATCTCGTCACCCTGCTCCCCGGTTGCGAACGCTACGTTTTCCCGAGTAAGCTTGCCGGCGTGGCCGCCGTCGGCCGCCCGGTGGTGTTCATCGGACCGCGCGACAGTGAACTCGCCCGGCTCGTCACCGCGCCGCATCGCAAGTTTGGTTACGCTTTTGAACGCGCCGACACCACCGCGATCGCCGCCGCGCTCCGCACGCTCGCCCACGACGCTGCCGCCTGCACCCGACTGGGCGCCGCCGCCGCTGGGTTCGCCGCGGCGACCGGGACCGCCGCCACCGCCGCCGCCCGCTGGCACGCCTGGCTCGCTCCCGGCGCGCCTGCTGTCCCCGGCCCCCGCCCGCCCACCTCAGCCAGCCCATGAACCCGACCCGCGCCACGGCCTACGGCCTGCTTGCCCTCGACGTGATCGCGTCGATCGTCGTATTCAATGTGATCGGCCACTACCGCGCCCCGATGTTGGTGCAGCATTTGCTCCTCGCGCCGCTGGCGCTTCCCATCACCGCGCTCTTCCTCGCGATTTACCTGATCGAGGGCTACAAATCGCGCACCGACATGCTGAGTGTCGACTACACCAGCCAACAGACCATCGCCCTGATCGGCGCGATGCTCGTCACCCTCCTGCTCACCTTCGTCTTCATCCCCGAGGGCTACATCCTGCAGTCCAGCCGCGCCGTCATCAGCCTGAGTTTCCTGGCGCTCATCCCGGTCACGATCGGCTACCGGCGGCTGATCTGCCAAATGCTGCTCCAAATCCGTGGCCAGCGCAGCTTGGTGTTTTTGGGCAACCAGGCCAGCTGCGAGGCGTTTCGCCAGGAAACCCAAAAAATGGGCACGCATCAGACGATCATTTTTTCCGTGGTCAGCGAACCGTCGGTCGGTCCGTGCGGGCCCACCGCGACCACGATGCTCCGGCCGTTTCACGAAGTGCTGGACGACGTGGAGCAACACCGCTCGGCCGTCGAGGCGATCATCCTGCGCGAATCCGCCCACGAACTCCCCCCCGCGATCTCCCGCCGTCTTGTCCAACTCTATTTCGCGGGCATCCCGACCTACACCCTCGAGCTTTTCCATCAGGTCTACTGGCAGAAGATCCCGATTTACCGGCTCAACCAGACTTGGCTGTTTCAAGAGGGCTTCGAAATCGCCCGCGAGCCGGTGTTCGACCGCATCAAACGCATCTCGGACATTGCCCTCTCGACGCTCGGTCTGCTGTTCGCCGCCCCGCTCATCACCCTCGGCGCCATCGCCGTTTGGCTTGAGGATCGCGGCCCCGTTTTTTTCCGCCAGACGCGCATCGGCAAAAACTATCGACCGTTCCGCCTCGTCAAACTGCGCACCATGCGCCCCAGCGGACCGACCGGCGACCTCTACACCCGCCCCGGCGATTCCCGCATCACCCACGTCGGCCGACTCCTACGCCGCACCCGCCTGGACGAGTTGCCCCAACTGTGGAATGTCCTCCGCGGCGAGATGAGCCTCATCGGTCCACGCGCCGAATGGGACCGCCTCGTCGAAACCTACGAACGCGAGATTCCCTCCTACCATTTCCGCCACCTCGTCAAGCCGGGCATCACCGGCTGGGCGCAGGTCAACTATCCCTACGGCGCCAACCTAGAGGACACCCGGCGCAAGCTCGAATACGACCTCTATTACATCCGCCATTTCTCCTTCGTCCTCGACGCCACCATCGTCCTAAAAACGATCCACATCATGCTCTTTGGCAAAGGCCGCTGACGCCGTGGTGCCGACTGCCGCGCTACCCCGCTATGCCCTGCTCGACCATTGGCGCGCTGTGGCTGCGCTGGCGGTCGTGATAATTCATGCCTTCCCTCGTTGGGCCGGGCAGCGCGCGCCCGCCGAACCGCCGGATTCCTGCAAACCGGCCGAACCGGTACGCTGCCTTCCGCGGCGCTCTTTGCGTTGGCGTTATTCGGACTCCACCGGTATGACCCGCCCGTGGCTTCACTCTCCGCGTTGCACTGGCTTGGATCACTCGGCGCGATGTCTTGCTCAATTTACCTCGTCCACGCTCCGTTTGTTTCTGCCGCACGCATTCTTTTCGGGCGCCTGGTTCCAAACGGGCACCCCATTTTCCTGATCGGTATTTTCCTCAGGATGTTCGTGGGCCTCGCCACCTCCTGCTCCTTCTTCCGTTGGATTGAATCGCCCCTCGAGCGCTGGCAAAAATCGCTCGGCCGCCCGCGTCCGTCGTCCCCCTCTTCACCATGAAACCCTACGATTTCCTCGTCCTCGGCGGCGGCAGTGCCGGCTTCAATGCCGCCCGGGTCGCCGTTTCCCTCGGTCTCCGCACCGCCATCGTCGACGGCGCCCGCGACCTCGGCGGCCTCTGTATCCTCCGCGGCTGTATGCCGTCCAAGACGCTGCTCTACATGGCCGAGGTCCTCCACCTTGCGCAAAAGGGAAAAACCTTTGGCCTCAAGATTCCCTCGGCCCGCGCCGACCTGAAAGCCATCCATGCGCGGAAAAAGAAAATCATCGGCGAATTCGCCGCCTACCGCCAAGCGGCGCTCGCCTCCGGCAAGTTCGACCTCCTCCGGGCCCACGCCCGCTTCCTCGACCCGCACACCGTCGCACTCTCCGACGGCCGCACCCTCCGCGCCAAACACATCCTGATCGGCACCGGTTCAAAGGTCAGTGTTCCGGCCGTGCCGGGCCTCGCCGAATCCAACTTCTGGACGAGCGACGACGTACTGGATCTCGATTTCATCCCCCAAAGCGTGATCGTCCTCGGCGGCGGCATCGTCGCCTGCGAGCTCGCCCAATTCCTCCGCCGCATCGGCAGCCGCGTCATCCTGGTCCAGCGCAGCCCCCAGATCCTGCGCGATCACTCCGCAGACGCGTCGACCGTGGTGCAACAGGCCCTCGCGGACGAAGGCATCGAACTCTTTGCCGGCACCAAGCTCCAACGCGTCACCACCGGCCGGCGCGGCGTCACCGTCGAGTTTCTCCACAACGGCAAGACCGTCTCCCGCCGCGCCGCCCATCTCTTCAACGCCCTCGGCCGCGAACCCAACACCGCTGCGCTCAATCTCGCCGCCGCCGGCATTCGCGCCCGCCCCAACGGCCAGATCGTCACCAACCGCTGGCAGCAGACCAGCGTCCCCCACATCTACGCCGGCGGCGACTGCTCCGGCCCCGCCGAGATCGTCCACCTCGCCATTCAACAGGGCGAACTTGCCGCCCGCCACGCCGCCGGGGTGCCGAAGCTCAAACCGATCGACTGGTCGCTCCTCCTCAACGTCGTCTTCACCGACCCCCAGCTCGCAACGATCGGCCGTCTAGAACGCGAGCTCGACGCCGCCGGCACACCCTACCTCACCGCCAGCTACCCGTTCAACGATCACGGTAAATCGATCCTCATGGAGGCCAATTACGGCTACGTAAAAGTCATCGCCGAACCGAAACGCGGCCGCCTCCTCGGCGCCGAAATCGTCGGCAAGGACGCCGGCGAACTGATCCACCTTTTCAGCGGCCCGCTCGCCATGAGAGCCACGGTCTTCGATCTGCTCCGCGCGCCGTGGTATCACCCGACTCTGGCCGAGATCGTCACCTATCCGCTGGAGGAAATAGCGGATACCCTGTCGAAATCATGAAGCGATGCCTGCACCGGCTGGCCGACACCTTTCTCCGCCGCACCCGCCTCTGCTACTGGCCCGTGCGGGTCAAGTCCGGCGTTGCGGCGGGTGCCCGCTGGACGCTTTACCCGTGGTCGGCCTATTGGCGCGGCGGGGTTGAGGTCGAACTGCAGCGCGAATTGATCGGACTCGGCGACATCCGCGGTTGGTGCTGTTGGGATTTGGGGGCTCACTACGGGCTCTACAGCGTCGGGCTGGCCCGCCGCACCGGACCCACTGGCCAAGTCATCGCGTTCGAGCCGAATCCGCTGAGCTTCGCCCGCTTGGAACGGCATCGTCGCATGAATGCTCTGACTTGGCTCAAGCCCGTCGCGGCGGCGGTATCGGATACCACCGGCACGGCCGAGTTCTACACCTACGGCGAACTGGAAAGCACGACGACCCACCTGCCCTACGAGGGCGAGACCCGCAGCGCCCACTGCGCCCCGGTGAGCGTGCACCGCCTCCGCCTCGACGACCTCGTGGCCACCGGCCAGATCCGCGCGCCCCACTTCGTCAAAATCGATGTCGAAGGTCACGCCCACCAGGCGCTCGCCGGCGCGCGCGCCACCGTCGCTTCCGCCCGCCCGATCCTCATCGTGGCCTTCCACAGCGACCTCGAGGCGCGCGGCGTCCACGCCCTGCTCACCCCCCTCGGCTACGTGGCCACCCGCCTCGCGACCCACTCCGGCAGCACGGACGAGGTGAGCGGACACGATTTCATTTTCCGTCCCTCGCGGCGGACCTGAATCGCCCGGCGGTTCGCTCCGCGTCCCCGCGCGCCTAGCGCGCAATCCCCAGCAGATCCGTCAGCTCCACGCGCTTTTCGTAGAGCGCCTTGCCGACGATCACCCCGTCCAAGTTTCCGTAACGGCGCGCGAGCTCTGCCAGCTTCACCACATCCTCGCGCCGGCTCACTCCGCCACTCGCGATCACGTTGAATTTACCCGCGTGCAACATCGCTTCCTGCGCCGCGAAATTCGGTCCGGTCAGCATCCCGTCAGTGCCAATGTCCGTATAAATAATCGTCCGCACCCCGATCGCGTCCATGCGCCGCGCGAGATCGAGCGCCCCCGTTCCCGTCATATCCACCCAGCCTTTCACCGCGACCTTGCCGTCTTTCGCGTCGATGCCCACCGCAATCTTGTCCCCAAACGCCTGCACGAGCTCCGCCACAAAACGCTCGCTCTCCGCCGCGCGCGTGCCGATCACGACGCGGCTCACTCCGAATCCCAGCGCCCGCTCCACCGCCGCCCGCGTGCGCAATCCCCCGCCCAACTCCACCTTCATCCCGAGCGCCGCGATCGCTTCTACCACCGCCAAATTCTGCGGCTCGCCCGCGAAGGCCCCGTCGAGGTCCACCACGTGGACCCACGCACTCCCCGCCGCGCGAAACTCCGCGGCCACCTCGGCCGGATTCGCCGCATACACGGTCTCTTGGTCGGCACGCCCCTGCAGCAGCCGCACGGCGCGGCCGCCTTTGATGTCGATGGCGGGATAAATGATCATGCACCGAAACGCTTTGCGCCCGGCCAGCGAGGCGCGAGACTAAAACCCATGTCGACCTATCCCGTCCCCGTTTTCCTTGCAGAACTCCTCCATGCCCGCTCGCCCTCCGGTTACGAAACCGAGGCCCAGGCCGTCTTCGACCGCCACGTCAAACCCGCCGCCGATGCCTACACCGGCGACGCCCTAGGTAACCGCCTCGCCACCCTCAATCCCACCGGCGACCCCGTCCTCATGCTCGCCGGCCACATGGACGAACTCGGTCTCATCCTCACCTACGTCAACCGGGACGGCTTTATCTACTTCGACACGATCGGCGGTCACGACCGCACCATAATCTCCGGCCGCCGCATCATCATCCAAACGGCCAACGGTCCCGTGCACGGTGTCACCGGCAAGCGCGCCATCCACCTCATGGAGGAAGCCGACCGCAAGAAGGTCCCCGAAATCCACGAGATCTGGATCGACATCGGCGCGCGCTCCAAAAAGGACGCCCTCGCCCGCATCTCCATCGGTGATGTCGCCACCTACGACCACGAACTGGCAATGATCCACGGCAGCGTCGGCACCGCCCGCGCCTTCGACAATAAAGTCGGCGCCTATATCGTCGGCGAAACCCTCATCCGCCTCGCCAAAGACAAGCAGCGCAAGAAACTCGCCGCCAAGATCGTCAGCGTCGCGACGTCCCAGGAAGAGATCGGCGTCCGCGGCGCGACCACCGCCGCCTACGCCGTCAACCCCCACATCGCACTCGCCGTCGACGTCGGCCACGCCACCGACCATCCCGATTGCGACAACCGTAAATACGGCGAAACCAAGCTCGGCGGCGGTCCCATCCTCTGCCGCGGCGCCAACATCAACCCGAAGATCTTCGCTCGCCTGGTCGCCGCGGCGAAGAAGTTGAAAATCCCCTACCAAATCGAAGCCGACCCGCGCCCCACCGGCACCGATGCCCGGGCCATCCAAATGGGCCGCGGCGGCGTCGCGACCGGCCTCGTGAGCATTCCGCTCCGCTACATGCACACGCCGAGCGAGCTCGTGGATCTCGAGGACGTGGAGCGCTGCGTCCAACTCTTCGTCGAGTTCGCTAAAGGCCTCGAAAAAGGCGACTACGCCCACTGGTAATTCCAGGCCGCTTTCGCGATGAGATTCACTCGATTTTTCGGCGCCTGCTGGCCGGCGATGGCTCCGAGCTGAATCGTCTGGCAGCCGGCTCCTACCGTCCGGCAGATTAGTTTCCACTTGAGCGCGAACCGGAATAAATTCCCCGGCCGTTCGCTTTGCCCACCCCGCCCTTCCGTCCTTCCCTTCTGTCCCACCCACCGCTCCACTGGTCATGAAACCCCGCGCCCTTTTCCTCCTCGCTCTCCTCCCCGCCTGCCCCCTGCTCCAGTCCCAGGAAGCCCCGGCCGCGCTGTCCAGCCCCGCCACCACGCCGGCCGCCGACCTCGAAGCCTTGGTCGGCCAAGTCCGCGCCAAGCTCCGCGCAGCTCCCCCCACGGCCACGGGCCTCGCGCCGGAACTCGCCGCGTTCGACGCCCTCCTCGCCAAGTATCGCAACCGCAAGGACGACGACGTCGCCCAGATCCTCTACATGCAGGCGGCCCTCCATGGCGAAGTGCTCAAGGATGCCGCCAAAATGGAAACGCTCTTCGCGCGGCTCAAGACCGACTTCCCCGGCACGAAGGCCGCCGCCGCCGCTGATGCCTCGCTCGCCTCCCTCGAACGGCGCGCCAAGGCCCAGGCAACCTCCGCCGCACTCGTCGGCCAGCCCGCACCCCAGCTCCATTTCCAGTGGTCCACCCGCCCCGGCCTCAAGACGCTCGCCGACCTCAAAGGCAAGGTCGTCGTTCTCGATTTCTGGGCCACCTGGTGCGGCCCCTGCGTCGCCTCCTTTCCCCAGATCCGCGAACTGGCCGCCCATTACCGGGGCTTGGACGTCGTCGTCGTTGGTGTCACCAGCCTCCAGGGTTCCGTGACCGGACTCGAGCCACAGCGCATCGACACGAAGGGCGACCCCCAGAAAGAAATGGCCCTGATGACCGACTACATCAAAGCGAAGGACATCACGTGGACGGTCGCCTTCAGCGAAGAGCAAGTGTTCAACCCCGACTACGGGATTACCGGCATCCCGCACCTCGTAATCATCGCGCCCGACGGCTCGCTCCGCCACACCGGCCTCCATCCCGCCCTGCCGCACGCCGAGAAAGTCGAAAAAATCGACGCCCTGCTGCGCGAATTCAAACTGCCCGTGGTCGCACTTGCGCCCGCCAAGTAGCCGCGCGCGTTTCCGGCCCCACCCGGTTTCCCCTTCGCGCCCGCCGGACGACAGCGGCCCGCGCGGTCGGCCGCAAAAACTGCGCACATCCCGGCAAGAATCGCGGAGTAAACCGAGCGCTTCTCGGGCATCGTTGCCCCATGAAGACGATTTTGGCCCCCATCGACTTTTCGCCCGCCAGCAACGCGGTCGTCGCGCAGGCCACCGCCCTCGCCCAAACCATCCAGGCCCGCCTAGTCCTGCTCAGCGTCGTGCAGCCCCCGGTCATCTCCAGTGACTACGGTCCGCTGGTGGATAATATCGCCGAAATTATCGCCGCCGCCGAACGCTCCGCGGCCGAGCGCCTCGAAAAAATCCGCACCCACGTGGCGGGCGACGCGCTCGCCGTCGAAACCGAACTCGCTGGCGGGTCCCCCGTGCAGGCCATCGTCGACGCCGCGGCCCGCTTCGGCGCCGATTTCATCGTGATGGGTTCGCACGGCCACAACGCCCTCTACGATCTCGTCATCGGCAGCACCACGCACGGCGTCCTCAAACGCGCCAAGTGCCCCGTCCTCATCATTCCGGCGACCTGACGCCGGGGCGCGTCGACCCGCCGCGTCGCGTCGTCGCCCCTCCTTCATCGCGGTCCCCTCTTTCGCCATGAAATCCCGTCCCGCTCCGCTCCCCGGCGCCGCCGATCCCGGCGCGTCCATTCCGGCCAAGTGGCACTGGCACCTGCAAACTCTTCTCCGGCTCCGCGCCCGGCTCCAACGTCAATCGAAGGAGCACCTTTCCGAGGCCGAACTCCCCCGTCACACCGACAACGACTTTGTCGCGCTCGCCAGCGACACGAGCGAGTTCGAAAGCCTGATTAGCGAGGTCAACTCCGAGGCCCATCTTCTCGCCGAAGTCGAGTCCGCCCTGCAGCGCCTGCGCCTCGGCACCTACGGTAGCTGTGAGGCGACTCAAACCCCGATACCCGCCGCACGTCTCAAAGCGGTTCCTTGGACGCGTTTCAGCCGCGAAGCCGCCGACCGCTTGGACCGCTAGTCCCGCCGCCCGCCACCGGCCCGTGCACGGGCTCAGACCACGACATCGGGTTCCCGCGGCGACGTCAGGAGCGGCCACTCGGTCGGGTGTTCAACCACCAACGGGAACACCGGGTCGTGTGCGCCCGGAAGGCCGATTTCGTGCTGGATCCGCGGCAACCTGACCCCCGTGCGCACGAAACCCACCGGACAGGTGACGAGGCCGTGCGCAGCCAGCATCAGATTCTGCGCGGCGAGGCAGACGGTCTCCGCCAAACTCCGGCCCGGTTCCTTCGCACCTTTCACCCGCAGTGCCGGCGCCCCGTGAAACACGTCCTACCCCGGATCGCCCACGGGGTCCGGGTGCTCGGGCAACTCAAACAACGGCGGCAACGTCGCCTGCACCTGCGCCTTGATCAGGCCCGAAAACGTCCACCGGCACAGCCGCCCGCACTCCACCGCGAACGATCACGACTGCAGTTTCAGCCCCCTGGGCGCCTGCACCGCCGCCGCGATGATTTCATCCCACCATTCCGCTGCGACCTCGCGGTCCTCAAAACGACGCACCGTGCGCCGGTGGTCGATGGCCTCCATCCGTTCCATGGCCATGGGGATCGGATCCAGCGACGACCACCGAACCGCGCGAACCTTTCTCTCCCGCGCCGACGTGGCCCTGAGATTTTGCAGATTGGTCGGCATAGTTTGCCGTCGGGGCACCCGCCTCGCCCCCTCCCCCGCCTGCCCCTTCCCCCGCCTGCCGCGCGTCAACGCCCGGCGCGGCGCTGGGTTGGAATCCGCGGCGTCAGCGGAAAATAGTCCACGGGCTCGGCGGGTGCCACGGGCGCCGACGCCGGCTTCGTCGCCACCCCGCCGGCCGCCTCGCGCCGCCGATCCTTTTTGCTTTTCCGTTTCCCCTTCACGCCGCCGGTCGTGGGCGCCAGCGGCGGCGCGGTCTCGCACGGCTCGAAGCCCGCGATCTGTTCGCGCGTCACATCGAGGCGGTTGCGTTTCTCGATCAGCCGAAAGTGAGCGTCGGTCTCCGCACTGATGAAGCTCACCGCCGTGCCGCTTTCCCCGGCACGCCCCGTGCGGCCGATCCGGTGCGGGTAATCCACGGGCGAGCGAGGCAGATCGTAGTTCACCACGACCGGCAGCTGCGCGATGTCGAGGCCGCGGGCGGCCACGTCGGTCGCCACGAGCACGCGCATCCGCGACGCTTTGAAATCGGCCAGAGCCGTCGTGCGCGCGCCCTGGCTAAGTTCGCCGTGGAGTGCGACGGCCTCAATCCCGGCGCGACGCAGTTTTTCCGCGACGTGCTCGGTCGCATATTTCGTCGCCACGAAAACCAGCACCCTCGGCCAAGCGTGAAACTCGATCAGATTGCGCAGCAGCTGCGTGCGTTGCGGCGCGTCCACTTCGATCGCGCGGTGGACAATATCCGGGGTATCGGCCGCGGTCGCCGGCAGCTCGATGCGCGTCGGATCGCGCAGCAGGCTCTCCGCGAAACTCCACACCGCCGGGGGAAACGTCGCCGAAAAAAACAACGTCTGCCGCTGCGCCGGCAGCCGCGCGAGGATGCTTGCGAGCTCGTCCGCAAATCCCAGCGCAAACAGCCGGTCCGCCTCGTCGAGCACGAGCGTCGCCACCGTAGCGAGCGACACGGCGTTGTGCGCCATCAGGTCGAGCAGCCGGCCCGGCGTCGCCACCAGAATGTCCGCGCCGCCGCCGAGCGCCAGCATCTGCGGGTTGATGGACACCCCGCCATAGACCACCAGCGTCTTCAGCGCGGGCTCCGGCAGGTAGCGCCCGTAGTCGCGAAACGCGTCGCCGATCTGCGCCGCCAACTCACGCGTCGGCACGAGCACCAGCGCCCGCACGAACCGCCCGCGCTCGCGGTGCGTCCCGGCGAGCCGTTGCAGCAGCGGCAGCGCAAACGCCGCCGTCTTGCCCGAGCCCGTCTGCGCCGAGGCCCAGACGTCGCCTCCGCGCAAGACCGCCGGAATGGCCGCCGCCTGGATCGGCGTGGCCTCACGGTAGTTTCGCTCGGAGATGCCCCGGAGTAGCGGCGCCGACAGACCCAGACTGGAAAATGACATCCTCCAGCGATGACCGCCGCCACCCAACGAGGGAAACCTTTATTCGCGGCGGTTCCCAGGGGCCCCGCCGCCCGCATCCGGCGTCGGCGGGTCCGCCCTACTTCGCCGCCAACGCGGTCTCGATCGCCTTGATCACCGCGGGCGAGTCCGGTTCGGCGCCGGAGTCGAACCGCTGCAGAATCGTGCCGTCGCGCCCGACGAGAAACTTATTGAAGTTCCACTTAATGTTGCCGGGAAACGGAGAACCCTTGCCGGCGAGCGCAGCGTAGAGCGGGTGGCGGTTCGCCCCGTTCACCTCGATTTTGTCAAACAGCGGAAACGTCACGCGAAACGTCGTGCGGCAAAATTCCTTGATCTCCGCGTTGGTGCCGGACTCCTGTTCGCCAAATTGATTGCACGGAAAGCCCAGCACCGTGAGCCCCTGCGCCTGGTATTTTTTATACACGGCTTCGAGCCCTTGGTATTGCCCCGTATAGCCGCAGGCCGACGCGACGTTCACGATCAGCAGCACCCGGCCCTTCAGCGGCGCAAGCGTGGCCGCGGTGCCGTCGATGTCTTTGACGGCAATTTCGTAGAGCGATTCGGCGCGGAGGGTCATGAGCGGGAGGATAAGCAGCACAGCAAGGCGGAGCAAGTTTCTCATCCCGCGACCACGGCGCGCGATTGCCGCCCTGTCAAATCCGCGTTGCATCGGCCTCCCCGGCGCTTTTTTCGTGCGGACCTTCCGCCACCGCCCCAACGTCTACCCGCTCCTCCGATGCGTTCCTCTCTCCCCGGTTGTCTCGTCGCGCTCCTCCTTGCTGCGTCCGCTGCCCGCGCTCCGGGCGCGGCCGCGACCCAATCGCCCGCCACCGCCCTCCGCCCCTCGGCCGACCTCGCCGTCGATCTCGTACTGCAGGAGCCCGTCGTCGCACAGCCCGTGTTCCTCAACTTCGACGAACGCGGCCGGATGTGGGTCGTCCAATACCTGCAATACCCCGCCCCCGCCGGCCTGACCGCCGTCGCCCACGATAGCTACTGGCGCACCGTCTACGACCGGAAAAAACCTGCCCCGCCCTATGACACACCGGCGACGCAGGCCTTTCGCGGGCAAGATAAAATTACGATCCACGAAGATGTGCGCGGCGACGGCTCGTTCGCGAAAACCACGACATTTATCGAAGGCCTGAACATCACCACGGCCGTGTGCCGCGGACGCGGCGGCGTGTGGGTGTTGAGCCCGCCGCACCTCCTCTTCTACGCCGATGCCAACCGCGACGACGTTCCCGACGGCCCGCCCGTCGTACACCTCGAGGGCTTCAATCTCGAGGACACCCACTCCATCGCCAACTCACTCCGCTGGGGCCCCGACGGTTGGCTGTATGGTGCGATCGGTTCGACGGTGACCGCCGACATCGCGCGCCCCGGCCTCGACCGCTCTCCCCTGACCCACATCACCGGGCAGGCCATCTGGCGCTACGATCCGGCCACGCGGCGCTTCGAAGTTTTCGCGGAGGGTGGCGGCAACGCCTTTGGCTGCGAAATCGACGCCAAGGGCCGCGTCTTCTCCGGGCACAACGGCGGCGATACGCGCGGCTTTCACTACGTCCAGGGCGGCTTCCTCCAAAAAGGCTTCGGCAAACACGGCGAACTCTCGAATCCCTACGCGTTCGGCTATTTCCTGCCAATGAAGCACGGGCCCGTAAAACGTTTCACGCACAACTTCATCGTCTACGAGGGCGGCTCCCTCCCGGAACGCCTGCACGGGAAACTCATCGGCCTCGACCCGATCAACCGCTATCTGCCCCTCGCCCACCTCAGCCCGCGCGGCGCGACGTTTGCGACCCGGGACGTCGACGCCGTGCTGCGTTCCGACGATCCCCTGTTTCGACCGGTCGACCTCAAACACGGTCCCGACGGCGCGATCTACGTCGCCGACTGGCATGACTCCGTCATCAATCATTTTTTGAATCGCGAGGGCGAGACCGCGCGCGACGACGGACGCATCTACCGTATCCGTGGCGTCGACACCAAGCCCGGCGTCGCGGTCGGCGACCTCACCCAAAAGACCTCCCCCGCCCTCGTCGAACTCCTCCGCCATGAGAACCGGTGGCTGCGGGAAACGGTGTTGCAGGTCCTCGGCGACCGTCGCGACGCGGCCCTGATCGCGCCCCTGCGGCACGCGGTGCGCACCGGCACGGGTCAGTTCGCGCTCGAGGCGCTGTGGGCGCTCAACCTCAGCGGCGGCTTTGACGAGACCTTCGCCCGCGAAACCTTCGCTCACGCCGACCCGTTTGTGCGCCTGTGGAGCGCCCGCCTCGTCGGTGACACCGGCGCGGCGAGCGCCGAAACGGTCCGCGGCCTCGTCGCGCTCGCCACGCGCGAACCCCACGTCGAGGCGCGCAGCCAACTCGCCGCCTCCGCCCAGCGTCTGCCCGCGACCGCCGCCCTGCCCCTCGTGCGCGCCCTCCTTGCGCACGACGAAGACGCCGACGATCCGTATCTTCCGCTGCAACTGTGGTGGGCCGTTGAAAAACAATGCGCGGGCGACCGCGCCGCCGTCGTCGCCTTTTTCGCGGAACCGGCCCTGTGGCAATCCGCCCTCGTCACGCAACACCTCGGCGCCCGCGTCATGCGGCGCTTCGCCGCCGCCGGCGGAGCCGAAAACTGGCAGACGTGCGCCACACTCCTCCGTCAGGCCCCCGATGCCCCGGCCCGACAAACGCTGATGACCGGATTCGGCCAGGCCTTCGAGGGCCGGGCCCTGCCCTCGCTGCCCGAGGAACTCGTCACGGCGATCGTCCAATCGGGCCACGCTTCGCTCGCCCTGCGCGTCCGCCAACATGACGCGGAGGCCGTCGCCGCGGCGCTCACGCTCATGGCCAACCCCAAGGCCCCGCCCCTCGAACGCCTGCGGCTCACGACCGTCTTCGGCGAAGTGCCCGACGCCCGCGCGCTCCCCGTGCTCATGGCTCTCCTGAACGACACCCATGCTCCCGTCCGGCAAGCCGCCATCGCCGCCGCTTCCGCCTACGACGACCCGGCACTCACCCGCGCGATCATCGCGAGCTACCCCACGTTTTCCGCCGAACAAAAAGACACCGCGCAGTCCGTCCTCGGCAGCCGCGTCCCCGGCGCCACCGCGCTGCTCGACGCCGTCGAAGACGGCCGGATCCCCGCGAAAACGATTCGCGCGGAAATCGGCGAACAACTGCAATTGCTCAACCACGCCCCGCTCACCGCCCGCAGCATCAAGCTCCTCGGCCAGCCCGCCGTGCCCGGCACCGGCGAAGCCGCCCAGGAACTCGCCCGCGTGCTCGGCGTCGTGTCCTCCGGCCGGGGCGGCAGTCCCTATCGCGGCCGCGTGCTTTTCCAGCAGGCCTGCGCCGCGTGCCACAGTTTTCACGCCAGCGGCGGCGACCTCGGCCCGGATCTCACCCCGCTCAAACGCGACGACCTCACCTCGCTCATTCTGGCCGTCGTCAACCCCAGCGCGGAAATCCGCGAGGGCTACGAGGCGTTCGTCGTCACGACCGCCGCCGGCGCCGTGCGCGTGGGCTTCCTCGCTGCGCAAGATCCGCAACGCGTCACGTTGCGCGATATGACGGGCGTCAACGCGACTCTCGAGCGCACCGCCATCGCCACGATTAAGCCGCTCGGCCGTTCCCTCATGCCCGAAGGATTGCTCACCGGCCGCACCGAGCAGGAATTGCGCGATCTGTTCGCCTACCTCCGCATCAACCAACCGCTCGTCGGCGCGGAAAAATAGACCGGGCCGGCCGGCGCGCCTCGGCCGGCGCGGTGGTCAGTCGCCGCCGCCAAGGACCACCGGGCCCGCGCCGGCGCCCGACGCGGGCAATCACGCGACCCACGGCCCGCGACCGCCGGAGATCAGCAGGCCGAACCCAGGCCCGGGATGCCGTCGAGCCCGGAAAGGTCGCCCGCCTAAAAAGCCAGACGGGGACCTTCGGGGCGCAGCGGCAGACGTTCCCCTCGCCGCAGCGCGCGCGGCAAGCCGTGCAACGCATCAAAGACCTTGGGCGCTTCGATCGAAGCGCCCACGCGCTGGTTTCCTGCGGTCTCCGCAGCGAGTCGCCGGGCGAGCGCGGGCGTCGACCGCGGCCACGGCTCCCGTTGATCCGGCACGGTCCCGGGGAGTGCGAGCAGGTCGGCGTCGCGCCAATCGGGCGGCAAATTCAATTTCAGATTTCCCCTCTCGGAGGCCGTAACCGCCGGCGCGGCCCATTCCCCCGCAGCCACCAGAGCCGCCCGGGCGTTCGGGTCGGCCGGCGCTTCCCCCGCCGAGCGTTTCCATCAGCGCGTTGCATCAAACTCCCATGCGGGCTGATCCTGGGATGCGCCGTGACGCTGTTGGGCGCGTGAGCGCCGATCCCCGTGCGCCACGGTCGTCCCCCGATCGCCGTTGCCGCGGGCCGCGCTGTGGGCCGAAACCTCGACACCCGCGACCCGCAGGGCCTGCACTGACGGAGCGACCGTGCGGGCGACCGCGACCCGTCGCGCGCGGGCCCTGGCCGGTGCGCCTCAGGCCGCGTCCTGCTTCGGCTCCGACTTGGCGGCCGTGCGCAGCGTGGGTTTGCGCCGCCCGGCGACGACTCCCGCATCGATCACGACCTCGGTCACATCGTCGCGCTGCGGCAGCTCATACATGACCTCGAGCATGAGATTCTCCATGATCGCCCGCAGTGCGCGCGCGCCGGTCTTCAGCTCGATGGCCTTCACCGCGATGGCCTTCACCGCGTCGGGCGTCAACTTCAGCCGCACGCCGTCCATCGCGAAAAGCTTCGAATACTGCTTCACCATGGCGTTCTTCGTGCGCAGGAGAATTTTCTCCAGATCCGCGACCTGAAGCTGGTCGAGCACCGACACGACCGGCAGGCGGCCGATGAACTCGGGGATCATGCCGAAGCGGATCAAATCCTCGGGCGCGAGCGATCGCATCAGCTGCTCGGGCTTCAGCGCCGCCTCGTGTTGGGCCGCGACCGCGGAGAAACCGAGACTGCGCGAACCCAGCCGGCGCTGCACCAGGGCGTCGAGACCGACAAAGGCGCCGCCGCAGATAAACAGGATGTTGGACGTGTTGATCTGGATGTATTCCTGATTCGGATGCTTCCGGCCACCCTGCGGCGGGACGTTGCACGTCGTGCCCTCGAGAATCTTCAGCAGCGCCTGCTGCACGCCTTCGCCGGAAACGTCGCGCGTGATGGACACGTTCTCCGTCTTGCGTCCGATCTTGTCGATTTCGTCGATGTAGATGATGCCGCACTCCGCCTTCTTCACATCGTAGTTCGCCGCCTGCAGGAGCCGGAGGACGACGTTTTCCACGTCCTCTCCGACGTACCCGGCCTCAGTGAGCGTCGTCGCGTCGGAAATGGCGAACGGCACGTCGAGAATCTTCGCGAGCGTACGGGCGAGGAGCGTTTTGCCCGAGCCGGTGGGGCCGAGGAGCATGATATTGCTCTTCTCGACCTCGACGTCGTTGAACTCGGGTGAGAGCGCGGCGGAGTCCTTGTGGGACTGGCCGGCGTCGAACATCAGCCGCTTGTAGTGATTGTAAACCGCCACCGCGAGCACCTTCTTGGCGTGATCCTGACCGATCACGTGTTCATCCAGCGTCCGTTTGATGTCGGACGGCTTGATCAGGCGGACGGTGGGCTTCGCGTCGACGGCGGGAGCCTTCACTTCGCGGTCGATGATCGTCTTGCAGACGTTGACGCACGAATCGCAGATGTAGACGCCGGGACCCGCGATGATCTTTTTGACCTCGGCCTGCGACTTGCCGCAGAACGAGCACAGGGTCATGCGCGCGGATTTTGCCATAGCGCGGAGCTTGGGGTTCGCCCGGGACGAGTCGAGGGCGGAGTTTGCTTCGGACGCAACGAACCCGCGCTCAGGCGGCGCTCGGCCCGACACCCGGCACCCCGATTTTTTGCACGTCGCGGGTGGACTCGACAACGTGGTCAACAATGCCGTAGGCCTTTGCCTCCAGTGCGCTCATGTAATAGTCGCGATCGGAGTCTTTTTCTACCTGCTCCGCGGTCTTGCCCGTGTGCTTGGCGATCACCTCGTTGAGGGTCTTGCGCCAACGGAGGATTTCCTTCGCGGCGATGGCGATGTCGGACGCCTGGCCGCCGGCGCCGCCGCTCGGCTGGTGGATCATGACGCGGCTGTTGGGGAGCGCGAAACGCTTGCCCTTCGAGCCAGCGGCGAGGAGCACGGTGCTCATGCTCGCCGCCATGCCCACGCAATACGTCACCACGTCGCACTGCAGGAAATTGATCGTGTCATAGATGGCCATCCCCCCGGTGACGACGCCGCCCGGCGAGTTGATGTAGAGATGGATGTCCTTCTTCGCATCCTCCATCTGCAGGTAGAGGAGCTGGGCGATCACCAGATTCGCGATCGTGTCGTCGATCGGCGTCCCGATGAAGATAATACGGTCCTTCAACAGGCGCGAATAAATGTCCATCGACCGCTCGCCGCGGCCGGTGTTTTCGAGAACGATGGGAACGTAGTAGCTCACGGGTGATGTGGTGGTTTTTCGGCCGATCAGGCCGTCGGCTGGACGGTGGCCACCGTAGCCTTGGACACCAGGAAATCAACCGCCTTGTCGAATATGATGTTCTGCTGCACCGCACGGAGCTGCTCGCGATCGGTGGTGAGCGTCTTCACCAGCTTTTCGGGCTTCTGCTGCGTGCGCGCGGCCTCGCGGTAGATAAACGCGTCGATGTCGCCGCTCTCGACCGTGAGCTTTTCCGCCTCAGCGATTTTCGCGAGGATGAGCTGCATCTTCACGCGGTTCGTCGCGGCTTTCTTCGCGCCCTCAAAGAGCTCCTTCTTGTCCTTCTCAAACTGCTCCTGCGGCACGCCGCGGCGCATGTTTTCCTCAATGAACTGACGGAGCACGCCCTGCGTCTCCGACTCGACGAGGGAATCCGGCACCGGGAAATCGACCTTCGCGGCGAGCGCTTCGGTGACTTGGCGGCGCTGCGCGGCCCGGTTCTGATAATCTTTCTGGGCCTTGAGATTCGCCCGGACCTGCCCCTCGAGACCGGCGAGGTCGTCGACCTGCTGGGCCTTGAAGAACTCAGCGTCGAGCGCGGGCAACACGCGCTCGCGGATTTCCTGTACCTCGACCTGGTAGACCGCCGCCTTGCCAGCGAGCGCGGGCACCGCGGGGAACTCCGCCGGGAACGTGATCGCGACGTCCTTCTTGTCGCCCACCTTCAGGCCGGCGAGCTGCTTGCCGAGGCCGGGAATGACGCCCTCGTTGGTGCCTTCAACTTCTTCCCACGTCTGCGGGACTTTGCCGTAGATCTGCTTGTCGGGCGCGAGGTCGGCAATCGGCTGACCGTCGACGGTGCCCTCGTAGGCGAGCTTCACATAATCGCTCTTTTGCGCGGGGCGGTCGACCGCCTTAAAATCGGCTCGCTCGCCGCGGAGACCCTCGATCACGCCGGCCACTTCGGCGTCGGTCGCGTCGGTGGCGGTGATTTCGGTCGGAAGCTGGGTGTAATCAGGCAGCACGAACTCGGGCCGGACATCCAGAGTGATCGTGACGGTCGCGGCGGTCCCGACGGCGATGGTCCCCTCCTCGAGATTCACGACATTGAGCACGTCGATTTTTTCTTTCTCCAGCCCCTCACGATAGGCCTTGCCGACGACCTTCTGCTTGAACTCCTCGGCGATTTCCTTCGCAAAGCGGCGCGCGATCATCGCGGCCGGAGCTTTGCCGGGACGGAAGCCGGGGAGGCGGGCCTGCTTGGCGAATTCGGCGACCACCGCCTGATGTTCGGCGTCAACCTCGCTCTGGTCGAGCGTGACGACGAGGCTTTTGCGCGTGGCGGAGAGACTGTTCTGTTGGACGTTCACGGGAGTGTGGGCAGGCAGGTTTGAGTTGAGAGAATCGGTCACGCTACGTCGCGAGATGCGTCGGTCAATGCCGGATTCTGCGGGCTTGCGCGGTCGCCCGCTCGGCCGTTTCGTCACGCGCCGATGCCGAGCCTCCGCCAACTGATCGCCGCCCACGCGCCCCTGCTCGTCCTCGACGCCGCATCGTCCCGCGTGCAGACGGGTTGGATCGTCAACGCCGAGCCCGGTGGATCGCGCTGGACCAGCTCGGACGAAGAAACCGGCGTGGGCCTCTTCCGCAGCATCGCCGCACTCGGCATCGAGGTGGGCGAGGCCGGCGCACTCGTGTTCTGCGACGGCCCCGGCTCGGTGCTCGGCATCCGCACCTGCGCGATGGCGCTGCGAACTTGGACCGTACTCCACCCCCGACCTGTCTTCACGTATTGCAGCCTGGCCGCCGCCGCTCAGGCGCTGGGCCGGTCCGATGTCAGCGTGATCGCCGACGCCCGGCGCGAGCTCTGGCATCATTTCACGCTCGGCGGCACTCTCCGGCGCGGGCCGGCGACCGAGCTCCGCGGCGAACTCGTCATGCCGGAGAACTTCCGTCATTGGTCGCAGCCGCCGGCCGGGCTCACACACGTCCCCTACGCGCTCGCGGACCTGCTCCCCCGCGTCATGGACGCCGACCTGTTTAACCCCACCGACGCACCGGACGCCTTTCTCCACGAAGAGCCGAATTACGTGACGTGGACGCCCCAGATCCACCGCGCCCCGCCCCCGCGCGCGACCTGAGGAAGCACTCGCCCGCCCGGACCCGCCCCGTCGTCGCCCTTGGCGGGTGCGTCGCCCTCCATCCGCGGGCGATCGCAGCTTGCCTGCCGCCCGCGAAGCACCCGGGCCGCGCCCCCGGCTGGACCATCGCCCGCGCCCCAGGGTGCACGGTGTAGGGGTGCCGCCCTCGGCCGCCGAGGGAAGCAACCGCACCCCGTCGCCGGACCCAGCCCCGCGGTCGGGACGCTGGCGCGGCGCCATTCCGCTCAGCTCGACGGTCGCCAGTCGATCAGCCCGAGCTGCAGCAGCTTTCGATTGTTGAAGTGATTCCACTTCAGCTCGACGGCGAAATCCAGCGGCACGCCCAGCGGCGGCTGACGGCCCGCCATCTTCCAAGCGACGCCATGCATCCGCCGGCCACGGCCGTCCTCAAAGTGGAAACGGAAGTGATGCTCCTTGAAGATTTCCACCGGCGCGCCCAGCACGACCCCGCGCACCCCAAACACCGGTTCGGGATTTCCTTGGCCGAACGGATGCAGCGAATCCAGTTCGTCCATCAGCCGCTCGTTGATCTGCTCGGGCATCAGCCAGGCCGCCAAATCCAGCCGTGCCTCGGTGATGTCGCCGCCCGCGTGCGCCCGCACCGCCTCGGCGAACTGGGTCCGAAACGTATCCAAATGAACCTTCGGCAGCGAAATCCCGACCGCCATCGGATGGCCGCCCCAGCTCGTGAGACGCTCGCAACAGGTCCCCAGGACCTCGACCAGGTTTACCCCGTCGACGCTGCGCCCGGAGCCCTTGGCCATGTCGCCCTCGTTGCCGAGCACGATGCACGGGCGGTTGTATTTCCGCGTCACCCGCCCGGCCACGATTCCGACGACTCCCGGGTGCCAGTCCTCATGAAATAGCACGATGCCCGGCAACGCGGAAAATTCCGTCTCAATCAGACGTTCCGCCTCCTCGGTGATGCCCCGCTCGATGTCCTGTCGCTCCCGGTTGAACGTGTCCAACTGCTCCGCGGTGTCCGTGCAAAACTGTTGGTCGTCGCTGATCAGCAGCTCGACGGAAAGCGCCGCGTCGGCCAGCCGGCCGCTGGCATTGATGCGCGGCCCGAGCCGAAACGAAATATCCGTCGGCGTGAGTCCTTGCGCCGGCCGCACGCCCGCGACTTCCATCAGGGCCCGCAGCCCCGGCCGGCGGGTGCCCTGCAAGATCCGCAAACCGTGCCGCGCCAAAATCCGGTTTTCGCCCCGCAAAGGCACGAGGTCGGCCACGGTGCCCAGCGCGACGAGATCCAAGTGGTCACGTAACTTGATCTCAAACGCGAGCGGGTTGTTTTCGGTGCGCAGCTGTTTCAACAACCCGTGACAAAGCTTGAACACGAGCCCCACCGTACAGAGGTGGCGCCACGCCGCGTCGCCATTGGTCTCGTCCGCCTCCACGTGGGGGTTGATCAAAAGGCCGTCGGCCAGCACGCGCTCCCGGGACCGATGATGGTCGATGACCATCACGTCGATCCCCTGGGCGCGCAGGTAGGCCGCCTCCTCGTGGGAGTTCGTGCCGCAATCGAGGGCGATGAACAAATGCGGTTTGCCCGCCTCCAGCGCCCGGTCGATCGCGCTGCGCGACAGGCCGTAGCCGTCCGCCGAGCGCCGCGGCACCACAAACCGCGGGCGGAGCCCAAAGCGGCGGAGGATCATCACGAGCAATGCCGTGCTGCTCACGCCGTCGACGTCGTAGTCGCCGAGCACGACCACGTCCTCGCGGTTCGCGATCGCCGCCCGCAGCCGGGTCGCACCCGCCTGCAGATTGCGCAGGAGAAACGGGTCGTTGAGCGACGCGAGCGACGGCTGCAAAAACGCCGCAGCGGACCCGGCATCGCGTTGGCCCGCCCGGTGCAAAAGCTCCGCCAGGACCCGGCTGACGCCCGCGCCTTGGCTGAGCGCCTCGACCTCTTCGGCCGGTGGCGGCGTATAAGTCCAGCGCATGGCGTGGGCTGAGCGGTGGATGGCGACGTCCGGGCACCGTCGTTCAGACGGGCGCCCGGGCGGCGGCTCCGGAAGGGCGCCGCCCACCCACCTTTCAACTTACTCCGATGCCTTGCTGGAACCCTGCCACTCGTAGGTCGGGGCGACATCCTGATGCGCCTCGACATGCTTCCGGTCGCCCTTATGCCACCAGTAGAAGACCTGCGCCGCGATGAAGATTGCAGAGAAGGTCGAGGTCACGATGCCGACGAGGAAAGTGAAGGAAATGTCCGCGAGCACGCCGCCGCCAAAGATGAACAGCGCGAGCGCCGCCAAGAACGTCGTCGAGGCTGTCATGATCGTGCGGGCGAAGACCTTGTTGATCGCCAGGTTGATGATGTCCCGCAGCGAACCGTTCGGGTTGATCTTGAGCTCCTCCCGAATGCGGTCGAATACGACGACCGTTTCGTTCATCGAGTAGCCGACGATGCACAGGATCGCCGCGACCATCGGCGCCGAGAATTGGTGACCGAACAGCACGAAGATGCCGATCGTCATCAGCACGTCGTGGAACGTGGAGAACATGGCGCCGACGCCGAAGCCGAATTCGAAACGGAAGGCGATGTAGAGCAAGATGACCAGCATCGAGACGCCAACCGCCTTGAGCGCGTTCCACTCGATCTCCTTGCCGATGGACGCACCGATGTGATTTTCGCCGACCTTTTCGAGGCCGGCCGCCGGCGCCGCCTTCTGGAGTGCGGCGAGGAGCGCAGCGGATTTGCCCTCGGGCGTCTCCAGCTTGAGCGTCTCGCTGGCGCCGCCGATGGCGCTCACGTACGTCACGTTGACCTCGGGCAGGCCGTTCGCCTTCGCGACCTCGCGGATCTTGCCCGTGTCGAGCTTCTGCTTGAAGGAAACGCTCACGACATCACCGCCCGCGAAATCGATTCCGTAGATGGCGTTGCCTTTGTAAACCACGACCCCCAGGCCGAGCAACACGACGAGCCACGAGCCGATGAAGGCAGGCTTGCCCCACTTGATGAAGTCCACATCAATATGCTTCAACAGGTGGTTCATCGTAAACTTCTTCATCCAGCCGGACTCGATGAGGAGTTCCATGATGAGGTGGGCCGTCACGAGCACAGAGAACAATGTCGAAAGCACGCCGATCGCGAGGGTGACGCCAAAGCCCTTGATCGGCCCGGTGCCGAGCCAGATCATGATCGCACAGATGATCAGCTGCACGGCGTGGGCATCGAGAATGGTCCAGAGGGCCTTGAAATAACCGCTCTCGTTGGACGCAGCGAGACTCTTGCCCGCGGCCAACTCTTCGCGCATGCGCTCAAAGATCAGGATGTTGGCGTCGACCGCCATGCCGATCGTGAGCACGATACCGGCAAGACCGGGGAGAGTCATCGTCGCACCGAAACTGGCCATGACGCCGAGAATAATCAGGATGTTGACCGCGAGCGTCGCCACCGCGACGACCCCGCCGGTGGTGTAGAAAGTGATCATGAACGCGGCGACGAGCGCGGTGCCGATCAGCGAAGCGCGCACGCCGCTGTCGACCGCGTCCTTCGCGAGCGAAGGACCGACCTCATACTGCTCTTTCACAATCAGCGGGAGGTCGAGGGGGTTGTTAAGGATGTTGGCGAGATTGAGGGCCTCGCGGTCGGACATGTTGCCGCCGCTGATCTGGGCGGACTCGCTGTCGATCTCCTGCTTCACCGTCGGCGCGGAATAGAGTCGGCCGTCGAGCACAATGGCGAGCCGACCGGTGCGGCCGCCCTGCTGGCCGCCTTCCGCGATCGCCTTCGTCACCTCGGCGAACCGCTTCCGGCCCTCCTTCGTAAAATTCATCACAACCTCGGGCTTCCCATAAAGATCGGGCCGCGCGCTAGAGTTGGAAATCTTGTCGCCAGACATCTCGGGAATCCGGCGGACGAACAGCTCTTCGGTGTAGCTCTCGCCGTTGCGCCCCTCGTCGTCGAGCGTGAGGATTTCGTAACCGGCGGGCGTATCGACGCCGGCCCCGGGGCTGAGCGACGGATGCACAATCCGAAAATCGAGGCGGGCCGGCTTCTTCACGGCATCGAGCACCTCGGGATTGTCCTTGGTATTCAGACCGGGCAGCTGGATTTCAATGCGGTTCGTGCCGACGGCGCGGATGATCGGCTCGGCGACGCCAAACGCGTTGATACGCGTGTGGATGATCTCGATGGCCTTCGAGATCTTCTCCTTCTGGTCCTGCAGGCTGTCGGGCTTCGCGGCCTTCTCATCCACCTCGAGCGTAAAGGCCACGCCACCGTTGAGATCGAGGCCGAGTTGGAGGCGTGCCTTCGAACGGCGGAGGAGTTCGTTCAGGAGGATGTTGTTGCGCTTCTCGACGTTCTTGAGGGTCGCCTCGAGACGCACCCCCGGAAAATATTGCGAGAGGTCGATCTTTTCCTCTTTGCCGATCTGTTTCAGGGCGACGAACTCGCTGGAGGCCGTGCCGGCCTTCTTGCGCGCCGCGGCCTTGTCGACGAGTTTCGCGAAATCGGCGGGCTTGGCGGTCGCTTGGCTCTTCGCAAATTCCGCGAAGGACGGTGCATCTTGCAGGGGGAGGAGCTCCGAAATCCCCCACGCCGCGATGGCGAGGGAGAAGACGATCTTCCAGAGGTGGCGTTTGAGCATGGTTCGTTTGGGTTTGTTGAAAAGGGATGGCCCGCCGCATCACGCGACACCCCCGGCCGGTCCGGCCGGATGGCGCGACACGCCGCGCGAAAATTTATTTCTTCTCCGGCGCGTCCTGCTTCTTCGTGACGGACTGGATGAAGCCTTTACCGACCTCAATCTTCGTGTTGTCGGCGATGCGGACGACAAAACGGTCGTCCTTCACGTTCGCGATCACGCCGAAGATTCCACCGGTCGTGATGACTTCGTCACCGGATTTTAACTCCGCGAGCATTTTCTCGAGGGCCTTCTGCTTTTTGCGCTGCGGCGCGATGAACAAAAAATAAAACCCGCCAGCGATCAGGGCGTAAAAAACCAGAATCTGCCACCCCGCACCACCGCCGGGGCTGGCCGCCGGGGCGGCGGTCTGGGCAAGAAATTCGGGAGCGGACATCATTGAAGACATTTTCATCATTGCGTGTTACGTGATTTGAAAAAAGAAAACATGCATCTAACTAATTACGCACTCTCGAAAGCAAGCCATAACTCCCCCGTCTCCCTCGCACCTCGTTGAAAAATAAATCCTCCTCCGCCTGGTCGGTCGCCAAGTCAGAAGAACACTACGGTTTTAAGCGCTGGGGCTCCGGCCATATCTCGGTGGACGACGGCGGCTTCGTCCAGGTCCAGCCCCTCGCCGATGGCCGCGGTATTCGTGTCCTCGATGTGATCAGCGAGGCGGTCGGGATGGGGCTCAAGGCCCCGCTAGTCATTCGCTTTCAGGACCTGCTCCGCCACCGGGTCGTCCAGATCAACGCCTGTTTCGCCAAGGCCATCAAGGAGGAGAGCTACAAAGGCAGCTATCGCGGCGTCTTCCCGATCAAGGTCAACCAGCTCCGCGAGGTCGTCGACGAGATCGTCTCCGCCGGCAAGGATTTCAACTATGGCCTCGAGGCCGGCTCGAAGCCCGAGCTCATGATCGCCCTCGCGATGCACGAGGGCACGCAGCGCCTCATCATCTGCAACGGCTACAAGGACCACGACTACATCCGCCTCGCCCTCCTCGGCCGCAAACTCGGCAAAAAAATCATCCTCGTCGTCGAGCAACTCGCCGAGGTCGACGACATCATCAAAATCGCCCAGGAGGTCGGCGTGAAGCCCATGATCGGCTTCCGTGCCAAGCTCCTCACTCGCGGCGAGGGCAAGTGGGCCATGTCCAGCGGCGACAACGCCAAGTTCGGCCTCAACACCGCCGAAATCCTCTTCGCCTGCGAAAAACTCCGCGAAGCCAAACTCCAGTCCTGCCTGCGCCTCGTCCACTTCCACATCGGCTCGCAGGTGCCGAATATCATCACGATCAAGAACGCCGTCATCGAGGCCACGCGGTTCTACTGCCAGCTCGACCAGATGGGCTTCCCGATGGGCTACCTCGACGTCGGCGGCGGCCTCGGGATCGACTACGACGGCTCCCGCACAAACTTCGAGAGCTCCATGAACTACTCGATGGAGGAATACGCCCGGGACGTCGTCTCCAACATCCGCGACATCTGCACCTCCTCGGGCGTCGCCGTGCCCGATATCGTCAGCGAATCCGGCCGCGCGATCGTCGCCCCCCACTCCCTCCTCGTTGTCGAGGTGTTTGAGCGGATCAACAAACACGAGTCCCTCGGCCAGCAGTATCAGCCCAAGGTGAAACACAAGGTCGTCACCGACCTCGAGGTCATGCTGAAGAACAAGGGCAAGCTCGGCCGCCTCGAACGTTTCCACGACGCCCTCCAGAAAAAAGAGGAATCCTTCTCGCTCTTCAACCTCGGCTACCTCGACCTCGAAAACCGCGCCGCCGCCGAATCCATTTACTGGCAGATCTGCGAACAGATCGCACAGGAAGGCCGCGACTCCGGTTACCAGCCCGAGGAACTCCACGATCTCAACAAGCTCCTCGCCGACCAATACGTTTGCAATTTCTCCGTCTTCCAGTCGCTGCTCGACCACTGGGCGCTGAAACAGCTCTTCCCAGTCGCCCCGCTCCACCGCCTCAAGGAGAAGCCCACCGTCAACGCCACCCTCGCCGACATCACCTGCGACTCCGACGGCAAGATTTCATCGTTCATCGATCTGCAGGATACGAAGGATTACATCACCCTGCATCCCCTCAACGGGAAGCCCTACTACCTCGGGGTGTTTCTCACCGGCGCGTATCAGGATATCATGGGCGACCTCCATAACCTCTTCGGTCGCGTCAACGAGGTGCACGTCTTCCTCGAAAACGACGAGCCCAACGGTTTCTACATCGAGGAGGCCCTGAGCGGCAGCCGCATCGCCGACGTCCTCGAGGGCGTGCAATACCAGCAGGAGGAACTCTGCCGCAAGATGAAGGCCCAAATCGACGCCGCCACTCGCAAAGACATCGTCAAACCGCGCGAGGGCGTCCGGCTCCTCGAACTCTACGAGAGCCAGATGCTCAATAAGACCTACCTGAACATCGAATCGAAGAACGGCCGGAAAAAGAAAGCGTAGGTTGGGGCGGTCGATCGTCCCCCCCCGGGGCGCCCACGCGCTCCCCTTCCGGGCCCGTCCCGCGCGCTTCGCCTCGTCCGCCGGGCCGCGCCGGGGCGCCGCCCCGATGCTTGCCGACCCAAGCACCCAGCGGATTGGCCGCCCCGGCCAGCTTCCCGACGCTCCCGTCGTTCGATTTGTCCCCCGTCAAAACCCCTGACACTCCCCCGCCTCCTCCATACTCGCCTCGCCTCACTCGGGGCCGCCGCCCGTCTCGGGGCCGCCGGAAGCCCCGCTCGCCAAAATTGTCCGGGAGCATTTTACCTTCGCCGCCGCCCACGACCGCCGCCTGCTCGCGCAGCTCGACGCCAGGCCGACTACCCGCGCCCCTTTGAAAAAGGCCAAATCAATCTCATCGGCGACCGGACGGGACGAGCGGTTTCCTCCCCGGCTCGCTGGGATCGCTCGCGGAAGCCATCGGTGACGCCACGCTCCGCGCCGCCGCCATCGCCCAAACCGCCGGGCTCGAACCTTCGAAGCCCCACCGCAGCACGCACGCCGTCGGCTTCGTGCTCTCCGGCAGCTTCAGCAACGGCCTCCGCCTCGGCGGTGACGCCTCCTCCCGGGACATTTTACCCACCGGCGCCGAGTCTCTCCGCACCCGATTCAATCCCCAAGTCGGCGCCATCCAGTCCTGGGACAAACGCCCCGGCTGGGATTTTCCCGTCATCCTCGACAACCGGAGAACCTCGAGCTCCCTCCTCGGGGCGTCCCGTTCGGGCCTTGGCTGGCACCCCCGTGCGCAATCCATAATTGACCGACCGCCCACCGCATCCTTGGCTCTGCCCTCTGCCGCGTTTTCCGAGGGCCGTCCCTCTCTCGCTTTTCTGTCCGTTTTTCTTCCTCCATGAGCCTCCCAATCAAACCTGCCAACTCCTGCGCCTTCGACCAAATCTCGCTCGGCGAAGTCATGCTCCGCCTCGATCCCGGCGAGGGCCGCATTCGCACCGCGCGCCACTTCCACGTCTGGGAGGGCGGCGGCGAATACAACACCTCCCGCGGCCTCCGCAAATGCTTCGGTTACAAAACCGCCGTCGTCACCGCCTTCGTCGACAACGAGGTCGGCCACCTCGTCGAAGACTTCATCATGCAGGGCGGCGTCGCCACCGATTTCATCCAGTGGCGCGAAGACGACGGTATCGGCCGCACCGTCCGCAACGGCCTCAACTTCACCGAGCGCGGCTTCGGCATCCGCGGCGCCGTCGGCAATCCCGACCGCGGCAACACCGCCGCCTCCCAGCTCAAACCCGGCGACATCGACTGGGACCACATCTTCGGCCAACTCGGCGTCCGCTGGTTCCACACCGGCGGGATCTACGCCGCCCTCTCCGCCTCCACCGCGGAACTCACCGTCGAAGCCGTCAAGGCCGCCAAAAAATACGGGACCATCGTGTCCTACGATCTCAACTACCGCCCTTCGCTCTGGAAAACCATCGGCGGCCTGAAAAAAGCCCAGGAGGTCAACCGCGAGATCGCGAAGTATGTCGATGTCATGATCGGCAACGAAGAGGACTTCACCGCCTCCCTCGGCTTCGCCGTCAAGGGCGCCGAGACCCTCGGCCACATCGAAACCGACGCGTTCAAAGCGATGATCGAGACCGCCGTCAGCGAATTCCCGAACTTCAAGGTCGCCGCGACCACGCTGCGCCACGTCCTCACCGCCACGAAAAACGACTGGAGCGCGATCCTCTGGCACGACGGCAAGTTCCACGAGAGCAAACCGTATCCCGGCCTCGAGATTCTCGACCGCGTCGGCGGCGGCGACAGCTTCGCGTCCGGCGTGCAGTTTGGTTTCATGGAATTCAACGACCCGCAGAAAGCCGTCGAATACGGCGCCGCCCATGGCGCCCTCGCCTCAACGACTCCCGGTGACACCTCGATGGCCACCCGCAAGGAAGTCGAGAAGACCATCGGCGGCGGCGGCGCCCGCGTCGTGCGGTAATCGCGCCCCCGGTCGCGGCCCGCTGGCGCGCCCTCCCCTCGGCCCGGGCTCCCACGCCCGGGCTTTTCTTTGCCCTCGCCCGATCAGCCGGCCCGCCCAACCCTCCCGCCACCATGACCGCTCTTTCCACGATCCTCACGCACCCCGGCAGCGCCCACAAAGACGAGTTTCTCGCCTGCTCCGTCCTCCTCGCCCTCCACCCCGTGCCGCTCGTCCGCCGCGAACCGACGTCCGCCGACCTCGCCGATCCCGGCACCGCCGTCGTCGATGTCGGTGATCACCACGATCCGGCGCTCCACAATTTCGACCACCACCAACTCCCCAAGGATCACCCGCCCACCTGCTCGCTCTCGCTCGTCCTCCAACACCTCGGCCTCTACGCCGACGCCCGCCTGTTTTGCGACTGGCTCGAAACCGCCGAGTGGTTCGACTGCCGCGGCCCGCACGCCACCGCCACATGGCTCGGCGTGTCGTCCGACGCCCTCGCCAAACTCAACTCGCCAATCGACCTCACGCTCCTGCGCCGCTTCGCCCTCGCCGCCCGGCTGGACCCCGGCCAGCCCCTCTGGGAAATGATGCGCATGATCGGCGAGGACCTGCTCGACTACCTGAAATCCCTCCGCACCCGGCTCGATTTCATCGACCTGCACGCGGAAATCTGGACCGTCGATCTCGCCGGTTCTCCCGCGGAAATCCTCTTTCTTCCGCGCACCGACCCGCTGCCCGACGATCCGTCCATGGGGCTCGACCGCTTCCTCGCGATTCGCGACCTCGCCGCCCGCGTGGTCGGCACCGTCAGCCCGGACCGCCGCAGCCCGGGCTACGGGCTCTCGCGGTATCGCGACAACCCGCGCCTGAACTTCAGCCGGATTGCGGGACAACCCGGAGTTCACTTCACCCACGCTCGCGGCTTCATCGCCAAAACCTCGCTCACCGACATCGCCCAACTCAAAGCCCTCGTCAGCCTCGCCGGCGTCGGCTAGTTTTTCCTCCGCGCGCACTCGACACCGCGCGTGCTCCGTCCTTCCCTCACCCCGCCCACCACCCGCCTCCACCCCATGCACCGCCGCTCGTTTCTCCAAACGCTCGCCGTCGCCGCTTCCGCGACCGCCGCCACCTCCGCCGCCTCCCGCCTCTTCGCCGCCCACGCGAAATCCGCCGCACCTAAAATCGGCCTCGGGATGGACAACTTCGCCGTCCGCGCCATGGGCTGGAAAGCCCCCGCGCTCATCGATCACGCCGCCGCCCTCCGACTCGACGCCCTCCTCATCTCCGACCTCGACGCCTTCGACAGCCTCGACGACGCCCCGCTCCGCGAACTCCGTCGCCGCGCCGCCGATGTCGCGGTCGCGCTCTACGTCGGCAGCTGGAGCATTTGCCCCACGTCCAAGGCGTTTCGCCCCAACCGCGGCACCGCCGAGGAACATCTCCGTCTCGGCCTCCGTGTCGCCCAAGCCCTCGGCTCGCCCGTCTTCCGGGTCGTGCTCGGCACCATGGAGGATCGCAAAACCGCGGGCGGCATCCAGGCCCGCATCGCCGACACCGTCGCCGTCCTCAAAGCCTGCCGCACCCAGTCCCTCGATCTCGGCGTAAAAATCGCCATCGAGAACCACGCCGGCGACCTCCACTCCTGGGAACTTGTCCAACTCATCGAGTCCGCCGGCCGAGACTACGTCGGGGCAAACCTCGACTCCGGCAACGCCGCCTGGACCCTCGAGGATCCCATGGATGTCCTCGAAAATCTGGGACGCTACACGGTTTGTTCGAGCCTTCGCGACGAGCAGATTTGGGCCACGCCCGAGGGCGCCGCCGTGCAATGGACCGCCGCCGGCGAAGGCCTGATCGACTGGAAAGCCTATGCCGCGCGCTGGGCTCAGCTCTGCCCGACCGTGCCGATCATCATCGAAACGATCTCCGGTTCGCAACGCACCTTTCCCTATAAGCACGCCGACTTCTGGCAGTACTACGACAAGCGCCCCGCCGCGCTCGCGAAATTCGAAGCCCTTGCCCAACGCGGCAAACCGCTTACGGCCTGGAAAGCCCCCTCCGGTCCCGAAGGCAAAGTCGCCACGCAGGAATTCCAAAAAGCCGAACTCGCGCGCTCGATCACCTACCTCCGCGACCACATCGGCCTCGGCCGGAAAACCTGAGTCCCTGCCGCCCCCCCCGCCAATCGGCCCCCCGCCTTTCGCCCCATGAACCGCCGCTCCTTCCTCCATACTTCCGCCGCCACCGCCGCCCTTGCCGCCGCGCCGTTCTCGCTCCGCTCCGCCGAAAAATCCGGCGGAAAAAAATTCCGCACCGTCCTCATCGGCTGCGGGTGGTGGGGCAACAACATCCTCCGGGAGGCCCTCGCCAGCGGCTCCTGCGAACTCGTCGCACTCTGCGACGTGGACTCGCGCCAGTTCGAACCGACGATGAAAAACGGCGCGGCCGGCAGCGGCTCCACGCCGAAACGCTTCAAAGATTACCGCGACTGTCTCGCCGAGATGAAGCCCGACATCGCCATCATCGGCACGCCCGACCACTGGCATGCGCTCCCGATGATTGCCGCCGTCAAGGCGGGCGCGCACGTCTACGTCGAAAAACCCATTTCGCACACCGTCGCCGAAGGCCGCGCGATGGTGAACGCCGCCCGCGCCACCGGTCGGGTCGTCCAGGTCGGTACGCACCGCCGCATCTCGCCGCACAACCTCAGCGGCCGCGAATTTATCCGCTCCGGCAAGATCGGAGCAATCGGCATGGTGCGCTGCTTCGTCAACTACGCCGGCGGCCCCGAGAAACCGCTCCCCACCGTCGAGGTGCCGAAGGAGCTCGATTGGGAGCTGTGGTGCGGTCCCGCCCCGTTGCGGCCGTTCAACGGCGGCGATCCCCGCGATCCATCCTCCGGGGCCGGCAACCGCGGCATCCACCCGCGCGGTTTCCGCAACTACCTCGACTACGCCAACGGCACCATCGGCGACTGGGGCATCCATTGGTTCGACCAGGTCCTCTGGGTCACCGGCGAGAAATATCCAAAGCGCATCTACTCCGCCGGCGGCCGCCCGATTGCCGGGCCCGCCGTGTTGACCGCGCACGAGCAGACCACCGACGCTCCCGACCACCAGCTCGCCACCTTCAGCTTCGACACGTTCGACGTGCAGTGGGAACACCGCCGCTTCGCCAACAACCACACCGATAAAGGCGAAAACGTCGGCTGTTATTTCTACGGCACCAAGGGCATTTTCCACATGGGGTGGCAAAAGGGCTGGACGTTTTATCCCGCCGACGCGAAGCAACCCCCGATCACGGAAGCCGCCGTGCTCAACCAACCCGATGCGCAAAACATCCGCGAACTCTGGGCCGATTTCCTCCACGCCATCCGCACCGGCACGAAGCCCGTGAGCGACGTCGGCGAGGTCCAGCTTGCCACCAACATGGCGCTCCTCGGCATGCTCTCCCTGAAACTCGGCCGCAGCATCGAGTGGGACGGCGCCCGCGAAACCATCCCCAACGATCCCGCCGCCAACCAACTCCTCCGCCGCCCCTATCGCCAAGGCTGGGATTATCCGACCGCCTGATCGGCCCTGCCCGCACCGCCCTCGGACAAAACTCTTGCCGCTCCCCCGCCCCCCGCGCACCGTCCCCCATGGCCACGCAGGAACTCTACCTCCGCAACGCGACCGACACCGAACCCCGGGGCCCCTTTGATCTCGAGCAGCTCACGTCCCTCGCCGATGCCGGCCAAGTCACCGCTGAAACGCTGATCTACGACGCCACCGCCGAGCAGTGGCGCGCGCTCGGCACCAACGCCGAACTCATGGCCGCAGTGTTCCCGGAAAAACGCAAACTCGCGCTCAAGGCCAAGGAAATAAAAACGCTCAACCAGACCGACGATAAAGCCCGGGCCATCACGGTCGACGACATGCTCGCCGCCGCCGAGGGCCGCACCGCCGACACGTCGGACAAGAGGGACCCGGAAATTGCGATGATGCGGGCCGCCAAGGTCGGCCTGTGGTCGCTGGTGGCCGCCCTCGCGATCAGCGCCGCCGGCGCCATCCTCCCGCACGCGGATGCGATCCTGTCGGGCGAGCCCGGCCGAATTTTCGCCCAGCCGATCATCCTCCTCGGCGTCCTCGATGTCAGCCTCGCCCTCATGCTCGGCCTCGGCATGGTGGGCGTCTACCCCTTCGTCCGCTTCCGCGCCGCGCTCGCCCTCGGGTTCCTCGGCTTCATCTTTTTCGCCCAAGGTCTTTCGCTGCCCATCACGCTGCTCGCGGTCGGCGCCGCCGGGCTCTATCTCTGCACCGTGTGGGTCCGCCTGGTCCCGGTGCTCCTTTCCGCGGGCGCCGCCATCGGCGGCTGTGGCGCTTTGAGCGGGTATCTGCTCTCGCACTGACGCCGTGTCGCACGCCGGTCCTCCGCCCCCTTCGCTCCCCGCGCGGTTCGCCGGTTTGAGCCATCACGTCACCCACGTCTGGAAAAAAGAAATCTGGGCGCCCGCACACCTGAAGGATACGTCCCCGCGCGGCTGGCTCTACGCCAGCCTGCGCGTAATCTCGATCACGTGGACGGTTTTTTTTGAAACCAAAGTCCCGAGCCGCGCCGCGGCGCTCAGCTTCAGTTCCCTCCTCAGTCTCGGCCCGCTCATTGCCATCGCGGTCCTCGTCGGCGGCTTTGTTCTGGGTAAGAACGACGATCCTAATCTCGTCGCCAACCACGTCGGCACCCTCCTGGAACAGGTCGCCCCGCAGCTCCGGTCCCTCCAGGCGGCGAAGGACCCCACCGTTTCCGTCGGCGAGGCCGTGAACCCCCAGCTCGTGTCGATGCTCAACGGCTTCATCACCAGTGCGCGCTCGGGCTACGGGGGCGTCTTCGGCGCGCTCTCGCTCGTGCTCATCGTGCTGCTCATGTTCAAGGCCGTGGAGGATGCCTTCAACGACATCTGGGGTATCCGGCTCGGCCGCTCCCTGCTCATGCGCATCGTGTTTTATTGGACCATCCTCACCCTCGGCGCCGTCCTATTTTTCGCCTCCGTCACGCTCGTCGGCGCCGGCGCCGCCGTGAACGTGTTCAACGAACCGCTGAGCCGGCTCCCCGGCGGCGCGGGCCTGATCACCGTGCTCCGCTGGTCGCTCCCCGCGTTTTCCCTCACCTTGCTGGTGGTGATGCTCACCCTCGTGTATCGGGTTATCCCCAACACCCACGTGTTCTGGCGCGCCGCGTTTGCCGGCGCCTTCGTCGTCGCCGCCCTCCTGATGCTCAATAATCTTGTGGCGTTCTTCTACGTCCGCCGCGTCGTCCAAACGCAGAATCTCTACGGGCAACTGGCCGTGCCGCTCGTGCTCATGCTGGGCCTCTACATCTTCTGGCTCTACATCCTCATCGGCGGCGTCATCAGTTACGCCGTCCAAAACGTCCACTTCCGCAACAGCCAGGCCGCGTGGAGTCAGCTCGCCGAGTCGATGCGCGAACGCCTCTCGCTCGTCGTCCTCCTCACCATCGGCCGGCGGTTCCAAGGCTGCCTGCCGCCGATCACCGCCTCCCAGCTGAGCGACCTCCTCAAAGTCCCGACCCAGATCCTCAACGAATGCCTCCATCGCCTCGTCGACATGAACTTGGTCACCACCCTCCGCCCGGCGCCCAACACCCCGGCCACCGAGCACCGCTACCAGCCCGCCCGCCCCTTGGGCCGGATCAACCTGTTCGACTTTAAAACGCTCGACGACAACTTCGGCGACGATCCCGTCGGGCAGTCGCTCGAGCGCATCGACCCCATCCTCCACCACTACGACGCCGCGCTCAACCGGATCGGCGAACAGCCGTTCTTCCAGAAAAGCCTGGAGGAGCTTTTCACCGAACACCCCTTCGACGAATCCCGCCCGCCCTTCACCCTCGGGCACCGACGCTCCGGCTGAGCCTTGGGCGCCCGCCCGACCGCCCGCTCGAATTCGCCCTTGCCACGCGTCCCCGGCGACCTAGCGTCCGACGTTTTCTCCCCATGATTACCTGGATTCAGAAATATTTTCAGCATCACTTCCGCACGATCTTCGCGGTCCTGCTGGTGCTCATCATCGTTTCGTTTGTCTTCACCATCGGTGCCTCGCCCGGCCTGGGTCACGGGGATCGCCGCCTCGTCGACCGCCCCTTCTTCGGCTACAATCTGGGCCTGCAACAGGACCAGAGCCGCCTGATGGGCGATGCCGGCCTCAGCGCCAACCTCCAGATGGGCGCCTTCGGCAATCTCGAAGCCGAACAAATCCAGAACTACGCCTTCCAGCGCGCCGCCACCCTTTACCTCGCCGACCAGTGGCACATCCCCGCGGCCACCACCGCGGAAATCACCGACCAGATCAAGACGCTCCGCATGTTCGCCGGCCAAGACGGCCAGTTCGACCCCAAGGCCTACGCCACTTTCCGCGACAACCTCAAAACCAATCCCCGCGGCGTCAATGAAGCCGACATCGCCCGCGTCATCGGCGCCGACGTCCGGGCCGACAAGGTTAACAAACTCATCGCCGGCCCGGGCTACGTGCTCCCCGCCGACGTCAAGAGCCAACTCGCCCGCGCCGACACCAGCTGGACCATCGCCACCGCCACGGTCGATTACGCGTCCTTCGCGCCCGCGCTCAAACCCTCCGACGCCGATCTCACAAAATTCTTCGAGGAGGACGCGCCCCGCTACCAGGTCCCGCCCCGCGTCGTCGCGACCTACGCCGATTTTTCTGCCCTTAACTACCTCTCCGCCGTGACGGTCTCCGAGGCCGAGGTGCGCGCCTCCTACGATGCGAATCCCTCGCGTTTCCCGAAGGCCCCCGAGGTCAAGCCGGCTGATGACAAAACGCCCGCCAAATCCGACCCCGCCGCGGACTACGCCGCCGCCCGGCCGCAGGTCGAAGCCACGCTCAAACTTGAACGCGCGCAGAAACTCGCCGCCAAGGCCGCCAGCGATCTCTCGCTCGCGATCTACGAAAACCGCGTCCCCGCCGCCGGCATCGATGCGTTCCTCGCCAAATTGAAGTTGACCGCAAAAACCCTCGCCCCGTTCACCCGCGAGGCCGGACCGGCCGAACTCGGCGGCTCCCGGGACGTCGCGACCGAAGCTTTCAAGCTCCCCCGCGAAGACCGCTACTACTCCGAAGCCGTCAATGTTCCCGCCGGCGCCGTCGTCGTTTTCTGGAAGGAAACGCAGCCCGCCCGGAAACCCGCCTTCGCCGAGGTCCGTGACAAGGTCACAGCCGATTGGACGGAAGGCGAAAAGCGCCGCCGTTTTGTCGAACTCGGCAAGACCCTCAAGGCCCAGCTCGAAAATCGCCTCAAAGCCGGCGACACCTTTGAGCCGGCCGCCACCGCGGCCGCGGCGGGCGCCGGCGTGAAGATCGAAGCCAAGAGTCTCGCCGCCTTTACGCTCCGCAACCGGCCGCAGGACGCCGATTACACTGTGCTCGGCGCCCTGGACCGTCTCGAAAAAGGCCAGGTCTCGGACATGCTCGTCGCGCAGGACAAGGGCATTTTTGTCTACGCGATCGACAAGCAAGCGCCCGACCTTTCCGAGGTGAACCCGCAATTTGCCGCCACGCGCGCGCAGATCGCGAGCTACACCGCCCGCACGAGCGCTGGCACCTACATTTCCGAACTCGTCGAAAAGGAACTGAAAAAGTCCGAGCCCAAGGCTCCGTAAGCTCCTTCTCCGATCGCCGGCCGTCGGCCCCCCGTATGAAGCGCGTTGCCCCAACGCGCTTCTTTTTTGCCCCCGCCCGACAATCCGCCACGCCGGATCTTCGGCCCCTTCAGTCACTCCCGCCTTCCCCCCTCCCTCTCCGCCCTTCCGCCCTGCACCCCTCACCACGATTCGGCTCGCCGCCGGGCCCCGAGCCGTCGTGAAATGCTGCCCCGATGCCCCTCCACGCTTACGCCCCGCTGTCCGCGCCCTGCCGCCTGTGCGGCGATGGCTTCGAACACCGGGCGCACGCAAACACCCCTGACCTCACGGCCTGCCCGACCTGTGGACAAGCCGTACACCGCCTCCGGATTCAGAGCGTAAATTCCCCGAAACTTTCCGCCCCCCTTTCCGTCTCGCGCGCCAGACAAGCGGGCTTCACCGTCCTCAAACGCACGTCCGGCGGTGAGTTCGAAAAACAGTAACTGTCAAACCCCTCCCGTGTTTAACGTCAGCTGAGCTTCTTTTTCTTCCAAGTCATGTCACGCCACCTCGCCCGCGCTCTCGTCGCCCTCGCCTTCACCGCCATTCTCGCGCCCGCTCGCGCCCAAACCGCCTCCGTCCCGCCGGCCGGCAAACCGCTCGCCCTCGAGGAAGCCGTCGGACTCGCGCTGAAGAAAAATTTCGACCTCCAGATCCAAGCGGGCGCCACCGAAACCGCCAAGGAGGCCGTCAACGTCGCCGGCGCCGGCTTCGATCCGACCCTCACCGCCGCCGCCACCCGTGGCGTTAACCAAGCCGCATCCAACACGAGCCGCCTCGACGGCTCACAAACCGAGGGCCCCCGCAACGACAGCACCACCGTCCGCGTGGGCGTCACGCAACGACTCGAAGCCACCAACGGCACCGTCGGCCTCTCCACCAACGTCAGCCGCGGTGCCACGAATTCGACGAACGCCCTCGTCAACCCCAGCTTCGGCAACGGCGTCACCGCCACCTTGAGCCAACCCCTCCTGCGCAACGTCGGCCGCGTCAGCGCCACCACCGCCCTCGAGCGCAGCAAACTCGGCCTCGACATCGCCAACCTCAATTACACGAGCCGGATTCTCACCGTAATCGCCTCCACCGAGAACGCCTATTACAATCTCGTTTCCGCCCGCGAGACCGTGCGCATCCGCCAACTCACCCTCGACCGCAACCTCAACCTCTTCGAGGAAAACAAAGCCCGCCGTGCGACCGGCGTGATGACCGACCTCGACGTTCTGACCGCCGAGTTCGGCGTCGCCACCGCCCGCCGCGCCTTGGTGACCGCCCAGCAAACGGTCAGCGATCGCGAGGACGCCCTGCTGAATCTCATCAACCAGCCGGACTTCGACACGCGGCCCGGCCCCGTCGCGTTCGACAACTACAAGCCCACCGCCCCCACCTTCGCGACCTCCTACAAACTCGCGCGCGAACGCTATCCCGATTCCCTCGCCCAGCAGGATACGATCAAACAGCTCGAACTCGATCTCGCCACCGCCCGACGCAACCTCCAGCCGACCCTCAATCTCGATGCCTCGCTCGGCTACACCGCCAAGGCCACCAAAGACGGTTACGTCGATGTCGTCAGCTCCCTCCCGCGCGAACACGGCAACAACTGGAGCCTCGGTCTTAACTACTCGATGCCGTGGGGCCAGCAGGCCGACAAAGCCAACTACCGCAGCGCCCTGACCTCCGTGAAGTCCCAGAAAATCCGCCTCGAGCAGCTCGAACAAAATTTGATCGTCAGCGTCCGCACCGCCGTTCGCGCCGTGGAAACTAATCTCGTGGCCGTCGATCTCTCCGCCAAGGCCACCGAACTCAGCGCCCGCCAATACGACCTGCAAAAGGCCCGTTTCGACGCCGGCCTCGCCACCGCCCGCCTCGTGCTCCAGGCGCAGGAAGACTTGGAAACCGCCCGCTTCAACGAACTCGCCGCCAAAGCCGCGCTCCGTCAGGCCATCGGCGAAATCAACCGGCTCGAAGGCTCGTCCCTCTCGCGGTACAACGTTCAACTCCCGAAGTAATGCGGGGGCGCGGTCGCCCCGCGCCCCGCCTTCGCCCCCCCAAGCGCGTCGCCCCCGACGCGCTTTTTTTATTTCCCCGCTCGCCGCCTCGCTCCCGTCCGGTTTTGGTTCTCTCCGACATGCCCACCGCCCTGGTTGTCCGCCTCATTTTCTGGCTCTGGCTCGGTACCGCGTTTTTCGCGGGTCACCAACTCCTCCTGCAGCGGCTCCCGCCCTTCGGCGTCCCCGCGATCGTGCTTGGCCTCTCCGCACTACTGCTCCTGGCGTATTTTCGCCTCGCCCCCGTCCGGGCCTGGGTGGACGCCCTCGATCTCCGCACCCTCGTCGTCCTCCACGTCACCCGGTTCGTCGGCCTCTATTTTATCGTGCTCTACCGGAGCGGCCTCCTGCCCTACGACTTTGCCGTGCCCGGCGGCATCGGTGATATCATCGTGGCCGTGCTCGCCCTCGTCGTGGTCTTCGCCCCGCTCGCCGACTCTTCGCGCGAGCGCGCCATCCGCATCTGGAACGTCCTCGGCCTGGTCGACATCGCCCTCGTCGTCCTCACCGCAGCCCGGCTCAACCTCGCCAATCCCCTCCAAATGCGCGCGATGACCTACCTGCCCCTCAGCCTCCTTCCCACCTTTCTCGTCCCGCTCCTCATCGCCACCCACGTCATCATCCACGCGCGGCTCACGCGCCCCGCGGCCCGGCCGTGACGTGCACCCGCGCGCTCCCGTGCCTCCCTCGCCCCACCGCTTGGCAGCGCTCGCTTCGATCTCCACCCACCACCCTGCCCGGCCTCTCCGGGGCGAAGCCGGTTTCACGCTGATCGAACTCTCCGTCGTGGTCTTGATCCTCAGTGTCCTCGCCGCTCTCGCCGTTCCGGTGGTCAAGAAAATCAACCGCGAAGCCCGGTCTGCCGCCGTCGTCACCGACCTCCGCGTTTTCAGGGGCGCCCTCCAGTCCTACACGCACGAATACGGTGACTGGCCCCCGGGCAACCGAGCGCCCGGGGTCTTCCCGGCCGGGATGGAGGGTCGCCTCCGCGCGACCAACTGGGAACGCCCCACCCCCATCGGCGGCCGCTACACGTGGTCGCCCAACACCGTCCAGCAGGGCGAACGCTACCGCTCCGCCATCGTCATCTCCTCCGTCGCCGAAAACCGGGTCTCGGCCGACCGCCTCCAGCTCACCGACCTCGACCGGCGGATCGACGACGGCAGCCTGGATACCGGCAACCTGCGGCTCGGCTTCCGCCATTACCCCGTTTACGTGCTCGAACCCTGAGGCGCTCCCATGTTCACCGTTACCACCGTCAACCTGACCTCCGATACCGCCGGCGCCGACCCCGCCTTCGGCGCCGCTGAACTCGGCCCGCTTTCCCCCGCAGAATTCACCGCGCTGCTCAGCCGCTTCCAGCAGCTGGACGCGCGGCAAAATCACGACGCCGATCCGCACCTCCTGGTCAGCGCCGCCGCCGGCCGCTTCCTCATCCGCACCGGCCAGGGAAAACTTTTCCTCTCCCGCGCCCGCGCTCCCACCGAGCCCTGCAGCGAACTTTCCGCTTCCGAGATCGCCGCCCAACTCGACCGCCCGCACCCGGGGCCGCTCCCGACCGCCCCGGAATCCGGCGCCACCGGGCCCAAGCCCGCCCCGCACTACGCTATCGCCTGCGCCATTCTGATCGCCGGACTCGGCCTGAACGGCTACACGCTCCACGCCATCTACACCACAGAGAGCGTCAACGTCACGCCCGTGGTCGTCCTGCTGACCGACCCCACCGAACTCGCCGCGCGCGGCCGCGAAGCCATCGGCCGCTATGCCACCGGCAGCCTTCCCGGTGACCGCATGATCACCGTCACCGCCGACGGAACAATCCAGTTCCTCGAACTCGGGGTCAAAGACGGGATCACGCGCGACACCGACACCTTCAAACTCGGCCGTCACAACCAGAAGTTCTGCCTCCTCACCACCGGCAGCGGCTTCGTGGATATCGTGAATCCCGATACCCTCCTTTACTACCGCGACACCTACCGTCGCACACCGTAAGCCACCCGGCGCCGGTGTGCGCCGGATCCGCTCCCCGGCGGTTCTACCCGGCAAACAGTTCCCCCGCGTCTCGCACCGCTCCGGCCCCCAGCACGCGGTGCGCCGGCAGCTGCGTGCGAAACCACGTGCGCTGCTTCTTCACCAGCGCCCGCGTATTACGCGCAATCTCCGCCGCCAACCCGGCCTCCGACCCCGCCCCGGCCAGCACCGCGAGCACCTCGCGGTAACCGATCGCCCCGGCCGCGCTCGGATTCAGCTCCAACCCGGCCGCCCGCAGCCGCCGCACCTCCTCCACGAGCCCTTCGCGCAACATCGCGCCCACCCGCGCGGCGATCCGCGCCTCCAACTCCTCCGGCGCTCGATCCAACCGCGTGAGCTCGACCCGCCAATCCGCAAACGGCCCCGGCCGCTGCGCAAATTCCGCCGCCAGTACCGCCAGCGTCTTCCCCGCCGCACGACACCGCTCCAACGCCCGTACCACCCGCCGGGGATTCGCCACGTCGAGTGCACCGAGACCGGCGGGATTGAGCTTCGCCAACTGCGCCACCGCCTCAGCCAACGACAGCGCCCCCACCTCGGCCCGCAATTCCGCGGACACCGTCACCTCGTCCGCCACCGGACCCAAAAAACTCTTCAAATAAAACCCGCTGCCGCCCGTCACGAGCACGGCCCGCCCCCGCGCCGCAATCTCCGCCACGGCCCGCCGCGCCGCCGCCACGTAGTCGGTAATATCCATCCGCTGCGTCACCTCGCACAGATCGATCAAATGATGCGGCACGCGCGCCCGCTCCGCCGCCGTCGGCTTGGCCGTCCCGAGATCCATCCCGCGGTAAAACAGCAGCGAGTCGCAGGACACGATTTCCGCGCCGCGCGCCTCCGCCCAGCGCAACGCCCATTCGGTCTTGCCGACCGCCGTCGGACCCGTGAGCACATGGAGGAGTGGTTTCATCCGGAACCGAATTACATTTCTTATCAGTGGCATCGGCGCAATCCGCCGCTAGAAAAATCTCCCGTTGAAAACCCGCTTCATCGTCAACCCCCGCTCCGGCCGCGCCGCCGCCGCCCTCCCGGCGGTCCGGGCCTTCGCCGCGCGCCACGGGGCCGGCGTCACGCTCACCGACGCCCCCCGCCATGCCTCCGCACTCGCGCAGCAGGCCCTCGCCGACGGCTGCACCGTGGTCGTCGCCGTCGGCGGCGACGGCACGCTCAATGAGATTGCCTCCGTCCTCACCGGAACCGCCGCCACTCTCGGCCTGATCCCCTGCGGATCCGGCAACGGCCTCGGCCGCCACCTCGGCATCCACGGGTCCGTCGAACACGCCCTCGCGATCGTCCGCGCCGGCCACCCCCGCCTCATCGACACCGGTCTCGCCGACGGCCGGCCGTTTTTCACCGCGGCGGGGCTCGGCTTCGAGGCGGAAATCTCGGCGCGTTTCAATCTCCTCCGCCGGCGCGGGTTCGCCCGCTACCTGACGACCAGCGCCCGGGCCTTCGCCGACTACACGCCCCAATCCTGCATCATCGAGCAGGGCGGCACGCGCACCGCGTTTCGCACCTTCACGCTCGTCGTCGGCAACGCCGACCAATACGGCAACAACAGCTTCATCACCCCCGGCGCGCGCGTCGACGACGGCCTGCTCAACCTCACCGCGATCCCGCCGCTCACGCTCTTCAATTTCGCCCCGCTCGTGTGGCGCCTCTTCCGCGGTACGCTCGACCGCGACGCCGCGGTGGTCCGCCGCTGCGCCGCCCGCTTTGCCGTCGAACGCCCCGCGGCCGGCCCCATCCACACCGACGGCGAAGTGCACGCCGCTCCGGCCCGCGTGGAGTTCGCCGTGCAACCGGCCAGCCTGCGCATCCTCGCCCCGGCGGATCCTACAATTCGTTGAACCCCACGGCGCGGTTTCGGCCGCGCGCCTTCGCCGTGTAGAGCGCCTTGTCGGCCGCCGCCACGAGGTCGGCGCCCAGTTTCCCATCCTCGGGCCAGGCGGCCACGCCCGCACTCACCGTCACGTTCAACGCCATCCCGTCGCCCCCCGGCACCGGCTCGCATTCGACGAGCGCGCACACCCGCCGCGCGACGTCCAGCGCCGCGGCCCGGTCCGTCTGCATCAGCACCAACGCAAATTCCTCGCCGCCAAACCGCGCGACGCGGTCGACCGTCCGGGGCACCGTCGCCACGCGGCGCGCGACCTCCCGCAACACCGCGTCTCCCGCGGGGTGGCCATAAGAGTCGTTCACCAATTTGAAGTGGTCGACATCGATCATCACCAACGCGAGCGGATGACCGAAACGCCGAGCCCGCTCCTCTTCCTCGGTCAGGATGCGGTCAAATTCGCGCCGATTGAGCAAACCCGTCAGCTGGTCGCGCGTCGCCAGCCGCCGCAACGCTTCGAGCGTGTCACCCAGTTTCATCGCATACCGCAGCGAACGCTCCAACGCCCGGGGCGTGATCTCGCTCTTCACCAGATAGTCGAGTGCGCCGGCCTCCATCGCCGCCACGTCCACCCGCTCTGCCGTTTCCGCCGTCAGGAACACGATCGGCGTGCGGCACCCTAAGGCCACGGCCGCGCGGATCAGTTGGAGACCGTCGCGCTCGCCGAGTTGATAGTCGAGCAGACAGGCCGCGTGCCCGCCTTCGAGGAGCCGGACGAGTCCTTCCTCGTACGTCGCCGCCCACTCGAGCTCGCAGCGCTCGCCGTGAAAACGAGCGACGTTCGCCTGCGTCAGCCGGAATTGCATCCGGTCATCGTCGATCAGCAGGATTTTTCGCGCCATGACGTGCAGCGCATCAGCGCACCCGGCCCCGCCTGGCGTCGCAAGACGAAACTCAGCTGCGCGTGACACCCGCCGCGAGGTCGGCGGCCTTCGCGGCGAGCGCGGCCACGATTTTCGCCCGGTCACCGAGGTGGTCGCGCACGCAGTTCACCAGCGCGCTGCCCACCACCACCCCGTCGGCCAGCGCCGCCACCTGGGCCACCTGCGCGCGCGAACCGATCCCGAAGCCGACCGCCACCGGCAACGCCGTATGCGTCCGGATGCGCGCCACGGCCTCGGCGATATTCCCCGCCACCTGCTCGCGCACCCCCGTCACCCCCTCGCGCGACACGTAATAGATAAAACCCGTCGTCGCCGCGGCAATCGTCGGAATCCGCGCGTCCGGCGTCGTCGGCGCGATGATGAACACCGTGTCCACCCCGTGCGTGCGGCAGGCCGCCGTCACGTCGCCCGACTCTTCCGGCGGCAGGTCGAGCGTGAGGATACCGTCAACCCCCGCGGCCTTCGCGGCGCGCACGTAGGCGTCGACGCCGTTGGCGAATAAGAGGTTGTAGTAGGTATAGAAAATGATCGGCGTCTCGCTCGTTTCGCGCAGCCGGCGCACCAGTTCAAACACCCGCGCCGCCGTCATGCCGTTTTCCAGGGCCCGCTGCGCCGCCAGCTGGTTGGTTAATCCGTCCGCCAGCGGGTCGGAAAACGGCACGCCCAGCTCAAGAATGTCCACGCCGCTCGCAAGCAGCGCCCGGCAGGCCTCGAGCGAGGTGTCGAAATCCGGATCGCCCGCGCACACATAGGCGACAAAAGCGGCTCGGTTTTGCGCCCGGGTCCGGGCGAACGTTTGGGCAAGGCGTGACATACGGATCGCCATCGCCGCAAAAAGCACCGGCCGGCGCAAAGAAATTTTTCAGTCGACCTCAAATTCCACCAGCACCGGCCGGTGGTCCGACAGCATCGAGCGCACAATCTCGCACCGTACATTCCGGCATCCGGCCGGCAGAAAAATAAAATCGAGGGCCCGGGTCGGCAGCGGCGACGGAAACGTCAGTCCGGTCAACGGGTGCAGCACATAGTCGCAATAGTCCGCGAGATGGCTGAGCAGCGAGGCCGTCGCGTCATCCCGCGTGCCGGGATTGTTGAAGTCGCCGCAAATGATGGGCGGCACCGCCCACCGCTTCCGGTGCAACCGGTGCTTCTCGCGCAGCCAGGACAGCAGCCGCTCCAACTGCCGCAACCGCTGGGCGCGCGAACTGAAGTGCAGATGCAAATTGACGAACGGCACGCAGCGCCCGCCCACGTCCAACTCGACATACAAAAAGCCCTTTTCGCCCACACTCCGGGTCCCGAACACGACCGTTTCCGAAGCCCGGATCGCATGCCGCGCGAGAATGGCGTTGCCATAGCTCAGATTGACGAGACCCGTGCGGCGGTTGTTGATGCCGAAGACCGTGTGAGGGAAACTCGCGTGGACGCGCAGATAGTCGAGATGATCAAAATTGCCCGACCACCGGGAACGCTCGTCGATCTCCTGCAAGGCGACGACGTCGGGTTTGAGCCCGTCGAGGAGGGCGGCGATGCGACGGAGGTTGAGCCGGAGCTTGCGTTGGGAGGTCAGCCCCTGGATGGGCGTCAGACCGCGCCCGTGGGCGATATTGAACGTGACGAGGCGCAGGCGCGGCATGGAGGCGGCCCGAGCGTGAAACAGCTCCGCCCATGCGCAACGGCAAACGAGGGAAGAAGGGATTGACAGCCTCCGCTCGCGTGGCGATTTTTCGCGCTCGTCAGTTTACGGCGGCCATAGCTCAGCTGGTTAGAGCACAAGATTGTGATTCTTGGGGTCGCGGGTTCGAATCCCGTTGGCCGCCCCATTTTAAGTGTTGATAACCAATCCTTAAGTTTTCCTGACGCTGGAGTTGCCCGTTGACGTGGCAAATCGGGCATGAAATCGCCCGCATCCTTCGTCGTCTCAGACTTCACGAATCCTGTCCGGGGAGGTCGTTTTTCGCGTTTCCGGTCAACGGGACGGAAAGCGCATCCGGAAGAACTGCACTACCCGAACCGAGGCTCAGGCCGAGCGCCAAACCCTCGAAATCGCCCGGATTCAGGCAGAATTCGGTGGGCGCACGGCCGCCACCCGACTTACCGACGATCAACTCAAAGAGGCGGAAGCGGCCTTTCATCGGCTGGAGGGTCGGACGCGTTCGCTGGCGTTTTACCTGGAATATCCGACACGATCTTAACCGTGACGCCGACGCCTACGGTAGG